>SVOM01000018.1 GCA_015066405.1 Oscillospiraceae bacterium
TTTGAGTTAAGCCATTCTCTAAGCGAACATTCAGCCCAAGTAATATCAGTCAAGGTGTTATGATAGGGGATTTTTTCAATGCAATAACTGCTTATTAAAAATAATTTATTGCCTTTTTTATCAATAACTGTCCATTTGAGCGGCTCATAGCCGTTATCGTTATTCGCATCCTGCTCATATTTACCAAATGTAACTGTATCGCCGATTTTGGCAGTATAGATTGCGAGGGCTTCATCCTTTTTAACAAGGTCGGCAAGCTTAGCCGCACTATCTTTATAACCGTTTATTTTTGAAAGCTCACTGCAAGCGGCCGAGATATCTCCGTCATCGATATATTTAAGAGCATTGTTGTATTTTATGCTTGGGTATATAAGGGTGGGAATAATTATAGCTGCCGCTAACAAAAAAACAAACACCGGAACAACTACAAATTTAATAACCTTTTTGTTAAAGAAGCATTTAATAGATATGGCAAAATTCTTGAGGATTTTACTTGTTAGAGTAACAGTAAGAATGTTTGCAATTAAGATAACCGCTGATGAAATCGGAATCAACACGGCGGGAATTACGGGGAAGAGTGCTATAATAACACATACAAGCATTTGAAGAACCAAGAAACCCGCATTTTTCGCCGTTGCTGAAAGTGCTGCAAAATCATCCTTTTGGTTAGTGGGAATATTATTAATTATGTAATTACTGAATAATAACTGTAAAACAAAGGTAAAGTCAGTTGTTATCAAACGGATGATAAAGCCTAAATCATATTTATAAAACTCGCCTACTGCACCAAACATCATAAATGCAACAACATTAAAAATAAGTGCAATAACAAACCAAATTACCAAATAAATTTTAAACAAATTTTTCATATAAATTCCTATCTTTTTAAAATATTGATTTACCGAGAGAATCTATTGCAACAAATAATGGGAAATTATCAAACTCTAATTTTTTAACCGACTCACAACCCAAATCCTCAAAACAAATCACTTCGCTTTGTTTAATCGACTGCGCCGCAAGAGCACCCGCACCGCCAATAGCACAAAGATAAAGTCCGTGATTTTTTATAATTGAATCGAGAACCTCATTGCTCCGTGGTCCCTTTCCGATAGTACATGCCAAGCCCATATCATACAAAGTAGGCGCAAAGCGGTCCATACGAGAGGAGGTTGTCGGTCCACAGCTTCCTATTGCAAAACCATCAGGCGTTGGGGTGGGCCCTGCATAATATATTGTTGAATTTGCAATTTCAATGGGGAGCACTCCACCATTATTTAATAGCTCAAAAAAGCGCTTGTGCGCTGCATCGCGCGCCGTGTATACGGTGCCTGATAAATAAATTTTATCGCCGCATGAAACCTGTGTTTTCCATTCGGCGATATTTTTTGTGTTTAGGTAAAATTCTTTCATTCTGTTATATTTTTAAATACTTTTTCAAACTCATCTTTTTTGGCATCGCCATTTTCGTCAGCAGATGTTGCCATTGTTTTTATCTTTTCGAGTGAAGCGGTAAGCTTTTCAATTTCATTAACGAAATTATCGCTCATTTTGAGTATATTCTCTTTTATATCAGAAAGTGCGGCATTAGTGTTTGAAATAACGGCAATGTTATCTTCAATCTCTTCAAGTGAAGCGGCGCGTGCCTCATCAGCCGCGTTGATAATTGATTTTGCATTTGTTTGTGCAACAAGATACAACTTGCCTATATTCTCACTTAATGTTTTAACCTCTTCATACTTTGATTTATAAAAATCAAGTTGCGATTGCAAATCGGAATTAACTCCGCATAATTTTGTGTTGTTTTCTTCCGCATCAGCAAGTTTTTCGCGCAGCTCATTAATAGTATCGTTAAGAGCGGCAACGGCTTGCTTGTGTGAATTTTGGTTTTTAAGTAGATATTCCGAAACATCTTCGCAGTTGTAGCCAAAAATACTTTTTCTAAACCCCAAAGCCATATTTTACTTCCTCCAAATATGTTGTCATATTATTATAACAGTATTTTCTCAAATTTACAAGTACTAACTTTATGCATTTCTTCTTGCAAAAATATGCATAATAGTTTATAATCTTATTAATAATATCTTAATTTAAGGATTGGTGTATTTATGCTTAACCGAAAAGCCGCAAGAGAACAGGCATTTGTTTTGATTTTTGAAAAAATATTCAATGATTTATCATGCGATGAAATTATTGATTTAGCGGTTGATGTTAGAGAGTTTGAAACCGATGAATATTGCGTTTCGGTATTCACGGGTGTATATGATAATATTGAAAAAATCGATGCTCTCATTTCCGAGAATGCGAACGGTTGGAATATATCACGTTTAGGCAAAGTGGCATTAGCGGTTATGCGTCTCGCTATTTTTGAGTTACTGTTTAGAGATGATATTCCCGCAAGTGTTTCGGTTAACGAAGCTGTTGAACTTTGTAAAAAATTTGCAACTACGGAAGATGCATCTTTTGTCAATGGTGTTCTCGGTTCGGTAGTTAAGAAAGTGGCTGGAGATAAATAATGGCGGGAGTTATTTCCGTTAAACAACTAAACACCTATGTCCGTTCTTTAATAGAAGGGGATACGCGCTTAAATTATATTAGTGTATGCGGCGAAATCTCTAATCTTAAAAATCATTATGCAAGCGGTCATATGTATTTCTCGCTTAAAGACAACGATGCAGTTATTCGTTGCGTTATGTTTAGAACAAACGCTTTGCGTGTGTCCTTTAAAGCGGAGGATGGCCAGCGCGTAGTGTGTAGCGGTAAGGTCTCTCTTTATGAAAAAGACGGCCAATATCAAATGTTTGTTGAAAATATGGTACCTGATGGTATTGGCAACTTATCAGAGCAATTTCGTCTTATTAAGGAAAAGCTTGAAAAAGAAGGGCTTTTTGATGTTAAGTATAAACGCCCATTGCCAAAGTTCCCCAAAAATATTGCAGTATTAACCTCACAGTCTGGTGCAGCTTTACAAGATATACTTAATATCATTTCGCGCCGTTATCCCGTGTGCTGTGTTACAGTATATCCGGTGACCGTTCAGGGTGATACTGCGGCTAAAACTATTATAGATGCGCTGAATGCGGTTTATGAAAAAGGCACGGCGGATGTAATTATTGTTGGTCGTGGTGGTGGCTCGGCAGAAGATTTATGGGCGTTTAATGATGAGCAACTCGCTCGTACTGTTTATGAGTCGCCTGTGCCCGTTATTTCAGCAGTAGGCCACGAGACAGATTTTACAATTTGCGATTTTGTCGCTGATCTTCGTGCTCCAACTCCTTCTGCCGCGGCTGAACTCGCGGTACCCGATATTGCGGAGCTTAAATCACAGTTGAATGTTTTTAATAATAGATTAAAGCGTGGCCTTGAGCATAAATTTTCAGCATCACGCCTGCGCCTTGCTGAACTTTTGCGGTCGGTTTACTTGTTGCAGCCAATGGAAATTGTTGCTACAAGACAGCGTAAGGTTGATGCCTTGACTGATAGACTAAAAAATGCATATAAGACAAATTTTGATAAAAATAATTTAAGATTTACAACCTTGGTGGCAAAGCTTGAAGCATCAAGCCCGCTTAAAACACTTGCTCGCGGTTATGCCGTTGTAGAAAAGGATGGAATGCGGGTTAAATCGGTTTCAGATTTGCAGGTGGGAGACAGTGTCAGTCTTACTTTATCAGATGGTACTGTTACATCAAAAATCAATAAAGTTGTTAAGGAGTAAACGATGGAAGAGAATATCAGTTTTGAAAAATCACTATCAGAACTTGAAAAAATTGTTGCTAAGCTTGAAAACGAGGACTGTTCTTTAAGTGAAGCAATAGAACTGTTTGAAAATGGTGTTAAGCTTACAAAGAATTGCACCGAACAGCTTAATAGTGCAAAACTTAAAATTGAAATGCTTACAGGAGAAGATTCGGATGAGTGATTTTTCTTTGCAGTTAACCGATGCCGCTAAAAAAATTGAAAATGAATTTGACAGCGCAGTAAAATGCCATTCCGATAGTTATTTATCGCTTCGTGAAGCAATGCTTTATAGCTTAAAAATTGGTGGAAAGCGTATTCGCCCGATAATGCTGCTTGAGTTTTTTAAGCTTTGCGGCGGAAATGATAATGCCGCAATCAATTTTGCAGTAGCACTTGAAATGATACATACATATTCGTTAATTCACGATGATTTACCGTGTATGGATGATGATGATTTTAGGCGCGGCAAGCCTGCTTGCCACAAGGCTTTTGGCGAAGCGAATGCGGTTTTGGCAGGCGATGCACTTTTAACCGAGGCTTTTGGATTTGCGGCTAAAACCCAAGGTGTAAAACCCGAGAATATCGTTAAAGCAATAGGTGTTTTATCAAAGTTTTCAGGCGTTAACGGTATGATAGGCGGCCAAATTATTGATATTGCTATAGAAGGCAAAAAGGTCGATGCCGATGTGCTCAAAGAAATGTATCTATTAAAAACCGGCGCTTTAATTAAAGCGGCCGCTAAAATAGGATGCATATTGGCTGATAGGGAGGACCTGTCCGTTCATGCCGAAAAATTTGCCGAAAATATCGGTCTTGCTTTTCAAATTGTCGATGATATACTTGATGTTTGCGGAGATGAAGCAACTCTCGGCAAACCCGTAAACAGCGATGCAAAAAATGAAAAAAATACTTTTGCGGTACTTTTTGGTGTAGAAAAGTGCAAAACTATAGTTAATGAACTTACTAACTCCGCAATTGACGAATTAAAGTATTTCAATGCGGATACAACATTTTTAACCGAACTTGCATTATATTTGGCAGGTAGAAAATTTTAGGAGAATTCAGTTTTGAAATACAAGTTTTTAAGTAATATAAAATCTCCCGATGATGTAAAAAAACTTGAATATAGTGAACTTGAAACCCTGTGTGAAGAAATTAGGGCTTGTATGATTGATACCGTTTCTAAAAACGGCGGCCATTTGGCTTCAAATTTAGGCACAGTTGAGTTAACAGTTGCTCTCCATAAGGTGTTTGATTCGCCGCGCGATTCGATACTTTTTGATGTAGGGCATCAATGCTATACCCATAAGCTGCTGACAGGTCGTTTTGATAGGTTTTCAACAATTCGAACCGAAAATGGACTTTCGGGTTTTATGCGACCGGACGAAAGTGTACACGACCCATTTGTTACAGGACACAGCAGTAATTCTATTTCTGCATCATACGGTATTTATAAGGCAAAGACTTTAAAAGGGGATGGCGGTTACGCAGTTACTGTTATTGGCGATGGCGCATTAACCGGCGGTATGGTGTATGAAGCACTTAATAACTCGGGCAGTGGGCACAGAAATTTTATTGTTATTTTAAACGATAATAAAATGTCAATTTCCCGTAATGTTGGCAGCCTTGCAAAGCATTTAACCGTTATGCGCTCTAAAAAGTCATACCGTAAATTTAAACACGGCATAAAAGTATTTTTGGAAAAAATTCCGTTTTGCGGTAAATTTTTATCAGATAAACTATTCAAATCTAAAACAATGATTAAAAACGCAATTTATAAGAGTAACTTATTTGAGAGTATGGGCTTTAACTATTTAGGTCCTGTAGATGGTCATAATATAGAACGGCTTGTAAATATTTTTAATATTGCAAAAAGTGAAACCCGCCCCGTGCTTATACACGCACTTACCACAAAGGGTAAAGGGTATGGCTTTGCCGAAAATGCCCCGCAAAATTATCACGGCGTATCTTCGTTTGACGTTGAACAGGGCGCTGAATTTGGCAGTATTAAAACATTTTCGGATGTATGCGGAGATACCCTTTGCAAAATGGCCGAAATTGATAAGGATGTGTGCGCCATTACTGCCGCTATGACATCAGGCACGGGACTTGGCGAGTTTTCTAAAAAATACCACAATCGATTTTTTGATGTTGGTATTGCTGAAGAACACGCAGCAACATTTTCGGGCGGTTTAGCAATTAAGGGGATGAAACCTTATTTTGTTGTGTATTCATCATTCCTGCAGCGTGCTTATGACCAAATTTTACACGATATTGCCGTTGCAGGTGTACCAGTGCGCCTTTGTGTTGACCGCGCAGGAATTGTAGGCGAGGATGGAGAAACACACCAAGGTTTGTTTGATGTGGCATTTTTAAGCACGGTCCCCGGGATGAATATTTATTCGCCTGCAAGCTTTTCGGAACTTGAGAACTTGCTTTTAAAATCTCTTAATTTTGATTTTCCGTGCGCCATTCGTTATCCGCGCGGTATTGAAAATTCTTCTATAGATTATAGAACTACCGATAATGATTTTGATGTTTTTGGTAGCGGAGATAATCTTATTGTAACTTATGGCCGAGTATTTGATAATGCACTTGTAGCGTTAGATTCGCTTGAAAACACAGCCGTTTTAAAGCTGAATAAAATTTATCCGTTATCGGATGATTTGTTATTGGAAATTAAAAAATATAAGAATATATTCTTTTTTGAAGAGGGTATTAAAAGTGGTGGCATTGGCGAAAAACTCGGTGCCAAAATTTTAGAGGCCGATATTTCGGTTTCCTACAAAGTTACGGCTATTAATAATGAGTTTGTCCCCGCGGCCACAACAAAATCTTCACTTCAAAAATACGGGTTGGACACGCAGTCAATTATAAATACTGTTAAAGGGGAATAGTTTTGTCTGATAAACTTCGTTTGGATGTAGCGCTCGTAAACGGCGGTTTTGCTGAGAGTCGCGAAAAAGCCAAGGCATATATTATGTCAGGCATCGTATTTGTTAACAATCAAAAATGTGATAAAGCCGGCTTGTTTATAAAGCCTGAGGACAAATTAGAGGTACGCGGTTCTACTCTTAAATATGTAAGCCGCGGTGGCTTAAAACTCGAAAAAGCAATGGCTAATTTTGGTATAAAGCTTGATGGCAAAATTTGTGCCGATATTGTGCATCCACCGGTGGCTTCACCGATTGTATGCTGCAAAATAATGCGGCTAAAGTATATGCTGTTGATGTTGGCTACGGCCAGCTTGCTTGGAAGTTACGCTGTGATGAGCGTGTTATTAATCTTGAGCGAACGAATTTCCGTTATGTTACAAATAACGAAATTCCAGATATGCTTGATTTTGCATCGGTCGATGTTTCTTTTATTTCGTTATCACTTATATTACCGGTTATGAAAAATCTTCTCAAAAATGGTGCTCACGCGGTTTGTCTTATTAAACCGCAGTTTGAGGCGGGTAGAGAAAATATCGGCAAAAAAGGCGTTGTAAGAGATATAAACGTACATAAAGATGTTATAAATAAAGTATCAACATATTTTTTAGATAACGGCTTTTCTTTAATAAATCTTGAGTTTTCACCAATAAAAGGACCCGAAGGCAATATTGAATATTTGGCATTTATTGAAAAAACGCTTGATGCACCGATAATTTCACAGTCGGTTGATATAGAAAAAGTTGTGGAAAATTCTCATTTAGAATTGAGTGGTGATTAGTTTGAAGGTTGGAGTTTTAGCAAACCTTGATAAGCGTGGCGCGGCGGAAATAGTTGACAAAATGGGCAAAATTTTTAAACGCCTCGGAATTGAAGCATATTTGCCCGACAGTATATGTGCTACCGATTATTTGCATATTCCCGAAAAAACCATTTATGAAACGGTTGATGTAATAATCACTGTTGGCGGTGATGGCACGATAATTCGTTTTGGAAAGCTTGCAGCACGCCATAATAAGCCGGTTTTAGGCATTAATGCGGGTAGGTTGGGCTTTCTTGCAAATGTTGAGGCTGATGAATTAGAATTGCTTGAAAAACTAAAAACAGGCGATTATACGGTAGAAGACCGTATGCTTTTAAATGTTAGTGTGAGTGATAACGGCAAGGAAACATACACACAAACAGCGATGAATGATATTGTTATTACAAGCGGCTTTATGTCTCGTATCATTGATATAAAGGCTTATTTTAATACCGACTGTATTTCGTATCGTGCTGACGGACTGATTGTGGCAACTCCAACAGGCTCCACTGCATATTCACTCTCAGCCGGCGGCCCAATTGTTGACCCGTTGTGTGAGAATATTTGCATTACCCCAATTTGCTCACATTCACTTTCGGCAAAACCGATTTTACTTAATAAAAACGCGGTTGTGAGATTTAATGCCATGTCCTTAAAGCACGCTGATGTTTATCTATCGGTTGATGGCAGAAAAGGTCCCGTCATTAAACCCAATTCAGATATAGTTGTTTCGCGTTCGGATTTTGATGTTAAATTAATACGGCTTAACAATAAATCGTTCTACAAGACCTTATCCGAAAAATTTAAAGAAAAATAATATGGGTGAAAACAATGAAAAATAAAAGACACGAAAAAATTCTTCAAATTATAAAAGAAAGAATAATCGTTACGCAGGATGAATTACAAAATATATTGCTCGAACTAGGTTTTAATGTAACACAGTCCACCGTTTCCCGCGATATAAAGGAATTACGCATTGTAAAGGCGCAGGATATTAACGGCATTTATCGATATATGTCCCCTAAAAACGGACAAATTTCGGTGCAAGACAATACTCGCGAGCATTATGTTGATGTCTTTGTAAAGGGCGCTATTGATGTTAAATATGCCGTAAACAATATTGTTGTTAAATGCTATAACGGTATGGCTTCAAGCACCTGTGTTGCTATTGATACACTTTATGGCAATGATATTTTAGGTTCGCTGGCCGGCGATGACACAATAATTGCAGTTGCCGCAACCGAGGCCGATGCTAAAGCCCTTGCTGAAAAATTATTAAATCTTATAAAATAGTGGCGGTTTTATATGTTAGATTTTTTACACATCGAAAATATAGCGGTTATAGAACTTGCGGATATTGATTTTTACTCGGGCTTTAATGTGTTAACGGGTGAGACCGGCGCAGGTAAATCTATAATTATTGATTCAATAAATGCAGTTTTGGGGGCGAGAACCTCAAAGGATGTTATTCGCAGCGGTTGTGATACCGCTTGTGTTATTGCGCAGTTTTCCGATGTTGGACCCGCCGCAATAAAGGCTTTAAAAGAAAATGATTTGTCGCCCGATGAAGATGGTAAGGTAATTATTCAGCGTAATTTATCGGTTGATTCCAAAACAAGCTTTAGAGTTTGCGGGCGTCCCGTTAACGCCGCAACCGTAAGGGAAATAGGTAAGTATCTTATTAACATACACGGTCAACACGACAATCAAAGTCTACTGGATGTTGATAAGCATTGCGGGTTTATTGATAAATTGGCAGAGAACACCAAGGTATTAACCGATTATTCCGATGAGTTTAAAAACTTTATTTCGTTAAGGCGTGAGCTAAATGCGCTTGAAACCGATGATGAAGCCAAGGCGATAAAAATTGATTTGCTGAGCTATCAAATAGACGAGCTTGAAAAAGCCAATGTAAAAGTCGGAGAATTTGAAAAACTAAAAGATGATTTAAAGTTAGCGCAAGATTTTGAAAAAATAGCCAAGCGGTTAAACGAATCGATGATGATTTTAAAGGGCGATGAAAACCCGGGTGTTACCGAAGCGGTTTATAATGCAATTAAACTGTTAAATAGCGAAAAGTGCGCCGCTATTTCTGACAAACTCAACACCGCACTGGAATTACTTAATGATTCAGCTGCGGAGCTTGAAATACTGATTGATAATGAGTTTTCGGTGCCTCTTGATACCGAAAAAATCGAAGAACGACTTGATTTACTCCGTCGCCTTATGCTAAAATACGGAAATAGTGAAGAAAAAATGTTAGAATTTTTGGAAAACGCTAAATCCGAACTACAAAAGATCCAGTTTTCCGATAAGCGTGCAGAGGAATTAGGCGAACTGCTCGAAGCATCGCAAGCGCGTTTAATTGAGACTGGACAGGCACTAACTTTATCGCGCGAAATCGCAGCGGAAAAGTTTTCCGCAAATGTGTGTGATATTCTTAAATATCTTGATATGCCAAATGTTAAATTTAAGGTTAATATCGAAAAGGGTACATACACAAAAAACGGTTGCGATAATGTTGAATTTTTAATATCGGCAAACGTAGGCGAAGATTTGCGCCCTCTTGCAAAAATTGCATCGGGCGGCGAACTATCACGTATTATGCTGGCAATTAAAAGTGTTTTAACCGACAAGGATGATGTTGAAACGCTGATTTTCGATGAGGTTGATACAGGTATTAGCGGTCAAGCGGCCACAAAGGTTGCAAGGCGGCTTAAAATGATTGCCGAAAGACGTCAGGTAATTTGCGTAACTCATTTGGCGCAAATTGCAGCATTTGCCGAAAAACAACTTTTAATTAAAAAGGAAAGCAAAAATAATAAAACATTTACAACGGTTGTGCCGCTTGATTATGATGCAAGAATTCATGAGCTTGCTCGCATTATGTCGGGCACTGATATTACCGAAAACCTATACAATTCCGCTAAGGAATTACTTGATAACAGCAAATAAACATTTTGAAAGGGAATGTGATTATAATGGGAATTTATGAAGAACTCGTAGCCCGCGGACTTATAGCACAGGTTACTGATGAAAAGGAAATAAGAGAGCTTGTAAACAACGGCAAGGCAGTATTCTATATTGGCTTTGACCCAACAGCCGATAGCTTGCACGTTGGTCATTTTATGGCACTCTGCCTTATGAAACGCTTGCAAATGGCAGGCAACCGCCCGATAGCACTTATCGGTGGCGGTACTGGTTATATTGGCGATCCATCAGGCCGAAGCGATATGCGCTCAATGATGACACCTGAAACAATACAGCATAACTGTGATTGCTTTAAGGAACAAATGTCAAAATTCATCGAGTTTGGCGAAGGCAAAGCAATGATGGTAAATAATGCTGACTGGTTGTTAAAACTTAACTACATTGATGTTTTGCGTGATGTTGGACATTGCTTCTCGGTTAATAATATGTTAAGAGCCGAGTGTTATAAGCAGCGTATGGAAAAGGGTCTTAGCTTCCTTGAGTTCAACTATATGATTATGCAAAGCTACGACTTCTACCATCTTTTCAAGGAATATGGATGCAATATGCAGTTCGGTGGCGATGACCAGTGGTCAAATATGCTTGGCGGTACCGAGCTTATTCGCCGTAAGCTCGGTAAAGATGCGTATGCGATGACAATTACCTTGCTTATGAACTCAGAAGGTAAAAAAATGGGTAAAACCGCCAACGGTGCTGTTTGGCTTGACCCGAAAAAGACTTCTCCGTATGAATTCTATCAATATTGGAGAAATGTTGGCGATGATGATGTACTCAAGTGCATTCGTATGCTCACATTTTTACCGCTTGAAGAAATTGATAAAATGAACGATTGGCAGGGAAGCCAGCTAAATGATGCAAAAGATATTTTAGCATTTGAACTTACCAAGCTCGTTCACGGCGAAGATGAGGCATCAAAGGCGCGAGATATTTCGAAATCTCTCTTTGCAGGCGGTGGAGACAGTGCAGATATGCCCAATACGGTGCTAACTGACGAAAACTTCACTGACGAAAAAATCGGCGTTTTAGACCTTATGGTTGCCGGCGGACTGGCAGCCTCTAAGGGCGAAGCAAGACGTCTTGTACAGCAAGGTGGCGTATCGGCCGATGGCGAAAAAATTACCGACCCCGCATTTACTTTTGATAAAAATGCATTTACTGAGGGCGTTGTTATCAAAAAAGGTAAAAAGGTGTTCCACAAATTTACAGTATAAAAAAACGGTGAGCTATTGCTCACCGTTTTCTATTTTATCAATACAATTAAGTAACTTTTGCTTTTTATCTACAGTTAAATTTCTTATACGTTTTAATAGCTTTTTTTCTTCATCAGTTAAATACACTGCGTTTGAATTATCATGTAGCGGAATATCTACAGTTGGTTCTTTCGCAACAACATAGCCGGTACGCTCAAAATTTATTTGGTATGGATTAATGTCCTTATCTGCAATAAGATCATCGTAAGGATAGTTTAGAGCCTTGCAAATTACCGTCAACTCATCGGAGGTAAAAGAACTGTTGCGTTCCTTATTAGAATATGTAGACAACGGCATATTTAATAAACCGCATAAAATCTCTTGTGTTACATTGCGGCTCTTCCTTAGTGCCTTGATTTTTTGACCAATTGTTTGTGCCATTATTGTACCTCTCACAAAATACTTGACTAACTAATAAATAATTGATATAATCTTATTCGGGTTTGCTGGAGTGGCTCAGTTGGTAGAGCAGCTGATTCGTAATCAGCAGGTCGTGGGTTCGAGTCCCATCTTCAGCTCCAAAGGGAATACCAAGCGGTATTCTCTTTTTTTATTGTAATATTTTTGTCGATAAATGTCAATAATTTAAATATTTTACAACAAAAAAGCAACGCAAAAGCGTTGCTTTTAATTATTCGGTAAATAAATCAACAATTTTTGAATAGATTTCCGATGGGTCATCAAGGAATTTGTTTTTAATGGCAACGGCCTGATTTTCATCGGTTACCAATAATTTAACACTCATAATAACAGCGTTGTTATCAACCGCCGAGCAGGTGATAAAGGTGTTTTCGCCTTCACGTGTGATGGCAATATCGGTTTCTTTTGTATTCCTTATGCGAGACAGCATTTTAAATGTTGCTTTGCACGCTTTTTCACGGATACTTATTGGCACCGAGGTCTTAAGGGTTTCCGCAATGCCGTTTCCTGAGTCAGTAGTAGTATATGATTCATCGGCACTATTTACACAAATAATGTGGTTGTTTTGTAAAAGCGACTCAATATTATCGCTTACCTCAAAAGCATTTGCAATTCCCTCATAATTAAGCAGCTCGCAAAGCTTTGTTGCAGGTACGGGCTCTTTAACGCTTTTCAAGATATAGCATATTAACACCTTAATTTCGGATGAGCTTACAAGTCCACCCGGTGCAACACCTTGTGTGAGTGCATCAAACTCCATTTAATCACCGCCTTTTTATACAGTATACATTTTTTTGTTAGCTTTTTCAAGTCGGTAATTTAAAGTTTTGCATTTTTAACCATCAAAATCTTCAACAATTGACATTACTTCGTCATAGGACTTTAAAATTATTCCGCTTTTTAAATTATCGCGGTCGGTGGCAGGGAGGGAATCGGCCACAATTCCATCATAGGTTTTTAAGAGAATATCGCCATAATATAAATTGACCGTTTCTTGTTCTGCTATTAGTAGGTAGTTTTGGGGCTTAGGTGGTGTTGAGCTTTTTTCTACAGCCTTATCGCGAAAATAGTTTGATATTGTTAAAAAAACAGCGCATACGGCAATTAAGGCAAATATCGAGTAAATTCTTTTCATTTAACAACCTCATAATATGTTTTTGATTTAGTATTAACAAAAAGTTCAAATATATGCAAAAAATGTTAAAATATTGTAACCCCATTTTCAAAAAAATGTGGTATAATACCTACTGTAAACTAATTAGAGGAGGTTATTTATGAATTTCGATAATAATTCAAATTATAACGATTTTGATAATTCTATAATTGACCTTAATAGTTTTTCCACCGCTTCTAATGGTGGTAACGATAAAAAACCTAAAAAGAAAGCAAACAGCTCCCGTAAAGCAAAAATTATTAAAATTACCTTGTCGGTATTTTTAGTTGGTGTTATTACGGCGTGTTTGGTTATGGGCGCCTTCCTTATATATGCATTTACCTTTGTTGATGCAACAATGGAAGAAAACCTTGATGACCTTGCGCTCGAATTTACCACTACGATTTACGCCGCTGATTCAAAAGGGGAGTTCCATCCTTATCAAAGCTTGCACGGCGAGTATAATAGAGAATGGGTTGCCGATACCGATGGTAATATACCGTCAAACCTTAAGCATGCGTTTATTGCTATTGAAGATAAACGCTTTAAATCTCATAAGGGTGTTGACTGGAAGCGTACCATCTCGGCTTTTGCAAACCTTTTCTTCCATTTCTACTCATCAAACCAAGGTGGCTCTACCATTACACAGCAGCTGGTTAAAAACCTCACAGGCGATAATTCAAGTAGTCCTGCAAGAAAGGTGCGCGAGATTATGCGCGCGCATTATCTTGAGGAAAGATATTCTAAAGATACAATACTTGAATGTTATCTTAATACCGTTTCGATGGCGGGCGGTATGTATGGTGTAGAGGTTGCTTCAAACTACTATTTCAATAAGTCTACAAAAGACTTAGATTTACTTGAGTGCGCTGCGTTAGCATCTATCGTTAAAGCACCTGAGCAGTATCGTCCCGATAAGTATCCCGAAAGAAATAAAGAGCGCCGTCAAACAGTTCTTACCGAAATGTATAAACAGGGCTATATTACGAAGGAAGAGTATGACGCAGTTTACGATAAGGAATTAACGGTTATTGCTGATAAAAAGAATTTGCAAGAGTTGCCCATTAACTCATATTTTGTAGATGCACTTATTGATGATGTTATTGAAGGGCTTATGGAGGTTTACGGATTTGATAAGACCCACGCTTCAAATAACTTCTACAATGGCGGATACAAAATTTATGCAACAATAGACCCAAATGTTCAGTCTGCCATAGATGAGGTTTTCTATAACTCAAAATACTCATATAAAGGTAAGGATGGCTCATTACTTCAGGGCTCAATGACTGTAATTGATTATAATGGTAATGTACTTGGCATGGCAGGCGGTATTGGCGAAAAAACGGCAAACCGTGGCCTAAACCGCGCATTACAGGCTATTAGACAACCTGGCTCTACCATTAAACCATTAACGGCCTACGCACCGGCTATCGAAAAAGATTTAATAACCTATTCCTCCATTTTGGATGATACTGAGCGTTATTATGGCAAGGATGAGTATCGTTGGAAACCTAACAACTGGTACAACAATGGCGGTTATTACGGCAAAATTACCGTAGAATACGCTCTCGAGCGTTCTTGTAACACAATTCCCGTTGCGCTTGTAGACGCGCTTACAACTCAAAAATCGTACGATTTTCTTGTAGGTAAGCTTGGCTTTAAAAATCTCAACGCTAACGATATTAACTATTCGCCGCTTGGAATGGGTGGCACAAACGGCGGCGTTACGACTTTTGAGGAGGCCGCGGCCTATGCAGTTTTCGGCAACGGCGGTATTTATAACGAGCCAAGGTTATACTTTAAGGTTTGCGACCACGATGATCAGGTTATTTTGCAAAGTGAAACAAACTCAAACATTGCAATCAGCGAAGATACGGCAACTGTAATGAATCATTTGCTTCAAAATGTCGTTTATGGTGCTGAAGGCACCGGTCGACAGGTTAAAACCTATCTAACCCACAAGATATTTGCTAAAACCGGTACATCAAACGATGATATGAACTGTTGGTTTACGGGCGGCACACCTTATTGCGTGGGCTCAGTGTGGTGTGGTTATGATACTCTCCAAAAAGTATCGCAAAATGATGTTGCAAAGGTTATGTGGCGCGAGGTTATGTCGCGCGTACACAAAAATCTTCCTGCTAAGGAATTTGTTGACAGTGCCTATGCAGTTTCAAAAGAGTATTGCACTTCATCAGGCCTTTTAGCTACCGATGCTTGTCCTAAAAAGAAGACCGGCTGGTACAAAGTTAGCAACGTGCCGACAATGTGTACAAAACACCCGTCGGCACCGGTAACAAATGATGCGCCATCCACCGATGCCGCAACACCAAATGAATAGAAATAAAAAAACAGCAAGTTTTCACTTGCTGTTTTTATTTTTATAATTTTATGTGATTTAGTCCTGCATTCACCTTGTAGGGTAGGGAGTTTACTAAAATTTCAGCATCGGTCTCACTATAAAAATATAGGTTCTCAACTGTAGTTTCAACTTTGATTTTACCGTCAGTGGCAGAAAAATCACAGTTATATTTTTTAAACTCATTACCTATTTGGTGTACAAATGAGTTGTTTAGCGCAACTTCTTCAAGGCATTTAAAATTCTCGTGAACATCGTTATCACAACAACCGCCCTCATACTCACCGCGTACTATATTTCGATGTGGGAATGCAAAGCCTTTAACAATTTTAGTGTTATCAGATTTCCACCAATAGCTTATCATATCCAGATGTTCTTCGCCAATAACTCTTTCGTGCAGCGTGCCGCCGCCAATAGATAAAAACTGATTCACTTTAAGCGATGGGTCAACCACAAAGCCCCAACGTAATTTTCCGCTTTCAAGATCAATGCATTGCATACATGTACCAATGGTATCCATAGTTTCACGCAGATACTCGTATTTGCCTGTTAGCAGATATAAATAATATGTGGCATAGGTTTTCCATGAAGTCCATCCGTGCGGGGAAATCATCATATTCCTGTCAATAAGTATATCATACATGCTTTCCCAAAAACGCAGTGTAGCGCCTCGCATCCTGGCATCAGGGATTTCGGTAAGCTCAAGGCAACGGTGCTTTTTAAGGATAAATTCCGCAACATTAGCATAACTATCGCGAACCGTGTCATCGTGAAGAGCGTAGAAGGCGATTTGCAATGCTTCGCAGGAAATCATACCGTCCTCAAATGTTTGCTCACCCTCAGTTTCGATATTGTCCTTTTTAAGCACCAAGTCGGCAATGGCCGCTTTGACGCTCTCAAAATGGATCTTAGACTTTTCGGGATAAATATCTTTTTCGGCATCGCTTAATTCAAGAAGTGATTTAGCAATGTAAATTACACAGGTATAGTGCGTACCATCGCCGTTCCTGTAAGAGCCATCGGATGCCTGATAGGTCATTAGATAATCTCCCAAACGTGTCGCATAATTTAGGTATTTAATATCTTTGGTAACTTCGTATGCATCGCATAAAACACTGATAGCACCGGCGTGATTTTGGATTCTACCCGGCAGCATTTTCTCATCCGGCTCAAGCTTTTCACCCTGATATAAAACGCTTATCAAATTATCAAACTGAGTTATCGTTTTCCGGAGTAATGCCTCATCCTTATAATACTTAAGATAAGCGAAAGCCGAGAAAAATCCGTACCATGATTCAGTGTGTGTTGCCGGCTTCTGTTGTGCTTCAAAACAAGCTTTTGCGGCGTTCTTGATATAAAATTCATATGGAGCGCGTACATAGATAATAGCTTCACTGATTTTACCTTTTTTCTCGGCAATAATTTTGTAATAACCCGTTTTAGTAACCGTGGAAAAATTATCGACCTGACAGTTATCGGGGGAAAGAATGCATAACTTTTCTGCATCGGTGGAAACGGATAATTTATCACCGATTTCTAAGGTGTAGTTTTCGCATTCAATATATGGCGCTAAAGCATAGTCAGATACAAATTTATTAAGTGCCGAGGTGTTATCAAGCTGTAATAGATAAAAATTAATGACCTTGGTTTCGTGAGCGCTAAGCCGCTGTAAGTTTTGAGGGTGACGGGATGGCTGCCTATAGGTGCTGAAAAAATCAATTACCGCACTGTATATTCGGTGCCCAACGTGATTCTCATCTCCGTATTGTGCACGATTATAATCAAGCGACCAGGAGGCCACGGCATCGGGAGAACAAACACCCAAAACGTTTCCGCCGGGAGAACTGAAATAACCCCAAAAATGAGTTTTCTCGCATCTGAGCATTGTTGGAAACAAACACTCATCCCATTGCGGAAAGCCCTGCATATAACAGTCAATTCCTAAACGAACACTGATTTTTTGAGCGTTATAATCGAAATCATTGGTGTTTTCAATTTTACAGGTAACTTTGAGAGTTCCTCCGAGTATTTCGTAGGCGAGTTTAAATATAAGGCCTTCAAACTCGGCAGTTAAATTGTTGTCAAGAACAATAGGAAACTCGCGGTCATTTTTTGTGATTAAAAATTGAAAACCGCGGTATTCATCTTGTCTAAAATTAATTTTATGGCCATTAAGAGTTAGTGCCTTAATTGAGCCGCCATCGAACAATTCAAATCTATTCATATTTCCTCCAAAAAAATGAGCTGATAAATTTGTCAGCTCGTTTTTTAATTATTTCATTAATTTTGCGGCATCTGCGGCAATTAATTCAATGCTGTGCTCAGCTGCGGAAAGACTTGTATCAACCGCGCCGATATAAACCTTGATTTTTGGTTCAGTACCTGAAGGACGGAAAATTACTTTGCAGTTGTTTTGGAGACCAAAAACAACAACATTAGATTTTGGTAATGTGATTTCGGACTCTTTGCCTGTAACCATATCAATTCTTTTTGAAGCTAAATAGTCCTCTACAAAAGCTACTTTTGAACCGGCAAAGGTAGTGGGGGCATCAGTCCTGAGTTTGCCCATAATTTCGCCCATTTTTGCCATACCGGACTGTCCTTCAAATGCAAAACTGCGTTGGCGATTAATGTAATAGCCGTATTTTTCAAACAACTCGTTTAATTTATCAACAAGTGTTAAACCCTTAGTCTTGTAGTACGCTGCCATTTCGCATATGAGCATTGAAGCAACAACGGCATCCTTATCACGCACATAACCGCCCGATAAATAGCCGTAACTTTCTTCGAAGCCAAGCACGTATCGGTCTTCTTCGCCCTTTTCTTCAAGAATGGCAATTTGCTCGCCGATATATTTGAAACCGGTAAGCACGTTGATAAGTTCGCAACCATAAGCATCGGCAATTTTTTGACAAAGCTCGGTTGTAACAATGGTTTTGACTGCAACGGGGTTGTTGGGTAATGTGCCGTTAGCGGTGCGGCACTCCAAAATATAGTTAAGTAATAATGCGCCAATATCGTTACCGGTCATAAGTGTAAAATCATCGCCGTTTTTAACTGCAATGCCAACACGGTCTGCGTCGGGGTCGGTCGCCAATAAAATATCAGGATTATTACTTTTTGCAAGGTCTAAAGCCAACTCAAATGGCTGCCTGATTTCAGGATTAGGATAGGGAGCAGTAGGGAAGTTGCCGTCAGGTAATTCCTGCTCTTTAACGATTATTACATTTTTTACACCGATACGGTCTAAAATAGCTCTAACTGGCTTGTTGCCGGTGCCGTGAATAGGGGTGTAGATTACGCTAAAATCGGACATATCAAGTGAATCAGCGTTAACTGATTGCTTTTTAACCGCCGCAAGATAACTTTCAATAACCGCGTTTTCGATATATTCAATTTTGCCGGCCTCTAATTCGGCATTAAAATCGGCAAATTTAACATCATTAAAACAGTCAATACTTTGCATCATATCCATGATGTTTTTAGCAGCATCCGGACCTAATTGACAACCATCGGAGCCGTAAACCTTATAGCCGTTATACTGTGCAGGGTTATGGCTTGCTGTTATTACGATACCTGCATCACATTTGAGTTCTCTAACAGCAAACGAGAGCATAGGTGTGGGCATAAGCTCCTTGTAAATATAAACCTTAACACCGTTAGCTGATAAAATTGCTGCAGCCGTTTCGGCAAATAGGGTAGAGTTAATACGGCTATCGTATGCAATGGCTACACTCGGCTTTTGGCTAACCGATAAAACATATTTTGCTAAAGCCTCAGTAGCGCGACCAACGGTATAAATATTCATTCGATTTGTGCCGGCCCCAAGGACCCCGCGAAGTCCCGCAGTACCAAAGTCAAGCTCTTTATAAAAACGATCAGTAATTTGTTCACTGTTACCGTTAACAGATAAAAGCTCATCGTGAAGTTCTTTGTTGTGTAGGGTGTTTTTTAACCAGTTTTCGTAGACAGATGCGTACAAAATATGACCTCCTAAAATTTGCTATTTTTATTTTAATAATAAAACCAACTAATGTCAATATTATCTATATAAAAAATACTTGACTTTTTTAAAAATTTATAATAATATAAAATAAATAATTGTAATTTTATGTTGGTGCTGTTATGTGTTGTGATTCTGTTAACTGCGTTGAGCTTAGCAATGAGGAACTTGTTTCCTTGATTAATGCGGGTAACAACTCATTATTGCAAGAATTATTTCATCGTTTTGATGGCACATTACAAGCCAAAGCAGTTAAATATTCTTCTTGCGCGGACATTGATGATTTGGTTCAAGAAGGGCTTATAGCGTTATTTTCGGCCACAAAGGTTTACAACTCATCGCTATCATCATTTGCCACATTTGCATCGGTTTGTATTGAGCGTGCTATGTGTTCTATTTATAGGAAAACGTTTGCAAAAAAGCAAATTCCGGACGGCAATATTGTACCTATTGATGAAGTTGACTCTATATCGGTTAAGGCAACTCCTGAAACTGATTTAATTGAAAAGGAAGAATGTGGTTTGCTTGCTGAGCAAATCAAAAATTCCTTATCACATACGGAATATAAAATATTACTTTCTTTTCTTTCGGGAGATTCGCTGGAATCTATTGCCGATAATTTTAATATTTCATTAAAAGCCGTAAATAATGCAATGTTTCGCGCCCGAGCGAAAATCAAAGCATTGCACTAATATATGCCCAATGTAGCTTAATAGCAGAGCGTTGTTAACAAAGATGGCGGTGCAAGTCCGTCCCGGGCAAATTAAACCAAATCAAGAGAGGTAAAAGAGATGTTTGAAGACAAGACATTGACGTGCAAGGATTGCGGAGAAGAGTTCGTATTCACTGCCAGAGAACAGGAGTTCTATGAATCCAAAGGCTTCGTGAACGAACCTCAGCGTTGCAAACCCTGCCGCGACAAGCGCAAGAACGCAGGAAAGGCTCCCCGTGAGTATCACGAAACTGTATGCAGTGCATGCGGTGGTGCTGCAAAGGTTCCTTTCATTCCGCGCGATGACCGTCCGGTATATTGCAGTGAATGCTATGCAAAAATGAAAGAAAATTCTGACGCTGAATAATTCAGGGTATATAAGACATTTTTTCACCACCCATTTTTATGGGTGGTTTTTTTAATAATTAACACTTTATTAATACTATTTTTGTATGTGTGTTGTAAAATATAGTAAACGGAGGTAATAATATGTCGGATGTAAAAATTTTAATTGTTGATGATGATCTGAATATTTGTGAGCTTTTGCGATTGTATCTTGAAAAAAACGGATTTACTACTGTTCTTGCACACGATGGTCAGTCCGCAGTAAGTATTTTTAACGATTCAAAACCCGATTTGGTGTTATTAGATATTATGCTTCCGCGCCTTGATGGTTGGCAGGTATGCCGCGAGATTAGGAAAGTTTCCGATGCCCCCATAATTATGCTTACAGCCAAAGGCGAAACATTTGATAAGGTGTTGGGACTTGAACTCGGCGCTGATGACTATATAACAAAGCCGTTTGATACAAAGGAAGTTATTGCAAGAATCAAGGCGGTTTTAAGACGCACCAAACAAACAACTGCATCAAATACCGATGTTGTCGAATACGATAAACTGACCATTAATCTAACCAATTACGAGCTGATAGTTGATGGTAAAATTATCGATACGCCACCTAAAGAGCTCGAGCTTATTTTCCATCTTGCAAGTAATCCCAACCGCGTTTATACGCGCGACCAGTTGCTTGATGAGGTGTGGGGATTTGATTATTACGGCGATTCAAGAACAGTGGATGTTCATGTTAAAAGATTGCGTGAAAAACTTGAAAACGTTTCGGACAAATGGTCTTTAAAGACGGTTTGGGGCGTTGGATATAAATTTGAAGTGAAATAGTTATGAAATCAAAACTTTTTAATAAATTTTTCTTCACAATTTCTGCAATTATAATTGTTAGTTTGACCGTTGTTTTAGCGGTAATAAGCTTTGTTATATCAAACTATTTTTCAAAAGAAAAGTATACACTATTAAACGAAAACTGCACATCGGTTTCTCGTATGGTTGTATCTGAAATCAACTCAAGTAATTTTAGAAGGAATATATACAATATTATTCGAGTGCAAAACGATGTTTCCGATGCCGATATTTTCATTTGTGATACAAACGGTAAAATTATTGTTTGCGGTTGTGATGAGTATTTAATGGGCGATAAGTGCATACACATGGCATTTGATATTCCCAAAGACATATTAAAAAACGCTAAAAATAATGAATTTGCTGAAATAGGTACACTGGGCGGTCTATATGGCGAAAATCATTATCTTGTAGGTAATGCAATTATTGGAGCCGATAAAAGTATATACGGTTATGCTTTTGCTGCCACTTCGGCACAAACATTAAAAGAATTGCTTTATACCTTGCGCCGTATGTCCTTGTTTTATTGTATTTTCCCAATTATAATCACATTCTTTGTGTTGTATTCTCTCACCTATAAATTTTCCAAGCCACTTAAAAGTATGTCAGAGGCTGCAAAAAGAATGTCGAGAGGGGACTTTTCGCGGCGTATTCCCGTTATCAGTGATGATGAAATAGGACAGTTGTCTATTTCCTTTAACAATATGACGGATTCATTGGCGCGACTTGAAAAAATGCGTAGGAATTTTATAGGTAATGTTTCTCACGAGCTCAGAACGCCGATGACCACAATAGCAGGCTTTATTGATGGTATTATTGACGGTACAATAGAAGATGACAAGCGCGATTACTATCTCAAAATTGTAAGTGTTGAGGTAAAACGTCTATCGCGTGTTGTGGAGTCAATGCTTAATTTAGCCGAGCTTGAATCGGGTCATAAAAAAATAAACCCCAGCAAATTTAACATATCAGAATGTATTGTTAATATTATTTTAGGTAGAGAACAAACTATTAACGGTAAAGATATTAATGTGTTAGGTCTTGACACACTCGAAGCCGCTGAAATTCGTGCTGATTATGACTTAATTTATCAAGTAATTTATAATTTAATTGACAATGCTGTAAAATTCACTAATCAAGGCGGTACAATATCTTTTAAACTATTAAAGACAAAATCAAATGTTCAGTTTTCAATTAGAAATACAGGCGATGGTATATCGAAAGATGGCATTGAGCATATTTTTGAGCGTTTTTACAAAGGCGACAAGGCACGTTCTAAAGATGCCAACAGCACGGGTATTGGTTTGTTTATTGTTAAAAAAATAATTGAAATACACGGCGGAAAAATAGTTGCAGATAGCGTTGAAAACGAGTATACTGTTTTTAAGGTTATGTTACCACTTGATTGTTTAGCCACGGAGGAAAAAGTTAATGGACGAAAACAAATTCGAAATCGATGATAATGCTGAAAATATAATTGTAAATGAAAATAATTTCGGCGATACCATCGAAGAAAACGTTTTAGATGATAGTTCCTTGGTACAAGACGGCATGGCCGCCGATGAGGAAACTGCAACGCTTGAGATTCCTGTCGGTACGACTGAAATTACCGATATGCCCGAGAAAAGCAAAAAGAATGGAATTAAGATATTTTTTGCATTGATTTGTTTTTTGCTTGCAATAAGTATTGCGGCCGGTGCGGGATATATGGTTGGTGTAAATAAAGACAAATTTGAAGGAAATATTTCTTTAGCTCCTAAACCCAATGCTGATAAATTAATGACAACCGAAGAGGTTTACAATGCCGTAAATCCATCGGTGGTTGGCATTACGGTTTACACTAATGATGGGGTTAAAGGGTATGCCAGCGGTGTTGTTTATTCGGAGGATGGCTATATTATCACCAACGACCATATTTATGAAGATGTAACTGATGCCAAATTTAAAATTCACGATTATCAATCAAAAACCTATGAGGCGCAATATGTTGCCGGCGATACAAGAAGTGATTTGGCAGTTTTAAAGATAGATGCCGATGGATTCTTTCCGGCCACATTTGGCAACTCGGATGAAATTAACTTTGGCGAGGATGTAGTTGCTATTGGCAGACCAAGTAGTGCGAGTGATGATTCATCAATCACTAAAGGTATTGTCTCATATCCTAAACGCCGAGTTACCAACTCTACAAACTACTCTTCAAAGCTTATCCAAACCGACTCCGCCATAAATCCCGGAAGCTCCGGTGGCGCGTTAGTTAATATGTATGGTCAAGTAATTGGCATTACTTCATCAAAATTAGTTGGAAATTCTTATGAGGGTATTGGTTATGCCATTCCGACTGTTACAGTTAAAAAGATTGTAGAATCTTTAATTGAAAACGGTACTGTAGTTAATCGCGGTAGATTAGGCTTTACCTATCAGGAAATTGATACGATTACATCGGCTCAAGCCCCCACTTCTTATGGTTTGCGCGTTGTTTCGGTATCTGAAGACAGCGATATGCTCGGCAAAGTATCAGCCGGCGATGTTATAACCGCTGTAAATGGGCAAAAGGTAACAACTGATGATGTGCTTATTGATATACTTGAATCGGTGGTCCCCGACAGCACTCTTACAATGGATATCGTAACAAAAGGCGGCGCAAACAAGCAAATTAAAGTAAAAGTGCTGCAAGATTATGGCTCTTCAAGTTATAAAACCAGTGAAGAAGAAATTCCGTTATTGCCACAAAATTAAATCTAAAAAAATAAAACTGCTTTTCAAAGCAGTTTTATTTTTTTGCCTTGTTTTTTTGACAAAATATTCAAAGCAGTATATGTATAATAGAAACAACGAGGTGATTATATGACTGTTTATGCGGATGTTTTGATAGCGGTTAACACCTTCATAAATTTTTTTATTTTATTGTTTTGTGCAAAGCTCAATAAACTACAATATAAAACATCGAGGCTGATTTTAGGCGCTATAAGTGGCGGTGTTGCAGCACTTTCAATATTTTTAACTATAAACGCTTTTTATGAAATTATTTTAAAAACAGCAACAGCAACAATTATGGTGTTAATTGCTTTTGGCTATTATAAAATTAAAATATTTATAAGAAATGTTGCCGTGCTTTTTCTCACCACATATTTATTCGCGGGTATAATGTTTGGGATTTGGATGTTTATAAAACCCGGTAATATTTTGATAAACAATTCAGTTGTATATTTTGATGTGTCGGTAACATTTTTAATTATCGCTACCGCGCTAATATATTTTATAATTTCTATTATTGGCCATTTTTTAAAAAGAGAAGCAATTTCCGCAAAAAAGTGCCGCGCTAAGTTGTTTCTTTGCGAAAAATGCGTTGAACTAAATGCAATTTTTGATACAGGTAATTCTCTAAAAGACCCGTTTAGCGATGGGGAAGTGATAACCGTAAATTCAAAATTTATATTAGCATTATGTGAAAATGACATAAAAAACAAGGCCTATTCTGATAGGTACAGAGTTTTACCTTGCCGCACTGTAACAGGCGATACCTTGCTTGAGGGAATTAGGTGTGATTCTATGCAAATATTACTTGAGGGCAATACATATTCTTTTAAAAATCCAATTGCCGTAATTTCCAAAACAAAATTTACGGATGAATTTGATGCAGTGTTAGCGCCTGAAATATTGACAAAAATGAGGTAATTATTGTGTTAACATTTATAAAAAACTTATTAGCAAAATTATTTTATAAATTTAATCTTATAAGCAGCTTACATTACATCAATGGACCGCAAACCTTGCCGCCACCGCTATCAAGCGCCGAGGAACAAGAGCTGTTGGAACTTTATGATGAAAATCGTCAATATGTTAAAGAAAAGCTTATTGTACATAATTTACGGTTGGTAGTGTATATTGCTCGAAAATTTGATGCCAACACAACTAATGTTGAAGATTTAATATCAATAGGAACAATCGGCCTTATAAAAGCGGTTAATACTTTTTGTCCTGATAAAAATATAAAGCTTGCAACCTATGCCTCGCGTTGTATAGAAAACGAAATTCTTATGTATCTTAGAAAAAACTCCTCACAAAAGGCCGAAATTTCGCTTGATGAGCCTTTAAATATTGATTGGGATGGAAATGAGTTATTGTTATCTGACGTTTTAGGCAGCGATGAGGATGAAATTTGCAAGGGTGTGGAGCAAGAAGACGAAAAAAGACTCTTAAACGGCTTTGTGAAGCTGCTTCCTCGCCGCGAAAAACAAATTATTGAAAT
This sequence comes from Oscillospiraceae bacterium, assembly GCA_015066405.1. Classification (GTDB taxonomy): domain Bacteria; phylum Bacillota; class Clostridia; order Oscillospirales; family Acutalibacteraceae; genus SIG565. The sequence continues at coordinate 25,805 of SVOM01000018.1, forward strand.
GCGTTTTGGGTTAAACGGAAAAAATGAATTAACGCAAAAGCAGGTGGCTGATTTACTTGGTATATCGCAGTCATACATATCTCGACTTGAAAAAAGAATTATTGAAAAGCTGAAAAAACAAATCGAAAAGGTTAAATAAAAAAATCTCACAGAGTTTTCTGTGAGATTTTTCATTATATTCCAAGAAGAAGTGCCGCCAAGCCAAAGTATATAACCAAAACAATTATATCAACGGCAGTTGTAATTATTGGGCTTGCCATAACAGCAGGGTCAAGACCTATTTTGTTGGCAAGCATGGGCAAAAAAGCGCCAACACATTTTGCAATAACAACGGTAATTAGCAGTGTAAGGCAAACAATAATATTGTCTATAACGGTAGCAGTACTGCCAAACAAACTGATATCTACTAAAAATATTTTTAAGAAATTAACAACTGCTAAAATCAGTCCACATAAAAGCGCAACTCGTGTTTCTTTCCAAATTACTTTTAAAATATCTTTAAAATGAATTTCTTCAAGAGAAATTGCGCGAATTACAGTAACTGATGATTGTCCGCCCGAGTTACCGGCAGTACCCATAAGCATTGGTATAAAAGCAATAAGGGCAGGGAAGAGGGTTAAGCGGCTTTCAAAGCTTGAGATGATAAGACCCGTAAATGTTCCCGAAATCATAAGCAATAAAAGCCACGGAAAACGCACTTTAAAGGTTTCAAAAACCCCCGTTTTAAAGTAGGTTTTATCATTAGGCACGATAGCAGCCATCTTAACGATATCTTCGGTTGCTTCTTCTTGCATAACCTCAAGCACATCATCGACAGTTACGATTCCAACCAAGCGGTTTTCGGTATCAACAACAGGCATTGCAAGCAAACCGTATTTTTTAAATGTTTTTGCAACGGTTTCCTGATCGACATCGGTTGTAACCGAAATGGGATTTGCGTCCATCAGTTCGGAAATCTCTTCGTTGGGGCCCGAAATTATAAGGGTACGAAGGGAAACTGTACCAATCAAAACACGGTCGTTTTTGGTAACATAACAGGTATTTACAGTTTCCTTATCTATGCCTGTTTTTCTAATGTTTTGCAGTGCTTGCTCGGCGGTTAAATGTGATTTTAAATCAACAAATTCTGTGGTCATAACACTGCCTGCGCTGTCTTCCGGGTATTTGAGTAACTGGTTGATATCTTTTCGCATTTCCGGGTCGGCTTGTTTTAAAATTCTTTTTACAACGTTGGCCGGCATTTCTTCTACAATGTCAACCGCATCATCGGCATAAAGCTCGCTGATAACCTCTTTTAGTTCTTTATCAGAAAAGCCTTTAATAAGGGCTTCCTGTAAATCGCTGTCAAGCTCAACAAATGTATCGGCCGCAAGCTCTTTAGGCAATAAACGAAAAATTTTCAACCATATTTCAGGCGGTAATTCTTCAAAAAGAATTGCCAAGTCAACGCCGTTCATACTTATAATTATTTGTTTTACGGCGCCGAATTTCTTTTGTTCAATTAATTCTAAAATTTCTTGTGTAACAATGTTTTCCATTAGTCTTTCCTCCGTTTTTTAAAAAATTACGAATTGGAGTAAGACACCGATAGGGTATTTATCCAACAGACACGGCAGTAGTGCCTGTCGGGTAAACATTACGCCAATTTATAGTGCCATTACTGGGATCCGCGTCCATTAAATTCACCTCACAAAAAATATTTAAACTAATTTTACCACGCAATAATTTATTAGTCAACTTTTTTGTCAATCAGTCCGCTCTATAATATTATATAATATATAACTATTTTTATTGACAGTTTGGTAGATTTGTGTTAATATTTTACCGATTAAGTTATTATTTACTTGGGGGTATTTAATATGTTAAAGGTTTTAAAGTTCGGCGGCAGTTCTTTGGCTGATGCTAATCAGTTTAAAAAAGTTGCTGAAATTATTAAAGCAGAACCCGAGCGCCGCTATATTGTAGCTTCCGCACCCGGTAAACGCTTTTCAGCCGATATTAAGGTAACCGATATGTTGCTTGAGTGCTTTGAAAACTCTTATGATAAAGATGTTTCAACCGAAATTTTTTCAAAAATTGAAAAGAGATTTGAAGATATTATCAGTGATTTAGGTCTTGATTTTTCTTTAAAAGAGGACTTTGCAAATATTAAAACCGCGCTTATCAACCACGCAGGTCGCGATTTCTTTGCAAGTCGTGGCGAGTTTTTGAGCGCAAAGGTGCTTGCAAAATATCTTGATTATCCTTTTATCGATGCGGGCTCTTGTATATTCTTTAATGAGAACGGCTCACTCAACACCGAAAAGACTAATGAAACTATCGCTCGTATTCTTTCGCGTTATGATTACGCGGTAATACCGGGCTTCTATGGCTCGATGCCAAATGGTACCATTAAAACCTTTTCACGCGGCGGTTCCGATATAACAGGTTCCTTGGTGGCTCGTGCTGTCCAAGCTGATTTGTACGAAAATTGGACCGATGTTTCGGGACTTTTAATGGTTGACCCAAGAATTGTTGAAAATCCCTGCAAGGTTACCGAGATTACTTACAGAGAATTGCGTGAGCTCTCTTATATGGGTGCAACCGTTCTTCACGAAGATGCAATTTTCCCTGTAAGAATAGCAAACATTCCTATTAATATTCGCAATACCAATGCACCCGAAGATAGCGGTACTATGATCGTTTCAAAGGCCGTAACCGATTCTACCGAATATACCATCACGGGTGTTGCCGGTATGAAGGGCTTTACAGCAATTTATATTGAAAAAGATATGATGAATTCTGAGGTTGGCTTTACCCGTCGTGTGCTTGAAACTCTTGAGGAGCATAATATTTGTTTTGAGCATTTGCCGTCAGGTATTGACACCATGTCTATAGTTTTGCGCTCTGCCGATATTAAGGATTTTAAGGGAAATATTACCGCCGATATCGTTAAGCGTGTAAATCCCGACTCAATAACGTTACTCGAAAATTTAGCGCTTATTGCTGTAGTTGGCCGTGGTATGATTCGTACTGCCGGTACTGCATCAAAAATCTTTAAAGCTTTGGCTGATGCCAACATCAATATTAGAATGATTGACCAGGGTTCAAGTGAGCTTAATATTATCATCGGTGTTGAAGAAAAAGATTATAAAAACGCTATTAGAGCAATTTACAACAAGTTTGTCAACGGAGAAAGCAAGTAATGATTTGTGATAATATCACTGTAAATGAAAAAGGTAATCTTGAATTTGCCCATCAAGATGTTACGGTTTTGGCAAAAAAATACGGCACACCGTTATACCTTATGGACGAAGAACGTATACGACATAATTGTCGCACATATATTAACGCAATGCGTGAAAATTTTGGCGATAATTTTTCGGTTTTATATGCAAGCAAAGCAAATTCTTTTAAAAGAATCTATAATATTATCGCCGAAGAGGGCATGTTTGCCGATGTTGTTTCTTCCGGCGAAATTTATACTGCTTTAAAGGCGGGCTTCCCCCTTAAAAACGCATACTTTCACTGTAATAACAAGACCGACAGCGACATTGAATTTGCCATAAAAAACGGCATGGGACATTTTGTTGTTGACTGTAGGGAAGAACTGGATGCCATTGATAAAACGGCGGGAGAGCACGGAATTTGCCAAAATTTGCTGCTTCGTTTAACGCCCGGTATTGATACTCACACCTACGAGGCAGTAAATACAGGTAAGGTTGACTCTAAATTTGGTACCGCAATAGAAACAGGACAGGCCGAACAAATGGTTGAATATGCGCTTACGCTTAAAAACATAAAATTGTGCGGCTTTCATTGTCATATCGGTTCTATGGTTTTTGATTCTGATACATTCATTCGCGGCTCTGAAATTATGCTTGACTTTATAAGAAAAATGCAGGATAAATTCGGTTATGTTACCGAGCAGTTAGATTTAGGCGGCGGCTATGGTGTAAGATATCTTGAATCCGACCCGCATATTGATATTGCCGATAACATAAAACAAGTAGCTAATTTTTTAAAGTCAAAAACCGATAAACTCGGTATTAAATTACCGAAAATTTTAATGGAGCCTGGTCGCAGTATTGTTGCCGATGCCGGCATGACGATTTATACCGTTGGCTCCGTTAAAGAAATTACGCGCTATAAAAATTATATTTCGGTGGATGGCGGCATGAGTGATAATCCGAGATACGCGCTTTATGAATCGGAATATTCGGTTTATGTAGCTAACAAAATGACCCAAATTAGCAACTTTAAATGCGATTTGGTTGGTCGCTGTTGTGAGAGTGGTGATATAATTCAGCCCAATGTTTTGTTGCCCAAAGCTGTTCGCGGCGATTTGGTTGCAGTTTGCACAACGGGAGCGTATAACTATTCTATGGCGATGAATTATAATAGAATTCCTCGTCCGCCAATAGTTATGTTAAATAAAGGCGATAGTTATATTGCCGTAAAGCGTGAATCACTTGAAGATATTGTTTCAAACGACATCTAAATAACAGTAATAATTTAATTCCTCCGCACATATTTTGTAGTAACTAACGGAATATTGTTGCGGAGGAATTTTTATGTTAACAAAAACAAGCATATACAAAGACATTGCCCAAAGAACCAACGGAGACATTTATATCGGTATTGTAGGACCTGTAAGAACGGGAAAATCAACCTTTATAAAGCAATTTATGGATAAGTTGGTATTGCCGAATATTAAGGGAGAGTTCCAAAAAGAGCGTGCAAATGATGAATTACCGCAGTCGGCCGCAGGCAGAACTATTATGACCACAGAGCCAAAATTCATCCCCGAAAATGCCGTAGAAATTGATATTGATGATAAAGCAAGCTTTAATGTGCGGCTGATTGATTGTGTTGGTTACATAGTACCAAGCTCTTTAGGCTATATAGAGGGCGACCAACCACGTATGGTGTTAACACCTTGGCACGAAAAGCCGATTCCGTTTAATATGGCGGCTGAAATTGGTACAAAAAAAGTAATAAACGAACATTCAACAATAGGACTTGTAATTACTACCGATGGTAGTATCAGTGATATTCCGCGTGAAGAGTACGCCGAGGCGGAAGAAAGGGTAATTGCGGAATTAAAGGAAATAAATAAGCCCTTTATTGTTGTGCTTAACTGTATGTATCCCGAGTCTCCTGAAGCCCAAAATTTAGCGTTAGAGCTCACAAAACAGTATTCGGTGCCCGTTTTGCCGCTTAACTGTCTCGACCTTACGGAAGACGATATTAAGAATATTTTATCAAAGGTATTATACGAGTTTCCGATTAAGGAAATTGATATTGGCTTACCCCTTTGGATTAATTCTTTACCGCTCGACCACTGGCTACGCTCAAATCTTACCGAAACCGTGAAAAATTCAAGTGAAGGTATGAAAAAAATTCGCGATATTGGCAGTTTTGGAGATATTATAGGAGAAAATGAATTTGTAGTTAATTCCGATGTGAAAAATATCGATTTGGGTAGGGGAATGGCCGAAGTAAAAATCGATATTAACAAAAATCTCTTCTATAAAATTCTTGCAGAAGCCACAGGTATTGTTATTGATGGCGAAAGCGAACTGCTTAATACATTAATTGACCTTGCAAAAATCAAAAAAGAATATATGCGATATAAGGATGCACTCGAAGAGGTTGAAGCAACGGGCTATGGCATTGTTATGCCAACTATTGAGGAGCTATCTCTTGAAGAACCCGAGATTATGCGCCAAGGCGGCCGCTACGGCGTGCGGCTTCGTGCATCAGCACCATCAATTCATATGATGAAGGCTGATATCACAACAGAGGTTAGTCCAATTGTGGGCAGCGAAAAGCAAAGCGAAGATTTAATAATGTATTTGCTTAGCGAGTTTGAAGAAAATCCAGTAAAAATTTGGGAGTCAAATATATTTGGAAAATCTCTTAATGAACTTGTTAATGAGGGACTGCATACTAAGCTTGCACATATGCCAAGCGATGCCAGAATGCGTTTGCAAGAAACACTTGAGCGCGTTATTAACGAAGGATGCAATGGTTTGGTTTGTATCATTTTATAATAAAAAATCCGCAGTATTCACTGCGGATTTTCATCATTTTTATGGCCATTTTTAACATTTGCTAATGGGTTTGCATTGATAGCCGACTGAATTTGTTTGTTAGCAACATGCGTATAAATTTGCGTGGTGCCAAGGTTTGCGTGTCCCAAAATTTATTTTA
>SVOM01000055.1 GCA_015066405.1 Oscillospiraceae bacterium
GTCCGAGCCGATTGACGTTACAAAGTTCGGTCTTTTATATGCAGGTGCACAGAAAAACGTTGCTCCCGCAGGTCTTACAATAGTTATTGTTAGAAAAGATTTGCTCGGTAACGCTATGGATATCACCCCCACAATGCTTAACTACGTAACACACGCTGAGAACGATTCTATGTTTAACACACCTCCTTGCTACACAATTTATGTTGCGGGTTTAACACTTAAGTGGATCAAAAAATTAGGCGGTCTTGAAAAGATGGCCGAAATAAACAAGAAAAAGGCCGCTATTCTTTACGATTTCCTTGATAACAGCAAGCTTTTCAAGGGCACTGTTGTAAAAGAGGACCGCTCGCTTATGAATGTGCCTTTTGTAACAGGCAATGATGAGCTTGATGCTAAGTTTGTTAAAGAAGCTGCAGCTGCGGGCTTTGTAAACCTTAAAGGACACCGCTCGGTTGGCGGTATGAGAGCTTCCATCTACAACGCAATGCCTATTGAGGGTGTTGAGAAGCTTGTAGAGTTTATGGCGAAGTTTGAAAAGGAGAATGCATAATGTATAACATTAAGACATACAACAAAATTTCCGAAATCGGACTTAACGAGTTTGATGAGGCAAAGTACACTATCGGCGATGATGTAGAAAATCCGGTTGGCGCCATTGTTCGTTCTGCCGCTTTACACGATGTTGAGTTTCCCGAATCACTTTTAGCTATCGCCCGTGCCGGTGCGGGTACCAACAATATTCCTACCGACAGATGTGCTGCTGAGGGTATTGTTGTATTTAACACCCCGGGTGCTAACGCAAATGCTGTTAAAGAATTGGCTATTGCGGGCTTACTTTTAGCATCTCGTAGAATTATTCCCGCTATCGAGTGGGCAAAAACTCTCAAAGGCAACGGCGATGATGTTGGCAAGATGGTAGAAAAGGGCAAGGGTGCATTTGTTGGTCCCGAAATCCGCGGTAAGAAGCTCGGTGTTATCGGCCTTGGCGCTATCGGTGTTTTGGTTGCAAATGCCGCCAATTCACTCGGTATGAAGGTTTACGGTTATGACCCGTATTTGTCCCTTAAATCTGCTTGGAACTTAACACACTATGCAATTCGCGCAAATGATTTAAAGGAAATATACGAAAATTGCGATTATATTTCTATTCACGTGCCACTCACCCCCGATACCAAGGGCTTTATTGATGCTGACGCTATCAAGATGATGAAGGATGGAGTTCGCATCCTTAACTTCTCTCGTGCGGACCTTGTAAATTCCGCCGATATGATTATTGCGCTCGAATCGGGCAAGGTGGCTTCCTACGTTACCGATTTCCCAACCGATGAGATTCTTGGTATCAATGGTGCTATTGCAATACCGCACCTTGGCGCTTCTACTCCCGAATCGGAAGATAACTGCGCTACAATGGCGGCAAAAGAGCTAATTGATTATATCGAAAACGGTAATATTGAGAACTCGGTTAACTTCCCTGCAGTATCGGCTCCGAGAGCTACCGAAAAACGTGTATGCATTATGCATAAAAACATTCCTAATATGTTAACCGCTATTACTTCAGCCGTTGCTGAAAACGATGTTAACATCGAAAATCTGCTTAATAAATCGCGCGGAGATTTTGCTTACACTATTCTTGATATTAGTGAAGCCGATTACGATGCAATTTATGAAAAAATCATTAAAATTGACGGCGTAATTCGTGTTAGAATTATTTAGTTTTCCGTTGACAAAGAATACCTGCTGTGCTAAAATTTGCACAGTAGGTATTTTTATTTGAAAAGGAAGAAAAATATGACAAAAATTGATATTTTTTCGGGCTTTTTGGGCGCTGGAAAAACAACACTAATCAAAAAATTAATAAAAGAGGCTTTCGTTGGAGAAAAGCTTGTTTTAATTGAAAACGAGTTTGGCGAAATCGGTATTGACGGCGGCTTTTTAAAGGAAGCCGGCATCAATATTACCGAAATGAATTCGGGATGTATTTGTTGCAGCCTTGTAGGCGATTTTGGCGCGGCACTTAAAAAGGTTTTAGAGGAATACTCGCCCGACCGCATTATTATCGAGCCTTCGGGTGTCGGAAAACTCAGTGATGTTATAAAAGCCGTTAAAGAGCTTGATGTTGAGAATATTGTCCTTAATAGTTTTACAACTGTGGTTGATGCTACAAAATGTAAAATGTATATGAAAAATTTTGGCGAATTTTTTGAAAATCAGGTAGAACACGCGGGCTGTATTATTTTAAGCCGTACAAAAGGCATTAGCGAAGAAAAACTGCATACTGCTTTACATTTACTTAAAGAAAAGAATGACGAGGCAACCATAATTACTACCGATTGGGATATACTGTCAGGAAAACAAATTCTTGATGCTTTGGAGCATAAGAATTCGCTCCATAGCGATTTGGAAGAAATGCACCATCATCACCACCACGAGCACGGCGAAGAGTGTCATTGCCACGAGCATCATCATCACGAGCACGGCGAAGAGTGTCATTGCCATGAGCATCACCATCACGAGCACCACCATGCCGATGATGTATTTACAAGCTGGGGCAGGGAAACCGCTAAAAAGTATACAGTTGCCGAAATCAGTGATATTTTGGATGCGCTTGATGATGCTGCCGCTTACGGTACGGTTCTTCGTGCTAAGGGTATTATTGAAACAACCGACAATGGTTGGATTCACTTTGATTTCGTGCCCGGCGAAAAGGAAATACGCGATGGAACTGCCGAGGTTATTGGTAGAGTGTGCATAATTGGTGCCGATATTAACGAGGACAAGTTAGCACAGTTATTTAAGATTTAGGAGTGTACAATGGATATACCTGTATATCTTTTTACCGGCTTTTTAGAGTCGGGAAAGACTAAATTTATTCAAGAAACCCTTATGGATAAGAGATTCAATAACGGCGAAAAGACCTTATTGCTTTTGTGTGAAGAGGGGGAGATTGAGTATAATCCTTCGGTTTTTTCGGGAGAAAATGTTTTTATTGAATTAGTAGAGGACGAAAGCGATTTAACACCCGAAAATCTCGAAAAATTAAGGCGTAAATGCAAAGCAGAGCGCGTTATAGTTGAATATAACGGTATGTGGCAGTTGCAATCATTGTTTCAAAATATGCCGTCAAAATGGATAATTGCACAAGAGTTTATGTTTGCCGATGCCAACACTTTTGTAAGCTTTAATGCAAATATGCGCTCGTTGGTAGTAGATAAGCTCACTACCTGTGAAATTGTGATTTTTAACCGCTTTACCGATGCAGTAGATAAAATGGCACTGCACAAAATAGTGCGTGGAATTAATAGAAAAGCCAATATCGCTTATGAGCGTGTATCGGGCGATGTTGAATTTGATAATATTGAAGACCCGTTACCGTTTGATGTCAATGCGCCTGTTATTGAAATTGGAGATTTGGATTACGCCATTTGGTATCGTGATTTATCCGAAGAACTAGAAAAGTATAACGGCAAACAAATTAAATTTAAGGGCATTGTAGCAAAAGCTGAATCGGTGCCTGAGGGTTCATTTGTAATTGGCAGACCAGTAATGACCTGTTGCGTGGATGATATACAGTTTGCTGGACTTGCTTGTAACTATAAGGGTGCCGCGGTGCTTCAAAACAAGCAATGGGTTAAAATAGATGCCATACTAAATCTTGAAAAGCACAAAATGTATGGCAAGGTGGGCCCGGTGCTCAATGTAATTTCGGTTGTTGTAACCGATGCACCCGAAGAACCCGTTGCTACATTTTAAGGAATGAAAATATGTTTGCAAAAAAAGATGTTTATATTGCGGCGTGTGGTAATGGAGGCGGTATTTATCACTACAAAACCGATGGCGACCAAATCGTTTTTTGCGATAAAACCGAAGTGGAAAAACCAATGTATTTTTCTATTGAGGGTAACAAGTTTTACGCCATCTTGAGAGACCCTTTTTGCGAAAATATAAGCGGCGTTGTGAGCTTTGATATTGATGACAACGGCGCACTTGTTAATATGAGCGATGTTGTGTCTACTAAAGGTGCAGCCGGTTGCCATTTAACTGTTAACAATGGCGATGTATACGCGGCTAACTATTTATCGGGCAGCATTATAAAACTCGGTGGTCGTCTTGTTACTCACAAAGGTATCGGTGTTAATTTACCACGGCAAAACACCGCGCATTGTCATTTTACGGGGCTTACACCGGATAAAAAATATATTTTGGTGTGTGATTTAGGACTTGATACTGTATTTACCTACGATTTAGACCTTAATTTAGTATCAAAAGCACACGTGCCCGCTGGTTACGGATGCCGCCACATTGCATTTTCCGATGACGGCAAGCTTGCATACTGCATAAATGAGCTTATATCGAGCATTACAGTGTTCAGATATAATGATGGTGTTTTAACTCCACTCAAGACCTACAAAGCGTTACCCGATGATTTTAGCGGCACTAATACGGCAGCGGCGGTGCGTGTTGATAACGGCTTCTTGTATGCTTCAAACCGCGGACACAATTCCATTGCCGTATTTAAAATAGATGGCGAAAAACTATGCGAGCCCGAATTTTTCAGCTGTGAAGGAGAGGGTCCGCGCGATATTAATATAAACGGAGATTATCTTTTTTCTGCTAATCAGCAAACAAACGATGTTACTATTTTTAAGATAACAAAAGGCAAACTCAAATTTATTAAAAAACTCAGCACAATGCCTGACTCGCTTTGTGTTGTGTTTAAATAAAGGAGAACGGTTATGAATGCATATCTTTATCGAAAAATAATTGGCGACCACTGGTTTGCACAGGTAGAAGACCCGAAAAGCTTTGATGAGTGCGACCAGTATCTTGATGGCAAGATTAAGTCCATCCCTGAGGGTAAAAGCTTTATGTTTTATACCGATACCCACGACAGATGCGGAAATGGTGGCAAAACACCTGCACTTGTTGGTTACATAAGAGAAATGACGGGTATTAAAAAGGTTATAAGCGGTAGCGATTTCCTTGATCGAGAAAATAACAGATATTTA
>SVOM01000056.1 GCA_015066405.1 Oscillospiraceae bacterium
TATCTGAACTTAGGAAAAACCGAGCTTGTTAAAAACATTATTAAATATATAAAGCGGCACTATGCGGAACGTATAATGATGGATGATATAGAAAAGCACTGCGGTTATTCGAAATACTATTTATCAAGGGTATTTAAAGAGACCTGTCAAAAAACAATTATGGGTTATCTTAACGAAGTGCGGATTAACAAGGCCAAAGAGCTACTTGCAAAAACCGATTTAGATATTAAAACCATTGCCGAAAGCTGCGGATTTGAATGTCAATCTTATTTTGGCAAGGTATTTAAAAAAAGTGAGGGACGCTCCCCCCTTAGTTTTAGAAATTTTAAGGAGAATTAGTATGAAAAGACCGTTATTTGTTTTTGCAGGACAATCTAATATGATGGGGGCACCTGTATTTCCCGCCAAGGAGCAAATTTATTACAAAAACAGCAGTGAATATTTGCATAAACGCCGCCGTTTAGGCGAAAGCCGCGGTGTATTTAAAACCTACGGCTTCCCTGTTGGCGAGTTTTCGTATTCTGATTTAAAGAAAGCCTACGGAGAAAATTACACTGCCGATAGTCTTAGTTTGCTCGATGAATACGGCGAGAATGCATTTTTTAACCCTTCGCTTTGCAATATTAAGGATGAAAAAGAAAAGACTACATATAACTTTACTTTTTTTAATGAAACCAATATTCCCCAAGCCCCCGCTATGCCGCCATACATTGTTAAGGGGTTGGAAGATAACGGCTACTGCTGTGCCTATACTCACATAGCAAAGGGCGGCGTGCCGATAAAGTATTATTTAGGCGGAAAGCAGTTTGACTATTTTGCCGAAAAGACTCTCGCTTTTTTCGAAGAAGCCGAAGAAAAATACAAAGATGATGATATGTCCGAAAAGATTTTCGTATGGCATCAGGGTGAATCCGACCGCGAAAACACCACCGAATACTACAAGGATGCGCTTTATAAGCTATGGGACAAATGCAAAGCCCTTGGCTTCACCAAATTCTTTATGGTACGTGTTGGCTATTGGTGTGATGATGGGATTTTCAATATAATGAAAGCCCAAGAGGAATTTTGCAAAGAGTGTGCGGACGCCTATATGCTTACCCGTGTGGCTTCCTTCATACCATGGCACGACAGAAAGGACAGCGACCTATTTATAAAGGAACTTGATGAAGAGTTTTTATACACCCGTGATTCACTTTACGGATATGGAAACTGCCATATAAATGAAAAAGGTTTTAAAGCAATAGCAAAATATGCTGTGCCTAACATTATAAGAATTCTGTTCGAGGGCAAAGAGCCGATATTAGAAAAAGAACTTGTTAAAAAAATGCTATAAGAAAAAGGACTCGAATTTCGAGTCCTTTTTGTTATATTGCGTTACATTTAAATTCTTCTTCTGCCTTGTTTATTAGTCCGTTTTTCTTTAAATCGCACTCAAAGTTTTCGGTGTTGACTTTTCCACCGTCCGACCAGGTTTTTATAAGCGTGTCGCCCACAAAATTAGTGATTTTAACGTTTTTAAGGTTAATTTCATCAAAGTGAGCTACCTTGAATACGGCATCGTTTTCGAAGCCTTCCCGTACCGAATACTCAACGTTTTCAAAATTAAGGGTTACGGGAACCTCGCCATCGCCATAGCAGTAAACACCCAAAGAAATGCCTGTTGCTTTTATGTTTTCAAAGGTAATATCTTTTGGCGGATGTCCCACCTGCCACGCCTCGTTACCCGATAAATTAAGATGCAAAAATCTATCAGCATTCTGAACGGTGCAGTTTCTAAACACGATTTTGCCTGGTGCGTGGCGCACGGGCAAATCGTTAGTTACAAAGTTTGTAAGCAGGGACAACATATTATTACGAGCCCTTGGAGAAGATGATGTATAAACACCTGCAATTTTTTCTTCCCTTGTAAATGTGCCTCTAAACTGATATTTACAAGGACCGTAAATATGGCAGTCTTCAACCAAAATATTATAACCGCCGTAACGGAAAGCACTGCAAGCCGAGCTTATTTCACAGCCCTTTACCAAAACATTGATATTATCAAAGCCCGCTACACAGTCGTCCCCCGTAATAAGCGTACAGTTTAGCATCTCTACATCACTGCAAGAACGAGTATGCAATGCATCGCGTCCTGCCAAAACAGTTAAATCTTCAAAACGGATTTTTTCGGACTGGAATATAGCGTGCGCCCAGTTAGAACTGTCCTTAACGGTATAACCTTTTAATACTATGTTTTTACAAAAATGCATATTAACCGCGTGCGGTCCGCGATAGTCTTCCTCGCCCTCGGGGTCGAAAACGTTATTGCCGTCAATTAAACTACCCTTTTCGCCGATTAAAGCAATATTTTCGGCGAATGCGGCGCGAATAAGTCCATAATTCCAATAACTACCCGCGGTATACAAATGAACCTTAAATCCGCCACCCATTTTAATCCACTCAAACGGACCATACCAATGCGCATCGGTCGCCTCGCTTTCGGGTAGAGGTTCAAGCTTATCGGTTAAAATATTGCGGTAATCTTTCGGGTTTTTACTGCCCTTGAGTACGGCATTTTCGAGCAAATGCAGTGTAACGTTACTGCGAATGCGAATATCTCCTAAAATATATGTACCCTCGGGAACCTGCACCTCTCCACCGCCATTTACAAAGCAATGGTCAATAGCTGCTTGGAAAGCTGTGGTTTGCACTGCATCTATATCGGCTACAGCACCGAAATCTTTTACAGAAACTACTAATTTTTCCGCCATAACTTAACCCTCATTTCCGAATTTTTCTATATCATACACGTTTGTTTTTTGTTTGTCAATTAGATTATTCGCCTCATTTTCAAAATTTAATTACAGTTGACAAATACCTTTAATAAAAATATAATATATACTGTATATAAGAGGTGATTTTTTTGATAAAAGCCGCGGTTTTTGACCTTGACCATACTTTATTTGACCGATATGCAACCATACGGAAAATAATAAATATAATTGATATTGAGGCCTCCCCTTTTGATACGGATGTTCCAAAAAATAAAATCGCCGATATTTTTGAATACTGCGACCGCCATTTTGTGCATCTCGGATGGGACAGGATGTATGATGAATTTTCTTCTCGCGGCATTTTAAAGCAAGAAATTAAAAAGGAAAACTTTTTTCGCACACATATTCGCCCGCTTTATATGACGGCGGCCGAGCCGTTTCCGTTTACTAAATCGGTGCTCAAGGAACTTAAAAATATGGGCTTGAAGGTTGGGCTTATTACTAACGGCCCGCACGAGCTTCAGTACAAAAAATTAGAACTGCTTGGCATAACCGAGCTATTTGATGAAATTATTGTAGGTGGCGACACACCCTACCCAAAGCCCGATACACGCATTTTTGAAGATATGGCAAAGCGTATGAATTTAACTCCCGATGAAATGCTATATATAGGCGACAACCCCGAAAATGATATTGAGCCATCTCGCAAGGTAGGTTACATACCCGTATGGATTAAAACTACGGGAACTTGGGTTTTCCCGCAAATTGAAAAACCGGAATTACAGGCAGAGACAGTCGCCGCAATTCCCGAAATTATAGAAAAATTAAGAGAAAGGGATAAATAATGAATATTACCTGGAAAAACTGTTTTCGCATAGCGGTAAGTATTTTTGTTTTATATCTTTGTATTTTCTACTGGTCGCCGCTGTCCTTATTTTTGATTAAACTTATTTCGGCGGCGACACCGATTATTATAGGTCTTTTTATTGCCTATGTGTTAAATCTTATAATGTCGGCATACGAAAAATTATTTAAAGGCTTAAGCGAAAAGAATATTCTAAAAAAGGCAAGCCGTATACTTTGCCTTATTGCCGCTATCGTATCCTTACTTGGCATTATCGCTTTGATAGTTTACCTTGTTGTGCCCGAGCTCGTTTCCTGTGTTACTCTGCTTATAAGCGAAACACCAAAACATATCAAAACACTGCTTAGCAGTGATTGGATGCACTCTGTACTGCCCGAATCGGTTTTAACCGAGCTTAATAACCTTGAATGGTCTAACATTATAAACAACGCGGCTGACTTTATCGGCAAGGGCTTGGGAGATGCCGCCACGGCAGTTATTAAAACAATGACAAGTGTTGTTTCGGGAACAATTACTACATTTATCGGTATATTCTTTTCGGTTTACATCTTACTGCAAAAGGAAAAGCTTTCAAACCAAATAGACCGGTTGGCAGACAGTTATTTGCCGAGTAAATTAAACAGTAAGTTATCTCATATATTATCGGTGCTTAACGGTTGTTTCCGCCGTTACATTGTAGGCCAGTGCACAGAAGCTGTAATACTTGGCGTTCTTTGTACATTGGGTATGCTTATTTTCCGCTTCCCGCACGCTGTAATGATAGGTGTGCTTATCGGCTTTACAGCACTCATCCCCATTGTGGGTGCCTATGTGGGCGGAGCCATAGGAGCGATAATTATTTTAACGCAGTCCCCCATTAAAGCACTCCTATTTATCGTATTTTTGGTTGTTCTACAGTTGTTTGAAGGCAACTTCATTTACCCCAAGGTTGTGGGCGATTCAATAGGTCTGCCGGCGCTTTGGGTGCTTACCGCCATTACACTTGGTGGTGCATTGTTCGGAGTACTCGGTATGTTAATCGGTGTACCGCTTGTGGCAACTATTTACAGCTTATGGCGTGAAGACCTGCACCGCAGAGAAAAAGCAAAACAACCACCCGTTAGTGAATAATAAAAAGAGAGAAAGTTGGGAGACACTTCGTAAAGAAGTTTCTCCCAATTTTCTTTTTATATAAAAATTCACACTTTCTGTTTAAAAGTGTCATAGTGGGTTACATACTTTAAAATATTTCCTTTCTCAAATATAAAAATAATAAGTGATATTGTGAGACAGGTCTCACAGTGATATTTTTGATAAATCAAAAGTGA
>SVOM01000019.1 GCA_015066405.1 Oscillospiraceae bacterium
TGCTCACGTTGACTGCCCCGGACACGCTGACTATGTTAAGAACATGATCACCGGTGCTGCTCAGATGGACGGCGCTATCTTGGTTATCGCATCTACCGATGGCCCGATGGCTCAGACTAAAGAACACCTTCTCCTTGCTCGTCAGGTTGGCGTTCCTTACATCGTAGTATTCATGAACAAAGTTGATCAGGTTGACGATGAAGAGCTTCTCGAACTCGTTGAGATGGAAATCCGTGAGACTCTTGATACTTATGAGTTCCCCGGCGATGATACTCCTATCATCAAGGGTTCTGCTCTTAAGGCTCTTGAAGCTCCCAACGATCCTTCTGACGCTGCTTATGCTCCTATTGCTGAGCTTATGGCTGCTGTTGACTCATACATTCCTACTCCTGACCGTATGGCAGACCTTCCGTTCCTTATGCCTGTTGAAGACGTATTCACCATCACAGGCCGTGGTACCGTTGCTACAGGTCGTGTAGAGCGTGGTCAGCTCCGTACTTCTGAGGAAGTTGAAATCATCGGTCTTACCGATGAGCGTAAGAAGACTGTTGTTACAGGTATTGAAATGTTCCGTAAGATTCTTGACTATGCTGAGGCAGGCGATAACATTGGTGCATTGCTCCGTGGTATCCAGCGTACAGAAATTGAGCGTGGTCAGGTTCTCTGTAAACCCGGCTCAATCAATCCTCACACCAAATTCCGTGGTCAGGTTTATGTTTTGAACAAGGATGAAGGCGGCCGTCACACTCCGTTCTTCAACAACTATCGTCCTCAGTTCTATTTCAGAACTACTGACGTTACCGGTGTTATTACTCTTCCTGCAGGTGTTGAAATGTGTATGCCTGGCGATAACGTAGATATGGATGTTGAACTCATCACTCCTATCGCTATCGAAGAGGGTCTCCGTTTCGCTATCCGTGAAGGTGGCCGTACAGTTGGTTCCGGTGTTGTTACCGCTATCAATGGCTAATTAATAATTTAAAAGACAGCAAGGAAACTTGCTGTCTTTTTTTATTTGTTTATGTGTTTTACAATATAATCCCCAACATCTTCGATGGATATGTTCATTGAAAATGCTAGTTCTTCATGAATTATTTTTTCCGCTTCGCACAAAATCTTTTCATCATTAACGTGCAGTCTTTTTCCATTGCGCTCTTTTTCTATTCTTTGCTCGTGCAACTCTTTTAACATCAAAATTACTTCTTTTCGGTCTCCCGATTTTAGAATTTTAAAAAATGTTTCTTTTCTAATAACATCATTGTCCACCCAAACCGAACGAGAAAAATCAATTTTATTGAGCAAATCAATAATTTCTTCTTCGGATAGCAACTTTTTTAAAACAATCTTTGTACTGTCAACAGGCACAAAAATTGTTGTTTTATAAGTATCATATAGTGGGCTTAAAACATAAAACTGTTTGGTGCCAAGTTTCCCAAAATTTTTATATTTAATGTCAGTTATAGTGCATACTCCCATGCCGGGATGTATGACTTTATCGTCAATCTTAAACAAGTAATCCCTCCTAAAATATTGTATTATAATTATAACACTTTAAAAAAATTAATGTAATACTTATTTTTTAAAAAGTTGTATATTTGTTCATAATTTTGTGGTAACATTAATATAAAGGAGTGATTATGTGTATAGATTTTTAAGCCGCTTACGAACTTTACTTTATGGTCGTAATGGCATTGATGCGCTAGGTAAGTTTTCATTTGCGGTATATTTAATAGTGGCTTTTATAAATATCTTTGTTAGAAATGTAAATGTAAAAGCTATCATATTTACTATCCAATGGCTTATCCTACTAATTGTAATTTTTAGAATTCTTTCAAAAAATATTCCCGCAAGGCGGCGCGAAAATGAAAGTTTTGAAAAAATGGTTTATAAATACAAACCCGCATTCTCTTTATTAGGGGAGAGGGTAAAAAACATAAGAACTAAAAGGTATCGAACCTGTCCAAATTGCAAGGCGGTTTCACGGTTACCCATTAAGCGCGGCAAACACTTTGTTAAATGCCCCAAATGCAACATTCCTTTTAAAGTTTATATCATAATTTAAAGCAGTTAAGTGTCAAAACTTAACTGCTTTATTTTTTTATATTTTTTTAAAAAAACTATTGATTTTTATAAAAAAGTGTTGTATAATTACACTAAAAGTGGTGCAAAGTGGTGTTTTTGCACATAAAAGTGGTTTAAAGTGGTAGAAATGAGGTGAAAATTCGATGCTTTACGGAGGATATGACCACAATATAGATAAGAAGGGTCGAGTTTTCATACCCTCACGCCTAAAGGAAGACCTTGGAGAGTCATTTATCGTTTGTCGAGGTATAAGCGGAAAGCGTTGCCTTTGTATTTATCCCTTTAATGAATGGGAAAAATTAGTAGCAAAAATATCTGAGCTTCCGTCTTCTCAAGCGAGCTCTATCAAAAGATTTATTTTTGACGGTGCGTTTAATGTTGAGTTTGATGCACAGGGAAGAATAGTAATTCCGCCAACACTTAGAGAATACGCACAGCTTAACACATCGGCTCATTTAATTGGTATGGATACATATATTGAGCTTTGGAGTGGCGAACTCTGGGCGCAAGAAGATGTATATACACCCGAAGATATTTTTGCTGATGCAGATAAGTTCCAGCTTTAAAGGTGTTTGATATGGAGTTTAGTCATAAACCGGTGTTGTTTGATGAGGTAATCGAATCTCTCAATATTAAGCCCAACGGAATTTACATAGACGGAACTGCGGGCGGTGCGGGACACTCAAAAGGCATCGCTGAAAAACTGACGGGTGGTAGGCTTATCAGTCTTGATAGGGACCCCGATGCAGTAAAGGTGGCCACTGAGCGCCTTAGCGGTTATCCTGCAACTGTGGTACACGCAAATTTTAGCGAGATGGCTACAGTCCTTCAAAAACTTGGCGTTGAAAGTGTGGATGGCATACTTTTAGATTTGGGTGTTTCTTCGTTTCAGCTTGATAATGCCGAGCGCGGCTTTTCTTATCACAAGGATGCGCCGCTTGATATGCGAATGAGTAAAGAGGGCTTAAGCGCCAAAGACATAGTGAATAATTGGTCGGTAACAGAGCTTACTGAAATCTTTACAAAATACGGAGAAGAAAAATTCGCGTATAGAATTGCTAAAAGAATAGAGCAAGTAAGAAAAGAACAGCCAATACTCACAACATTACAGTTAGCCGATATAATTTCATCCGCTTATCCCGCTGCGGCACGACGTGATGGGCATCCCGCAAGGAAATGCTTTCAAGCGATACGAATTGCGGTTAACGGCGAGCTTGACAGCTTGGCTTCGGTTTTGGATACGGCTTTTGGCCTTTTAAAGCAAGGCGGAGTTTTATCGATAATAACCTTCCATTCGCTGGAAGACCGAATGGTTAAACAAAAATTTAAAGAATTTAGCACAGGATGTATTTGTCCGCCCGATTTTCCCGTTTGTGTGTGCGGTAGAATGCCGCAAGGCACACTTTATAGCAGAAAACCGATAATGGCGAGCAAAGAAGAATTGGAGAACAATGCAAGGAGCAGAAGTGCCGCCTTGCGAGTAATAATAAAGAATTAAAAAATGGGGGATAATGGTGAACAACTTCAAGTATTACAACGATAGCTTGGCATATGATTTCGAATTATTTATGCCAAAAGAAAAAACTGTTAATACTGATAATGTTATCAAAATGCCGCAAAAAAAGGCCGTTCAACGCAAAAGAAAAGCAAAAGCTCAAAAAACGGTTTCGGTAAGCGTAGCATTTGTTTTGTTGTGCACATTTTTCCTTGCCGCACTTTGCGGAAACATCTTTTTGAGAATAAGAATTAACGAAGTTGATTCACAAATAAACGATATAAATACCGAGATTAATGAAATGAACGCTGAGCACACAAAACTCTTCGTTGAAATGGAAAAAATTATTTCGTATAATAATTTAGAGCAGAGTGCCGAAACACTTGGCATGAAGAAAATGGATAAAGATCAGGTTGTTTACATCCATGTTAATGACCGCAATACTGCAATTACATCCGATGGCGAATTGGTGGTTTCCAATGAATAAGATTAAAGCCCGATAAATATATTATTTTAGATACGAGAGTTAAAAATTTTTAACTCTCGTTTTCGAGCATTATAAAGACGACAAAAAAATGTTAGATTTTGTCGCAAATAAATTATGGAGGTATTAAAAAATGAACGATAAACCGAGCAAATCAATGATTATGCGCGTATTTATTTGTATGCTTGTAATTGTTATAGCCGCATCATCAATTTCTATAATTCGTCTTATTGATATCGCCGTAATTAATGGAGATAAATACCGTAATGAAGCACTCGAGCAACAGCTGTATGATACGCTTTTGGCGGCTCCGAGAGGCAACATTTACGATAAAAATATGAACACCTTGGCAACAAGCTCTACTGCGTGGACTGTTTATATTACCCCCAACGGATTATCTCGCGTAAAGGATGCCGAAAAAAAGCAAAAAATTAAAAACACTATTGCCGATGGCTTGTCGGAAATTTTAGGGGTTGAGCGCGATACCGTATACGCTCAAACCGAGAAAAATACATATTATGTGATTGTTAAGAAGAAAATTGACAAAGTAACCGCCGATAAGGTGCGCAAATTTATTTCTGATAACTCAGATCTCAACCTTGCAAGCTACGTTGGTCTTGACGAAACCACAAAACGCTATTATCCTAACGATAATTTGGCGTCTGTTGTTTTGGGCTTTGTTGGCAGTGATAATCAAGGACTGTCAGGTATTGAAAGCTATTACGATACAAAGCTTACGGGCGTTGCGGGCCGAGTTGTAGCCGCAAAAAGTGCACAAGGTGTTGATATGCCACTGACTTACGAGCGCGTTGAAGAAGCGGTGCAGGGCAATTCACTTGTACTTACTATTGATAATTACATACAGTATATTGCCGAAAAGTATCTCGAAGAGGGCGTGTTGGCAAACCAAGCTAATGGTAGAGGCGCTTGTATTGTTATGAATGTAAATTCGGGCGAGATACTCGCAATGGCAATAAAGGGCGATTTTGACCCTAACGAGCCGTTTACTCTTTCAACCGATGACCAAGCTAAGATTGAAGCCGAAACAGATACAGACAAAAAATCGGAGCTAAAAGCCAAATTGCAAAATTTACAGTGGAGAAATAAAGCGGTATCAGATACCTATGAGCCGGGCTCGGTATTCAAGGTTATAACCGCCGCAATGGCTTTGGAAGAAAACCTTGTAAATACAAATTCTACCTTTACTTGTGCATATCACATTAATATTGCAGGTCAAGGGTATGATTGCCATAAAAAAGGCGGACACGGTACTCAAAATCTTATAGAAACTATGGTTAATTCCTGCAACCCTGCCTATATTATGATAGGCCAGTTGGTTGGCAGTAGTTCCTTTGCGAAATATTTTGATGCATTTGGTCTTACCAAAAAAACAGGTATTGATTTGCCGGGCGAATCCAATTCGGTTTATCACGCCGAGTCTAAAATGGGTCCTGTTGAATTGGCATCTTCATCATTTGGTCAGACCTTTAAAATCACACCTATACAAATGATTACCGCAGTTTCGGCCGCAGTTAACGGTGGATACCTTGTAAAGCCACACTTGGTTAGCAAGGTGCTCGACAGTGAAGGTAATGTTGTAGAAACGGTTAATAAAACCGTAAAACGACAGGTTATATCTTCAACTACTTCAGAGACTATACGCACAATGATGGGTGCGGTTGTATCAAAAAGTACAAGTAAAAATATGTATGTTGCAGGTTATCAAACAGGCGGTAAAACGGGTACATCACAAAAGGTAGCCGAAAAGCTGGAATCGGGCAGTGATAAAGAGCTTTATATTGCTTCATATCTTGCTGTGGCACCGATTGATGAGCCCGAAATAGCCGTTCTTGTAATGATAGATGAACCGAGTGCCGGCCAGTATTATGGCTCCGCCGTTGCAGCGCCGATAGGTGCCGAGATTTTAAGCGGCGTGTTGCCTTATCTTGGATATGAGCCACAGTATACCGAGTCGGAACTGGCATCCTTATCTATTAGCGTTCCCAATGTTATAGGTGAAGATGTAGCGGTGGCTAAAGGTAAGGTTACAAGTGCTAAGCTTAACTATAAAATTGTTGGCAGTGGTTCAAAGGTTGTTAACCAAATGCCATCTTCAACCGATTCGCTCCATTCAGGTGGTGTGGTAATACTTTATACCGAAGAAATTGAAGAGGGAACAAATAAAGCAACTGTACCTGACTTTACGGGACTTTCGTTATCATCCGTAAATGCAACTGCCACAAATGCAGGACTAAATGTTCAGTTTGCCGGTAACACATCAACTGCAGGTGTTGTTGCTTATAAACAAAGTATAGAACCCAACGAAAGTGTTGATAAGGGCAGCGTTATTACAGTTTATTTCCGCGATACAAGCGCAGATAACATAGCTGATTAAGAGGTAAAAAATGAAATTATATGAGCTTATAAAAACTGATGACGAAAAATTAAGGAATATTGAAATAAAGGGTGTTACCTGCAATTCAGCTGCGGTTGGCATCGGCTTCTTGTTCGTTTGTATCAGTGGTACTCGCGTGGATGGCCATACTTTTGCTGAAGATGCTTTGAGTAAGGGCGCGGTTGCGGTTGTCTGTGAGCGTGATTTGGGGCTTAAAAATCAAATTATAGTTGATGATACCCACAAGGCGTATTTCGAAATCAGTGCAAATTGGTTTGGAAATCCCGCAAAAAAACTACAGCTTATAGGTGTTACAGGTACAAATGGTAAAACCTCGGTAACCTATATGATTAAAAAGATTCTTGAAAAAGCAGGGCATAAGGTAGGGCTTGTCGGCACCATTCAAAATATGATAATTGATAAAGCTTTACCATCCAAAAATACTACGCCCGATGCTTATGAACTAAACTCGTTATTTTCTCTTATGGAAAAAGCGGGATGTGAATATGTGGTTATGGAAATTTCATCACATGCGCTTGACCAAAAGCGAATCTGTTCGGTTGAGTTTAGAACAGCGATATTTACAAATCTTACCCAAGACCATTTAGATTATCACATAACAATGGATAATTATTTTGATGCAAAATTAAAGCTGTTTAAAATGAGTAAGTGCGCCATTGTTAATCTTGATGATGAATATGCGGGTCGTATACTTGATGCGGTTGACTGTAAAAAAATCACCTATTCGGCAAAAAATGATGCCGCAACATATACCGCAAAGGATGCCGAATATAAACCCGACGGCGTTAAATACCATATGGTTGGCTACAACTTTATAAATAAAATTGTGGTTGGCACGGGCGGTAAATTTACCGTTTACAATTCTATGTGTGCTGCCGCCGCTGCTATTGAACTCGGTATACCTATGGATGTAATTAAAACAGCTCTTAGCGAGATGAACGGCGTATCGGGTAGGGCAGAGGTTGTAAAGACCGACCGCGATTTTACGGTTGTTATTGACTATGCACACACACCTGATGGACTTGAAAATATACTTTCGAGCTTTCGCGAGTATAAAGATAGCCGTTTGGTAGTGCTTTTTGGATGTGGTGGCGACCGCGATAAAACCAAACGACCGATTATGGGCGAAATCGCAGCAAAAATTGCCGATTTTGTTATAGTTACAAGCGATAACCCACGTAGCGAGGAGCCGCTTTCTATTATTGAAGATATAATGGTTGGCGTTAAAAAACACAAAAAGCCATATAAGGTTATTGAGAACAGGGTAGAGGCGATAAAATTTGCCATTGCTAATGCCAAGAAAAATGATATAATAATCTTGGCGGGTAAGGGACACGAAACCTACCAAATTTTAAACACAGGAACCATCCATCTTGATGAACGCGAAGTGGTTACAGATGTGTTGAAGGAGCTATAAATATGATTGAATTTTCTCCCGTAATTTCTGCCGCTATATCTATGGCGGTTTGTTGGGGGCTTGGTTACATTGTTATTCCATACCTTCATAAACTCAAATTCGGGCAAACTATATTGGACATAGGCCCTAAGTGGCATTTAAATAAGCAGGGCACACCTACAATGGGCGGCGTTATGATTTTTGGCGGCGTTGTGTTTGGTGTATTATTCGCGCTTTGCTATTCTGCGTTTGCTGACAGTCGTCTTGTAGCGGAATTTGCCGTTCGCGGCAAATTGTTGCGCTTTTTGGCAGGCATAGCATTGGCTGTTGGAATGGGACTTATTGGTTTTTTGGATGACTACATAAAGGTTGTTAAGAAACGCAATTTGGGTCTTACTGCAAAACAAAAGACCTTTGCACAGTTTTTAGTTGCCGCAGTATATTTGGCCGCACTTTATTTTTCGGGTATGCATACTACTTGGCTCCCCTTTTTAGGCGAGGTGTCGGTAGTTTCGGGATTAGGCCTTGTTTTTTGGCCGATTTCACTTTTCTTTATTTACGGCTTTACCAATGCAGTTAATTTAACAGACGGTATAGATGGCCTTGCTTCAACGGTTACAATGATAGTTTCCTGCCTATTTATGTTTATTTCGGGATTTATGGGAAATATCGGTTATAATACGCTTGCCGCCGCATTTGCGGGCGCTTGTGCAGGCTTCTTGCTTTGGAACGCACATCCCGCAAAGGTGTTTATGGGCGATACAGGCTCAATGTTTTTGGGCGGTGCTGTTGTAGCATTTTCTTTTGGTGTTGGTAAACCCATTTTGCTGATTTTTGCAGGTATGCTTTACCTTATCGAAGCACTGTCGGTTATTTTGCAGGTTATTTCCGTAACAAAATTCGGTAAAAGATTATTTAAAATGGCGCCTATTCATCATCATTTTGAATTATCGGGATGGAATGAGGGCAAAATTGTTTTTGTATTTTCGTTATTCACTTTCGGAGGTTGCTTGATAGCACTGCTTCCTGTAATTTTTAATTGGTAGGAGAAGATTATGGCTTCAGAAAAGAAAAGCAGAAAGGGCTCGTTGCAAATATGGACAAATGAAGGCAAAGTGGATGTTGCCTTTTTGAGTCTTGTTTTGATACTTTTAACAGTAGGCCTTATTATGCTTTTTTCGGCAAGCTATGTTTTTTCTTACACCTATTATGAAGATAGCTTCCGCTTTATTTTCCAACAAGCCAAATATGCCGCAGTTGGTCTTGTGCTTATGTATGTGGCATCGCATATAGAGTATCATTTTTATAGAAAGATAACCTGGATAGTGTTTATTATAGCTATCGGTTTGTTGGGCTTTTTGCTTGCTGTGCCGCCAATGGTTAGCGGTATGGATGTAAAGCGTTGGTTTGCTATCGGCTCATTTAGTTTTCAACCTTCGGAAATAGCCAAATTTGCGATTATACTCGTGTTTTCCCATTTAATTGCGAGCAATTATAAGATGATGGGAAAATTCAAATTTATCGCAATTCTCGGTGGAATTTTAGGCGTTGTTTGTGTCTTGGTGTTCCTTGAACCGCACGTTTCAGCAACGCTGTTAATCGGAACTATCGGTGTTATTATAATGATAGTTGGCGGACTCAACTGGAAATACATTGTCGGCGGCCTAACGGTTGGCGGTGTCGGTATTGCGGCATTGCTTTTAAGCGGTGTTGTAGGGTACAGTAGTTCGCGTATACAATATTGGTTAGACCCGTGGGCCGATGCCTCGGGCAAGGGCTATCAAACTATACAGTCGTTGTTAGCCATAGGCTCCGGCGGAATTATGGGTAGAGGTCTTGGTAACTCAAGGCAAAAGTTTTTGTGGGTGCCCGAGCCGCATAACGACTTTATTTTCTCAATAGTTTGTGAAGAATTGGGACTTATAGGCGCAATTATAATAATTCTTCTATTCTGTGCACTTGTTTGGCGCGGTTTTACAATAGCACTAAAAGCCAAGGACAAATTCGGTTGCCTTATGGCAGTGGGACTTACCTTCCAGGTTGGCTTACAGGCAATATTAAATATATTTGTTGTTACTAATACAATACCAAATACGGGTATTAGTCTTCCGTTCTTTAGCTATGGCGGTACTTCCTTAATTTTGTTGTTGGCGCAAATGGGTATTGTATTATCAATATCTCGACAATCAAATCTTAAAAAACTTTAGTTATTTTGGAGGCAAAATATATGCATATTCTTTTTGCTGGTGGCGGAACTGCAGGACATATTAATCCTGCATTGGCAATAGCCGGTGTTATAAAGCAAAAGCATCCCGATGCCAAAATTAGTTATATCGGCACCGCAAAAAAACTTGAGGCAAAGCTTGTGCCCGCCGCAGGATACGATTTTTACACTATAGATGTTGCGGGTTTTCAAAGAAAGTTAACCCCCAAAAATGTAGTTAGAAACATCTCGGCAGTAGCAAAAGCGGTTACGGCATCGGTAAAATCTAAAAAGCTTTTAAAAAAATTAAAGCCCGATGTAGTTATCGGTACGGGCGGGTATGTTAGCGGTCCTGTGCTTAAACAAGCGCAAAAACTTGGCATTAAAACCGCTATACACGAGCAAAATGCATTTCCGGGTATCACAACCAAAATGTTAGCGGCGGGGGCTGATTGCGTAATGTTGGCTTTCCCCGAGGCGGAAAAACATTTAAAGCTTAACAAAAAGCCGGTAATTACGGGCAATCCTGTGCGTAAAGAGTTGTTGGATGTAGAAAAAAACGAGGCGCGAAAAAAGCTTGGGATAGGCGATAAACCTCTTATTTTATCTTTTGGCGGCAGTTTGGGTGCCAGACCTATAAACGAGGCGGTTACTGAGCTTATAAAGTGGCATAACCCCTCGGGAAATTTTTATCATATCCACGCAACAGGTAAAACCGGTTATGATACGATGTGCGAAAATTTAAGTGATATAACACTTAATGATAAAATTTCTATTAAAGAATATATTTATGATATGGATGTGTGTATGGCGGCGGCCGATTTGGTTATTGGTAGAGCGGGTGCTATAACGCTCAGTGAAATTAGCGCGTGCGGCAAAGCGGCTATACTTATTCCATCTCCCTATGTTTCTGAAAATCATCAGTATCATAATGCTATGACACTTAAAAATGTTGGTGCTGCTGAGGTAATTGAAGAAAAATATTTAACAGGAGATAAACTGATAGATACAGTTAAAACTCTTTGTAACGATAAATTAACACTTAAAACAATGGCGGAAAACGCCAAGAAAAATGCCATTACCGATGCCAATGAGCGTATATATGTTCAGGTAATGGAACTTTATAAAAACAGTAAATAATAACACTTTTTCTCACACCACATAAAATGAAATGTAATATTCATTTCATTTTGGGGTGTGGTTATGGCCAAAATATATATAAACGGCGGAAATAGACTTAGCGGTGAGCTTAAAATCCACGGCGCAAAAAACAGTGCCTTACCGATTTTAGCGGCCACGCTGTTGTGTCAAGGAGAAAGCGTTATACATAATTGTCCAAGACTGTCGGATGTTGCAGTTTCAATAAGAATTCTCGAAAATCTTGGTTGTGTGTGCTCAAGAAACGGTAATACAGTAAGTGTTGATGCCACAAATGTAAGCGGTAATGATATACCCGATAATCTTATGCGCGAGATGCGTTCATCAATTGTCTTTTTGGGCGCAATTATAGGTCGCACAAAAAGTGCTGTTGTGAGTAGCCCCGGTGGATGCGAGTTAGGTCCGAGACCTATTGATTTACATATTTCTTCCTTACGGCTTCTCGGCATAAAAATTTCCGAAGACCACGGCTATCTTAACTGTGAGGTTGATAGCGAAATTACGGGAAATGAAATTAATCTTTCTTTTCCAAGCGTTGGTGCTACCGAAAATATTATTCTCGCGGCGGCTTTATCAAAAGGCACTACTGTTATACACAATGCGGCACGCGAGCCCGAAATTAGCGATTTGGCGGATTTTTTAAATTCAGCCGGTGCCAAAATTTATGGTGCGGGTTCGGACACTGTCGTAATTGAAGGTGTACAAAAACTAAACGGCACCGAGCACACCGTTATACCTGATAGAATTGCGGCGGCAACATATATTTGCGGCGCAGTTGCCACAAATGGCGATATTGTATTAAAAAATATTATGCCATCACATCAAGTGGCATTACTAAATTTATTTAGACAATGCGGATGCGAGATAACCCCAAAAAATAATACTTTAAGGATAAAAAGCATATCTCGCCCTATGCGTATTCCGACTATCAGAACAATGGTTTATCCCGGCTTTCCCACCGATGCGGGACCGCCCGTTATGGCGTTGCTTAGCATCGCAAAGGGCACAACAGTATTTGTTGAAAGCATTTTCCAAAATAGATTTAAGTATATTGATGAATTAAAACGCCTTGGCGCAAATATCAAAACGCAGGGTAATGTGGCTGTTATTGAGGGCGTTCCAAAGCTTTCGGGCGCGGGTACCGAGTGCACTGATTTACGCGGAGGTGCCGCACTTGTTGTGGCGGGACTTGTAGCAGAGGGCACCACCGAGATAGATAAAATATTCCACATTGACCGTGGCTATGAAGATATAGAACTGAATTTAAAAAATTTAGGTGCAGATATTAAAAGGGAATGATTAAATGCAGATAAGTGAAAAAAAGAGCGTTTTATCAAAAGAAGAACTACAAAAAATAAAACGCCGCCGTGCAAAAGCGCGGGCGGCTGTTTTAACTGTGTTTGTTATATTAACGCTTGTGATTGTTTTCGCAATTTTGCTGCGTACAGTTCTTTTTCCAATAGAAACTGTTACCGTTTCAGGCAACACAACAATAACATCCGCCGAAATTTTATCTTCGGCCGATGTATCTGTGGGGGACAAGCTTTTTTCGGTATCGGCTTCTTCCCTTAATAAAAAACTTACGGTTAAATATCCGTATATTAAAAAAGTGGAGCTAAAATATCCGTCCTTAAAAGAGTTAAGGATTGTTGTTAGCGAAACCGAGGATGTTTTTTGCTACCAAAATGGTACAAGCTTTTTTACGGCGGATGCCGATAATAAAATTCTCTCAAAGACCACCGAACAACCCGAAAATACCGTTTTGGTCATACCCAAAACAAAAATTCAGCCGGAGTGCGGATATATTCTTTCCCTTGAAAATGATGAGTTCGATATTATAAAAGATATTTACAATTACTTGTACCGAGAAAACATTGATGTTAATAGCATTGATATTAGCAATATGAGTTTTATTACGCTCAAGGTTAAAAACCGTTTTATCGTTTCGCTTGGCAGTTTGACCGATATTCAAGCCAAATTAGAACACCTGCGAGGTATGCTGCCGCAAATAGATGCTAAAAACGGCAGCGATATTACGGGGGAAATTGACCTCAGTGCTTGGTCATCATCCAAGCGCGAGGGCTACTTTAATCCCAAAACATTGCGGTAAAACACGAATATTGTAAAAAAATCAGAAAAAATTACAATTTTGTAAATTTTTCTATTGAAATTTGAAAAAATATGTGATATTATCAATATGTTAATTGTTATAATTATAATTTCGCATATATTATCTTAAAGTTGGAGGAATTAAAAGATGGCATTCGAAGTATCAAACGAATTGGACGATGTTGTTCAGATTAAAGTGGTAGGTGTAGGCGGCGGCGGCGGTAACGCAGTTAACCGAATGGTTGATGCCGGTGTTCGCGGTGTTGAGTTTATTGCTATCAACACTGATAAAGCTGCTTTATATCTTTCTAAGGCTTCTCAAAAAATACAAATTGGCTCAAAAGCTACAAACGGTATGGGCGCTGGCGCTAACCCTGATAAGGGCAAAATGGCTGCTGAAGAGTCCAGAGAAGAAATTGCTTCTGCAATCCGTAGCGCTGATATGATTTTCATTACTGCCGGTATGGGTGGTGGCACAGGTACAGGTGCTGCTCCCATTGTTGCTCAAATTGCTAAAGAGCTTGGCATTTTAACAGTTGGTATTGTTACAAAGCCCTTTGCTTTCGAAGGCAAGAAGAGAATGACTCAGGCAGAAGCTGGTATTGCCGCTCTCAGAGAGCATGTTGATAGCTTGGTAGTTATTCCTAACGAGCGCTTAAAATATGTTTCCGAGCAGAAAATCACATTTAAAAATGCATTTGATATCGCTGATGATGTTCTTCGCCAGGGTGTTCAGAGCATTTCTGAGCTTATCAATGTTACAGCTCTTGTTAACCTTGACTTTGCTGACGTTAGTGCAATTATGTCTGATGCTGGCTATGCACATATGGGTGTTGGCGTTGCAACAGGTCGCGATAAGGCTGAGCAGGCAGCTCGTGCCGCTATCACAAGCCCGCTTATCGAAACATCAATGGACAATGCACGTGGCGTAATCATCAGTATCACAGGTTCAAGCGATATCGGTCTTAAGAGGTTGAGCTTGCTTCTACCATCATTTCCGAGATGGCTCATCCCGATGCAACCATCATTTGGGGTGCTCAGCTTGATGATACTCTCGAAGACACCATCCGTGTAACTGTTGTTGCAACCGGTCTTGGTGATGAGAAGAAAGAATCAAAGGGAGATTTAGTGGCTGAGCTTATGTCAAAGTCAGACGATGATGATACATATACCGATACCATTACACTCCTCGACATCTTTGATAAATAATTAAACAAGTAAAAAGCACAGAGCGTTTGCTCTGTGCTTTTTTTATTGTACAAAGGAAAGGGGACTAACAGCAGCCGTTATTGTTGCAGCCGTCATTACAGCCGTTATTACCTCCGCAACAGAAGAGTATAAGGATTAAGATGATAATCCAGGTGCAGTTATTGCCACCGAAAGAGTTACAACACATTTTACAGACCTCCTTTCAACTTTATTACATTCTATGCTGTTTTAAATATTGTGTTACAGCGCGTAAAAAAATTTTTTCAAAAAAACTAAAAAATAGTTTGACTTTAACTGACTTTCGTGTATAATATAATTAAAGTCAGTTAAAGTCAAAGAGG
The DNA here is from genome assembly GCA_015066405.1 of Oscillospiraceae bacterium. GTDB lineage: Bacteria > Bacillota > Clostridia > Oscillospirales > Acutalibacteraceae > SIG565. The sequence continues at coordinate 14,894 of SVOM01000019.1, forward strand.
TAGAAACTATGAGAATGAGCGATTTAATTACCGAAAGAATCATACAAATGTTAGAGGAGTCGAGTGATAACGTTGCCGAAATCCAGCGTAATGAATTTGCGGCGCTGATGGGTTGCGTGCCAAGTCAAATAAATTATGTTTTATCATCCCGTTTTACGCCTGAACACGGCTATATTATTGATAGTCGTAGGGGTGGCGGCGGATATATTAAAATTTCCCGTGTGAAGCTTAGCCGTTCATCTGCACTTATGCATATTGTAAATTCAATTGGTGTAGGAATTGATTCAATGTCGGCTCGTATTGTTGTTGAAAACTGTTTGCAATCGGGTATGATTTCGCTTGATACTGCAAAGCTTTTGCAGTCGGCAGTATCAGATAGTGTTATGCGTACCATACCTCCGGAATACCGCGACTATATGCGAGCATCCCTTCTAAAACAAATGTTATTAACTCAAATTTAATTGAAAGGAAGAGTTGTTATGATGTGTGAAAATTGTGGAAAAAACCCTGTTACTACTCATATTAAAAAGGTAGTAAATGGTATAAGCACCGAAAAGCACCTTTGTGCTGCGTGTGCAAAAGGATATGGATTTTCTCCTTTTAAAAGCAATACTTTTTCAGGAATTTTATCATCAATGCTTGGGGAATATAACGAGCCCAAAAACACCAAGCAATGTGCTTGTTGCGGCTCAACCTTTAATGATATCGTAAACTCCGGAAAGGTTGGCTGTGCCGCTTGCTACGAAAAGTTTGGCGAGGAGCTTTTGCCGTATTTAAAACGCCTTCACGGTAATGTTAAACATATAGGCAAGGTGCCAAATGCATCCCCACTTGCAGTGGCAACAGTAAATGACCGAATAAATGCTTTGCGTGCCGAACTTAACCTTTTAATTAAAAATGAGGAATTTGAAAAGGCGGCAACCGTACGTGATGAGATAAGAAAACTCGAAAGTCAGGTGAATTCAAATGATGGAGAATAACATAATTGTAAGCTCTCGTATTCGTTTGGCGCGAAATTTAAAGGAGCTCGCTTTTCCGTCCCGTATGACAAAGGAAGAGTTTCAAAAACTCAATTTAGCGGTCAAGTCGGCAATAATGGAGAGTAATACACCGTTTGCAAAAACACTAAAATATATAGAAATGGATTCTGTTCCCGAAACCGAGATTTACGCAATGGTGGAGCGCCACGTAATAAGCCCCGAATTTGCACGCAAATGCGCGGGCAAAGCCATTGTTTTATCAGAGGATGAATCGATTTGTATTATGTTAGGCGAAGAGGACCATATAAGAATTCAGGTTGTAAAATCAGGACTGTCCCTTGAAAAATGCTATGATATCGCCGAGCGACTTGATACACTGCTTTGCGATAAACTGCATTTTGCCTTTAATTCGCAGTTTGGTTACCTTACCGCATGTCCTACAAACTTAGGCACAGGGCTTCGCGCATCGGTAATGTTGCATTTGCCACTGCTTGAAGCTACAAAACAAATTTCCCTTATTAGTGAATCGGTTAACAAAATAGGCTTTACCGTTCGTGGAATATATGGGGAGGGTACATCGGGCGAAGCATCTTTATATCAGTTATCAAATCAAATTACGCTTGGTATTTCCGAAAAAGAGGCACTTGGTAATTTAACAACCATAACCGAGCAAATTATCGAAAAAGAAAACGATGCGAGAGCATCGGCCGATAAATTGGCTTTGGAAGACAGTGTGTTCCGTTCATTTGGTATACTCAGTAACGCAAGAAAATTAACCAGTGAAGAGCTAATGAAGTATTTATCACTGATTAAACTGGGTGCTTCTATGGGTATACTTGATATTGATAACAATTTGCCCGATAAAATTCTTGTTATGGGTGGACCGAATATGATAATGCGCAAATACGGCATTATGGAACCCGTAGAGCGCGATATTAAGCGTGCTGAATTGGTGCGCGATATGTTAACGAAAGGAAAAACTAATGAAATATAATTTTAATGGATTTACCCCAAAAGCCACCGAGGCGATTAACCACGCTATAAATGCCGCCGAGGTTTTGGGACACACCTACATCGGCAGTGAGCATTTACTGTTGGGACTTTGCCGAGTGGGTAGTGGTGTTGCCGCCGCCGTGTTAAACAAAAATGGCGTAACGGCCGAAAAAATTGAAAAATTGATAGTAGAAACTATCGGTTCGGGCACACCGTCAAATTTATCGCCCGAGTATTTAACGCCCCGTGCGCGCAAAATTTTAGAGGTTGCATTGACGGGTGCTAAAAATCTCGGAAAAGAGCTTGTCGGTACCGAGCATTTGCTTATAGCGGTGCTTAGCGAAGGAGATAATTATGCGATCCGTTTCCTAAAAAAACTGGATGTGGATGTTGCTTTTTTGACTTCCGCCGCATTTAAAGCATCGGGTAATGATATAGAAAATAACAATGAAAATGCCGCACCGAAGAAAAAAGCAAAGGGCGAAACACCGAATTTGCAAAAGTACGGTAGAGATTTAACGGATGATGCCAAAAACGGCAAAATTGACCCGGTTATCGGAAGAGCCGATGAGATTGATAGAATAATACAAATTCTTTGCCGCCGCAGTAAAAACAACCCGTGCCTTATTGGAGAGCCGGGAGTAGGTAAAACCGCTATTGCCGAGGGGCTCGCCCTTAAATTAAGTAGCGGGGAAGTACCCGATATTTTACGTGATAAGCGTATAATTTCTCTTGACCTTACAGGTATGGTGGCGGGCACGAAATATCGAGGCGACTTTGAGGAACGCATTAAAGCACTTATAGATGAGGTTGCGCAAAATGATGATGTTATTCTCTTTATTGATGAAGTGCATAACCTTATCGGCGCGGGTGCGGCAGAGGGTGCAACCGATGCCGCCAATATCTTAAAACCTGCACTTGCTCGTGGCGAGTTTCAGGTTATCGGTGCTACAACTCTTGCTGAGTACCGCAAAAATATTGAAAAGGATGCCGCGCTTGAGCGCCGTTTCCAACCCGTTGTTATTGCCGAGCCGAGCAGCGAAGATGCAGTTCTCATTTTAAAGGGACTGCGTGAGAGCTATGAAAAGCATCATAAGGTTGAAATTACCGATGAAGCAATCGAGGCGGCGGTTACCTTGTCAGCGCGTTATATTACCGACCGATTTTTACCCGATAAGGCGATTGACCTTATCGATGAGGCGGGCTCAAAGGTACGCCTACGTAATAGTTCGGCACCTAATGACATAAAAGAGCTTGAAGAAAAAATCAGTGAAATCGAAGCAAAGAAAAATGATGCAATAGAAAATCAAGATTACGAGGCTGCCGCAAAGTTGCGGGATGAGGAAAAAGAATCAAAGCAAAAATTAGAGGCTATAAAGAACGATTGGGCAGAGAATAACCGATATGTTGGCACTGTTACTGCCGAAGAAATAGCCGATATTGTGTCCGACTGGACAGGTGTCCCCGTAACGCAACTAACCGAAGAGGAAAGCGAGCGACTTTTAAAACTTGAAGAGGTTTTACATTCGAGAATAGTTGGACAAAATGAAGCGGTTATATCTCTTTCCAAGGCAATAAGACGTTCTCGAGTTGGTCTTAAAGACCCCAAACGCCCCATTGGCTCGTTTATATTCTTAGGTCCCACAGGCGTTGGTAAAACCGAGCTTTGCAAAGCGTTGGCCGAAGCGATGTTCGGCAGTGAAAATGCAATGGTGCGCCTTGATATGTCGGAATATATGGAAAAACACACTGTTTCTCGACTTGTTGGCTCGCCACCCGGTTATGTCGGCTTTGATGAGGGCGGACAGTTAACCGAAAAGGTGCGCCGAAATCCGTATTCAGTAGTGCTTTTTGATGAAATCGAAAAAGCACATCCCGATGTGTTTAATGTGTTGTTGCAAATTCTTGATGATGGTATCCTGACCGATTCTCAAGGTCGCAAGGTTGATTTTAAAAATACCGTAATTATTATGACGTCAAATATAGGTGCGAGATTAATTACCGAAAAGAAAACGAGCTTCGGCTTTGTATCAGGCGAAAATGCCGCCGAAAACGATTATACAGCGATTAAGGAAATGGTAATGGGCGAACTCAAAAAAGCGTTTAGACCGGAATTTTTAAATCGTGTTGATGATACCATCGTTTTCCATAAGCTCAGTGCTGATGATATTAAGCAAATAGCACAAAAAATGCTTGATAATTTAAAAATGCGCCTTAAAAATCTCGATATTGAAATGGAATTTGATGCAACCGCCTTGCAAGAGGTGGCAAATGCAGGCTTCGATGCTGTGTATGGTGCAAGACCGCTCAGACGCGCAATTCAAAGCAATATTGAAGATTTAATCAGTGAAAAAATTCTTGAAGGTGCTGTAAACAAAGGCAAAACTTATAAGTGCATTTTCGAGAACGGCGAATATAGGTTTGTTTAAGGAAAAAGAGATATGTTTTTGCATATCTCTTTTTTACTTATGCACTTGAATTATTGCGGCAAAAATAGTATAATAAATGTATATTTGTGTAAGTTTCTTCGATAATAAATTTATCGGAGGAATTATTATGCAAAATAATGATAATAACAGCGCAAAAGAAACAAGACAAGAATATATAAAAGAAAGTGGCTCGGTTACCGTAAAAAACGGTAAACATACAATATTTTGTCTTACAATTATAGGCGAAATTGAGGGGCATACCGCATTGCCCGAGCAAAACAAAACCACGAAATACGAACACGTTATACCGCAGTTGGTTGCCATTGAGCAAGACCCCGAGATAGAAGGTCTTTTGATAATTCTAAACACTGTCGGCGGCGATGTTGAGGCAGGCCTTGCGCTTGCGGAACTAATTTCTGGAATGAAAAAGCCAACGGCATCCTTGGTGCTCGGCGGCGGACACTCAATAGGTGTGCCGTTAGCGGTGGCGGCTAAACGTTCATTCATAGTGCCGTCCGCCACAATGACAATTCATCCCGTTAGGATGACGGGGCTTGTACTCGGTGTTCCGCAAATGATGAATCATTTTGAGCGTATGCAGGATAGAATTACAAGCTTTGTTACCGAAAATTCGGGAATATCTTCCGAGCGGTTTCGTTGCCTTATGATGAATACGGGACAGCTCGTAACCGATGTCGGCACAGTGCTCGGCGGTGATGCCGCAGTTAAGGAAGGGCTTATTGATAGCCTGGGAAATTTATCCGATGTTATCGAATATTTGTATGGAGAAATAGAAAATAAGGACTGAGTCCTTATTTTACATAAATGGGATTTAAGGAGTAAAAAAATGGCAGGTAAAAGGACAAAAAGAAAAACCACTACTACAAGCTCTGCCGCAAGGACAAAGGCGGTAAGTAATGCAAAAAGACAGGCCGTATCAATCGTACTGTTTGCGATATCGGTCTTTTTGATGTGTGTAATCTTAATACCGGGCGAAAATGTTTGGAATGCGCTACATAAATTCTTGTTCGGTGTTTTTGGCGTTACGGCATTTATTTATCCTATAATTCTCGGTGTAACCGCCGTGCTTTTTGCAATGGATAAATGCTATGGCTCGGTAAGTGCTAAAATAATTGAGGCAAGCATATTAACGGTGTTTATAAGCGCCACTGTTGATATTTTTGTCGGCAAAACGGGTGTTGCATTTTCCGAGTACATACAAACAGCGTATAATAGCGGGATGGCTTTAAAAAGCGGCGGTTTTATCGGTGCGCTAATAGGTCGTCCGCTTGTTAGTATGTTTGGCAAAACAGGCGCCGGCATTACAATTATTCTTTTAATGTTTGTGCTTATTATGTTAATATCTGGCACAACGTTAATCGCTTTCTTTAAAACACTTGCAAAGCCCGTACAAAAAATCGAAAAACACGCCGAGGATGCTTTTGTTAAAAAAGCCGAGCGTGCGGCCGAGGAAGAAGCTGATAACGACACGCCAAAGCGCCGTAGAAGGAGCGATATTGATATTTCGGTTGATGATATTCCCGAAAAGCGAGATGTCGATACCGATGGGCTTAATGAGCGTCAAAAACGCGTTGTAGAAACATACAACGGTATCTCGGTTGATGATGAAACGGGCGAGGTTGTTGAGGAAATTGAAGAAACCGATGTAAAGCGCAAAAAGAAGGTTGACCCCAAAACTGTTGTGGCCGAAGATGATGATACAATTGATGCTGAAATCGAAAAGGCGACAAAAACATCGGGTATGATAGTTACTGAGGATGACGGCTATAAATTCCCGCCGATTTCGCTTCTCAAAGCACCATCCTTTGAAGATATGGCGGCGGCAGGTACCGACCTTGACACTACGGCGGCACATCTTGTTGATACGCTTAGAAGCTTTGGTGTAGAAACAAGAATTGTTGATATCAGCCGTGGACCGACTGTTACACGTTATGAACTGCAGCCCTGTGCGGGTGTTAAAATCAGCAAAATTACAAATCTTGCCGATGATATTGCGCTTAATCTCGCAACGGCGGGTGTTCGTATAGAAGCGCCTATTCCAAACAAAGCCGCAGTTGGTATTGAGGTTCCCAATAAATTTACCAATGTTGTTGGGGTTAGGGAAATTATTGATTCTCCTGCGTTTACCGGTTCAAAGAGCAAGCTTTCAATAGCGCTTGGACGGGATATCGGCGGCAATGCCGTTGTTGGCGATATTGCAAAAATGCCGCACGGACTAATTGCGGGTGCTACGGGCTCGGGTAAATCGGTTTGTATTAACTCGATTATTATGAGTATTCTTTATAAAGCAACGCCCGATGAGGTTAAATTCCTTATGATTGACCCCAAGGTTGTTGAGCTTGGCGTGTATAACGGTATTCCGCATTTGTTGGTACCCGTTGTTACCGATCCGAGAAAGGCCGCGGGTGCGCTTGGTTGGGCGGTTACCGAGATGGAGCGCCGCTATAAGCTATTTGCTGATAATGGGGTTAGAGATTTGGCTTCCTTTAATCGCTTGGCTGAAAGCAATGAGGAGCTTGAAAAAATGCCTCAAATCGTTATCATTGTTGATGAGCTTGCCGACCTTATGAAAACCGCATCTAACGAGGTGGAAGTGTCTATAGACCGCATTGCCGCCAAGGCGCGTGCGGCGGGTATGCATTTGCTTATTGCAACACAGCGTCCGTCAGTTGATGTGGTTACGGGTGTTATCAAATCAAATATTCCCTCACGTATTGCCTTTGCGGTTGCAAGCCAAATTGATAGCCGTACAATTCTTGATACTGCAGGTGCCGAAAAATTGCTCGGCCGCGGCGATATGCTTTATAGCCCTGTTGGCTCTAATAAGCCCAGTCGTTTGCAAGGCTGCTATGTAAGTGATGAAGAAATTGAAGCCGTTGTTGAGTACATAAAGGGCGACCACTCTGCTGATTATAGCGATGAGATTATGGAAGAAATCGAGCGTCAAGCGGTTACCGATAAGAAGCAAAAAATTGCCGTAGCTGATAATGATGCTTCGGATGATGATCCGTTACTTGATGAAGCTATCGATATCGTAACCGAAAGGGGCGAGGCATCTACCTCTTATATTCAGCGTAAATTAAGGGTTGGTTATGCCCGTGCCGCGCGTATTATTGATATTTTAGAGGAGCGCGGTATAGTAGGTCCGCAAGATAGCTCAAAGGCGCGCCGCGTGCTTATGACAAAGGACCAATGGCTTGAAAAGAAAGCGAGAGAAGAATAACTTTGTCAGATAAAGTTTTTAAAAAAGTCAAACTTTTAATAATATCTCTTGTATGTATACTTGTTATTTTCTCGGCTGTACTGTGGCTTTATGATGATGCAGTACAGCCGACTGATACATCGGGCGATTTTATAACCTTTTTAGATGTAGGGCAGGGGGACAGCGCACTTATTAAGAGCGGCGAATATGCAGCACTTATTGATACGGGCACGGCTTCCAGCGGTATGAATATCGTAAAGAAACTAAGAACGGTGGGTGTTAATGACCTTGATGTTCTAATACTCACGCACCCTCATGATGACCATATCGGTAGTGCGGAATTTCTCTTATCGGAGATACCCGTTGATTACATAATTTTATCAGATGTTTTGCCGCGCGATGATGAAAACGCAAGATGCTATAAAGATATTAAAGATTATGCTGTTTCCAATAATATAAACTGTTATAACGCGACAGAGGGGCTTGTTATCAATATTGGTAATTTTGAGTTAACTGTGCTTATGAGCGATGAAACGGCTGAGGATGAAAATAACACATCAATAATTATTATGGCTGAAAATTCGGGCAAAAAGTTCTTGTTTACGGGAGATGCTGAAACCTCGGCCGAAGCGAAGCTTATAGCCGATGGCGTAAATTTTGATTGTGATGTGCTAAAAGTTGGTCATCACGGCAGTAACACATCATCATCTAAAAAGTTTTTGCAAATTGCTTCGCCGCAGTTTTCTATTATATCTTGCGGCAAAAATAACAGCTATTCTCATCCACACGATGAGGTGCTAAATCGACTTAAACAAACAGGCACTGCAATTTTAAGGACCGATTTATCGGGAGATATTACATTTAAAATTCAAAACGGAGAAATTGTTTATTCAACAAACTGATATTTATGAAGGTTTCTAAAAGCATTAAATCTAATCTATTTTTACTTGCCGCGGCGGCAATATGGGGCTTTGCGTTTGTAGCACAGTGCGATGCCGCCGATAAAATTAATACGTATCTATTGATTTTTGTTAGGTATGTATTGGGCTCGGCAGCATTATTACCCGTAATTTTTATATTTGAAAGTCCAAGCGAAGCAAAGAACAATAATAAGCCGCCACTCAAACTTACTTGGGGGTATGGTGCAATATCGGGCACCATATTATTTATTGCATCGGCATTGCAGCAATGGGGCATTTATCTTGACCCAAATGCCGGCAAGGCGGGATTTATTACAGGTACATATACCGTTTTAGTACCTATTGTTTATCTGCTGTTTTTCAAAAAGAAAACGGGTATTAATGTTCTTATAGGCGCTGTTTTTGCGGTAATAGGACTTTATTTGCTAAGTGTTCAAAACGGATTTTCAAATATTTCACTCTCCGATATTGTTTTATTTATTGGCGCTATCTTTTGGACTTTTCATATTATCTCAATTGATAGGTTTGTAGGAAAGGTAAGCCCCATCAAATTTTCTTCGGTGCAGTTTTTAGTTTGTGGTATTTGGGGACTGTTGTTCACATTAGTTTTGGGCGAAATCAGTATTAGCACCGCCATATCACAAATAGGTAGCTCGCTTGGTGCTATTTTGTATATGGGTATTTGTTCATCAGGTGTTGCGTATACCTGTCAGGTTTTAGGTCAACGGGATGCTGACCCCACTTATTCGGCAATTATTCTATCGCTCGAGTCGGTGTTTGCTGCGGTTGGCGGTGTGATTTTCGGCATTGATGATGCTATGACACCACGTGCATATATAGGTTGTGCCGTTATATTTATCGGTATTTTGATTTCGCAAATTAGTTTTGATAAATTTAAAATAAAAAAACAAAACTCATAGTCCATCGACTATGAGTTTTATTTTTTAAAACTAATCTTTTGCAATAACTTCATTTCTCTCTCTGAACAGAAGAGATATACACCAAATTCCCGCAAGTGCTATTACAGTATAAATGATTCTTGCAAGAAGTGCATCGCTTCCGCCGAAAATCCAGGCAACAAGGTCTAATTGGAAGATACCGATGCTACCCCAGTTAAGCGCGCCGATTATTGTAAGAATAAGACAAATTCGGTCTAACATAATTTCAACTCCTTTGTGATAATAGTTTTAACAAAAGAGATATTATTATGCAAAATTCCTACTGGTAATTTTTATTTTGTTAAAATTTCAAAAATTGTATCGGCCGCATTATCTATTTCAAGTTCGGTTAGATTTTTTATGGTTTGATTACGTAAATCTTCATTTTTTAAAAGCTCGGTGCAATATTTTATAATATCGGCTTTGTTTTTACCACAAAACGCTGCACCGCGGCTTACAAAGAAATTTACATTATGAGTTTCGCACCCACCAACTGATGGCAATAAAACCATCGGCAATTTTTTAACAGCACCCTCCGATAAACTTATACCACCCGGTTTTGTGATGAATAGGTCGGCGCTGTTCATATAATATGGTATATTGTCGGTAAAACCGATTATGTGTACGTTTTTATTTGATTTATGCCTAATTTTTAACCTGTGTTTTAAAGAACGGTTACTGCCGCAAATTATAGTAATTTCGGTGCCCTCATCCACTGCTTTTGCTAATGCCGCGGTGATGTGCACAATAGGTCCGCATCCCATACTGCCGCACATTACAAGAATATGTTTGTTAGTCGGGTTAATACCGAGTTTTTGCTTGGCGGTGTTTTTATCGCAAGAATCATAAAATGCTTTTTTAACAGGGATGCCGCAAGCGATGAGCTTATCTTTATCAACACCGCGCATTTCAAATTCATCGGCAAGATAAATGTGCGGAATAAAATAAACATCAGCATCGCCTTTTTCGGCAGTAGGGCTACAAGTAAAGTCGGTTGCAACAAAAGCTGATTTAATTTTTCGGTTTAAGTAGGGTGCGGCGCAATTCAATAAATATACCGAAAAAGCGTGTGTGCAAATTATCAAATCGTAATTGTTATCATTTATGTGTTTTGCTAACTTTTTGCCGCCTCGCACAAAAAGCGCATCAATTAAACTACCGCTCGCGTAGGTGCTTGAGTGATTTTCAAAATAGGTATATCCGATATTAAAAAGGAATGGGGTGTAACGATAAGCGACTGTATGGCCCAATGATACTATTTTAGATATGGCAGGAGAAATAAACGAAAGACAATCACAAATATTGCAAGTGTGTCCGTTTTCTAAAAAGCGTTCACTTATAGCTTTGGCACACGAGTTGTGTCCGCCGCCTGTGTTACCGCTTAAAATGAGCACCTTCAAGCCGTTCCCCCCTTAATAAAAATCAACACAAACATTATACCAATTTTGCGGTATTTAGTCAATAAAAAGCGGGGCGGTGTATTACCGCCCCGCTTTTTTAAAAGTGCTAAATTTATTTCATGCTGTTTTCGTAAGATTCGATCATCTTTTTAGACGTGTGACCCGTACGACCTTTTAATTTCTGAAGCCATTTCTCCGTACTTTTACCAGTAAATATCTTGATTTCAAGCCTTGCGAGATCGTCTTCTTCCATAGTCACAAAGATCTTATCAATGTACTGAGCCACAAACTCATTAGTAATCATACCGGTACTTGCATCCTTGATAGCAGCTTCAAGTCTAGCTTTCACTTCACTCATATGACGCTGATATTCTTCCTGAGTAAAGAGCTGTTCTTCAAGTTCAGCAAGTGCTTTTCTGGCTTCATCAATTTCACGGTCACAGTTATCAGTCATCGACTTGAAGTTAGCGTTAGTAATAGAACCGGTAGTAACAAGTTCAAGCAGCTTGTTTTTCTTTTGCTCACCAAGTTCAATGATACGTTTCTGTTCTGCAATTTCTTTCGATGTTTCATCATCCTTTTCTAAAGACTTGAACATCTCAGTATAAGTCTCAAGTAATGCTTCTACATCGACCTTAGTTTCACTGAATACCTCGAACAAGATAGGTTTGATTTCATCCTCATATACTGCAAAAGAAGGACAAGCATCAGCACCGTTATTAATCTTATTAGAACATACCCATTTGGAATTAATGGTTCCGTCCTTGCTCTTGGATTCTCTGCGATAGTAAGCAGCACCACAATGGGAACAGAAGAGCTTACCAGTAAGAAGGTTAGCATGGTTGCAAACGCCTTGGCGGTTCTTAACATCATCACTTCGACGACGCAGAACCTCGTTGGCCTTGTCCCACAATTCTTCTGACACAAGGGCAGGAACGATTTCACCGGTCTCATCCTTAAACATCACCCATTCCTCAGGGGGAAGGAATTTCTGTTTTTTGGTAAACATATCCACGATACGAACTTTATTACCTACATAGTAACCTTTGTATTTGGGATTTGAAATAATTCCAGACATTGTGGTATGAGCTATCTTATTACCGTTATAGTTACGATATCCTTGTTCATAGAAAAGCTTCTCAAGCTGCTTCATACTATATTCACCGGTAGCATAAAGTCTAAACAAGTCACGAACCATTGGAGCTTGGCTTTCATCTATAATTAGTCTCTTACCATCTTTTATATAACCGAATATACGACTATTACCAAGAACAACACCTGATTTAATAGCCTGCTGATGACCGAACTTAACACGTGATGAAAGCTTTCTAAGTTCATCCTGCGCTATCGACGACATGATAGTAAGTCTGAGCTCAGCATCTTCATCGAGAGTATTGATGTTATCGTTCTGAAAGAAAACGCCAACGCCTAGACCAAGAAGCTCTCTAGTGTATTGTAGAGAATCTAAAGTATTACGAGCAAAACGAGAAATTTCTTTAGTGATGATAAGATCAAACATATCATCTTTAGCATCAGAAATCATCTCGTTAAAATGCTTTCTCTTCTTTGTAGAAATGCCGGAAAGACCTTCGTCTATGTAACCGGGTACAAAGGTCCAAGCTTTGTTTTTCTTAATAAAGTTCTCATAGTAAGCAATCTGGTTGTCAAGTGAATTGAGCTGCTCGTCCGTATCCGAAGAAACACGGGCATAGTAAGTTACCCTCAGGGGGATATCATATATTGATTTTGTACGCAACATCGTACGAATGCTTAATATATCCATAATTCCTTCCTTTCGCAAAAGTCCGTTTTATCATTATCTATATATTGATTATATCGCAAACGACTTAAAAAAGCAATATTGAAATCGAACTTTGCAAAAGTTTCCTTCAATATATTATTAGATAGTTCCGCCGCGAGAGAGCTTCGCTTTTCTATTCGCAATTTTTTCGACCATTTTCTTATATTCTTTTTCAGTTATAGTTCCGTTTTCAAAAAGATAACGATTAAAGTAATTTAACCAAAGATCTTCAGACAAACGAATCTCACGTTCTTCATCTAACAAAGCTCTCTTCACGACTTCACCTCTTTTCATATAAGATTAAAAAT
>SVOM01000057.1 GCA_015066405.1 Oscillospiraceae bacterium
CTGCTTCAGTATGATGCTGAGCTTCGTGCAGAGCTCAAGAAGGCCGGCTTCCTCACTCGCGACCCGAGAATGAAGGAAAGAAAGAAATACGGTCTCAAAGGCGCTCGTCGTGCACCTCAGTTCTCAAAGAGATAATTATTATATTATCAAAATTACAGCACTCACAAAAGTGGGTGCTGTTTTTTTGATTTAGGGGTTAGAAAAAATGCGACCAATGGTCGCACTTACATCCTAAATCCTATATCCTAACCCCTAATAAAATCAACCGTTCATAAAGAACGGTTGATTTTATTTTTCTACCGATATAAAACCTTTATTTTTTAGTTCATTAGCGATTTTTTCATAATTGCCCGATACCACTATTACCAGCATTGAGCCGTTTTTGAGTATCTGCTTATTACCGATTTTTTGCGCCTCGCTGTTGCTTGTGTTATCAAATGTTTCCTCGGCGACAATTAAGCTCTTATTAAGCGTTTCGATTACCGCAAGCATATCCTTTTCGCTTTCAAACTGAAATGCGGCGGCTATGTCAAAATGCTCATCATCATCGTTAATAAAAGCCGACATATCGGTAAGCTTTTCATCCGAAAAACCGAAATACGCCGAAATATCTCCGCCCTTAAGACCGGTCCATACAATATCTGAGCCGTTATAGCTTTTAATAATATCGGTAATCTCTTTTGCCGATAACGCTTCGTTTTTTGGTCCGCACGATACAAGCGATGCGATGCACAAAACGATGCATAATATGCATAAAATGCACCTTTTAATTATCCCCATAAAAAACTCTCCAAAGTACATAAAAAATGTCTTTAAAAAATGCTTTTAGATTTATATAAATTATACTATAAAATTGTATTTTAGTAAACACTTTTTTGTCTAAAAAGAGAATTTACATTTTGCTTTTTATTTACATAATTTTTTATTTCATATTATTTTTGCATACAAAAATATACACATTATCCACCGAGTTATCCACACTTTTAAACGATTTTAAGCGGTTTTGGGCACCGAAAACCCGTTTTTTGTGGAATAAACGGTGGATAACTTTAATAACTCAGTTAGGTTATTATGGTTTACATAATGCTCTTTTTTGCATTAAATAGTTAAAAATTTGTAATAATTTGTCGAAAGCGTTACAGCATTATATAAATCAGTGCCAGCATAAGCAATTCATCGGTTGTGTCGCCCGATAAAAGCAGTAAAATTCCCATGAGCAAGCTGCGGTCATTATCGATTTCCATATTTTTGAAATTAATAAGCTCAAGTATGCTTTTCCGCCGTGGCGGCGCCACAGTTTTTGGCTTAGCTTCGCTTTTTTCTATCATATTATTTTTGCCGCCACCCACTGCGGCGGCACGGCGTTGCATATCTCGCACACGGTCTGCCGCGCGCTTGAGTTCTTCGTTAGTAAAGCTGTCCATACCTCACCACCTTATAGGTTAAATAAGCCGCTTTCCTGCAAAAGCGGCAGCATATCTGCAACACGGAGCAAGCGCACGGCTGTATCAAGCCGTTCTTTCCTTTTATCGCTCAAATGCGGTCTTAATGCCAGCAGTAGCGCCGTTCGGTTATCATTGCCCCTCGAATTAATTTTGCTGATAATGGGCATTAGCTTGCCGATGTCTATACCCGCCGTGTCGGGCTCCTCCTTTTTTGTGTCGCTCAGCAGCGACTGCGCCATTTTTTGTATGCGCGCCATACCCTCGGGGTCGTTTAAAAGCTCTGACAGTTTTCCGCTTAAATCATCCATTGTTGCCACCTAAAAGCTGTTTGATAAGCTGTTGCGCCACGGGGGAGGACAGTATTTTTTCGGTTTTTGCCTTGTCGTTTAATATGCTGTTCAGTTTGCTTTGCTGTTCGGGGCTTAACGCCGCTATTATATCATCGACATTGCCGCCCTTTATCTTGGTTTCATCTATCCCGTTTTTTTGGAGTCCCGCTAATATATCGTTTATATTTTCGCCTTTTTGCATTGAAATCCCCTCCAAATTAGTCTATACTATTTTATATGATTTCTTTTTGTTTTTATGAAGGGAGAAATTATGCGCATACTTATAATTTCCGACTCGCACGCGGTAACGAGAAATATTGATTACGCCTTGCTTGCCCACCCCGAAGCACGCCACGTATTTTTCCTTGGAGACAATGTGCGCGATATAGAAAATGTGAAAATTTATCATCCCGACCGCATTTTCCACATAGTGCACGGCAACTGTGATTATGACAGCGCGTATCCGAGCGTTGATACTGTAACTCTTGGCGGCAAAAAAATTATTTTTACCCACGGGCATAATTTTGCGGTAAAATCTGGTAGCGCGGTGCTTTTATCAAAAGCAAAAAATGCAGGTGCCGATATAGTGCTTTACGGCCACACGCACGTTGCAAAGGCCGAATATATAGACGGAATATACGCCGTAAACCCCGGCTCTATTGCCCACTCAAGAGAGGGTAATAACTCTTACGCCGTAATTGATATAGAGCAAAACGGCATTATGCCGATAATTATAAAAATATAAAAAGAAAAACGGGAGGCGAAACGCCTCCCCTAAATCCTAACCCCTAAATCCTATATCCTAAAAAAAGCACCGTTTAAACGGTGCTTTTTTCAAACGCTTCTTTTATTGCTCTAAATTCTGCCGCCAAGCTGTTTTCACTAAGCTTTACTATTTGTCGGTCATAGGTAATCAGTCCGTTTGTTTCATCCTCAACATCGCTTAATTGGGTTAGCACCGCAGCATTAAGTCCTTGCTTTATAGCGGGCAGAACCTGTGTAGAGTAAAGTGCCTTTAAATCTCGTTCGAAAATTTCGGCTGTGGCGCATTTTTTATAACCGAAGGTCTTATCTTGGTTAAAACTGTTTTCGCGTGTTTTGTAGCAATATCCGCCAAATTCCGAAAGAATAAGCGGACGCTCGGGGTCGGGTGTTAATTTTATCGGTTTAAAATACACATGCTCGCTTAAAACATCGCTCTTTGCTTCTCTAAACCAACCCGATGCAGTATCGTAAATACGGCTACTGTCTAACGCCTTGAGCTTTTCGTAAACAGCGGCGCCATCGTGCTGTCCCCATCCCTCGTTAAATATTGTGTAATAGCACACACTTGGGTGGTTATAAAGCAGTTCTATCATATCCTTGGCGCACTCTAAAAATCTTTCGCGGCATTTTTTGGGTGCCGACTTTTTAAGGCTTTTAAAGCCAACCGTTGGCAGTGCCGTGTCATAAAGAAAACTATAGCGTCCATTGTTAACGGCATCCTGAAACACCACCATACCATAAATATCACAATAATAGTAGAACATTTGCGGCTCGATTTTTATGTGTTTTCTAAGCATATTAAAGCCGAGCTTTTTGGCTGTTAGAATATCGTTTTTATAGCCCTCATAAGTTGCCGGTAAAAAGATGCTATCACTAAAATATCCCTGGTCTAAGAGCCCATTAAAGAAATATGGCTTGCCGTTTAACGTTATAAAGGTTTTATCGCCGCGTTTTTCGGTACTGATAGTGCGAAGGGCAAAATAGGAATTAACAGTATCGTTTCCACAGTTTATCTTAAAGTGGTAAATATACGGGTTTTCGGGTGTCCAGCACACAGGATTTTCAATATCTATTTTTATGCTGTCGCCCGAATAGCTGTACTCTTTTTCGCCGGACGGCGTGGCAATGGTTAATACCTTATCATTTTCGCCGCCGACAGTGGTTATGGTAACACTATCGACCGTATTTTCACACTTGATTTTTTCGATACATTTTTCGGGCACGCTTTCAAGCCACACCGTTTGCCATATACCACTAACACGGGTATACCACATACCGCCGCGTTTTTCGGTTTGCTTGCCGTATGGCAAGGAGGTATCTAAAAAGTCGGTTGCCTCAACGCGAATTATATTGTCCTTTTCGTTTAGATAATCGGTTATATCAAATTGGAAAGGTATATAGCCGCCGATATTGCCACCTACAAAGCTTCCGTTTATATAAATTTGCGCCTCCTGGTCAACCGCACCAAAATGCAAAATAACGCGGTCGCGCCTGAAATTATCAGGTAAGGTAAAACGGCGGGTGTAAACGTAAAGCGAATCCTTGGGGAAGGTTTTGCCCACCCCCGATAATTTGCTTTCCACGGGGAACGGCACCAAAATTTCGCCCTCATATTCCGTTTGGTTGCCGTTTTCAACCTTAAAATCCCATTTGCCGTTTAAACAAAGATAACTATCGCGCACAAGCTGTGGGCGAGGGTAGTCGGACAGCGGGGTATCGGTTAAATCTTTTTCAAAGGGGGTTGTAAGCACCCTTGTGCGCGGCGGTTTCTTGCCACGAAAAAGCATAATAAGCAACACCACGATAACCGCCACAACTAAAGCTGCTAAAAAGATATTGCGGTTGGGTAAAAACGACTCGGTGCCATCATTATTTATAAGTATTTCGGCATCGCGAAGTACGGTTTTGCCGATATACGGGCCTATAACACCGGGGAGCAACACCTGTGCGAAAATTCTGATACCCTGAAGTCGTCCCGATTTGCCCTCGGGCGTTTTATCACGAATTACTGCGCCAAACACCGCCATACCCGAAAGGTAGCCGCACATCATAAACAGCGAGCCAACAAACACGAGCAGCTTTGACA
>SVOM01000020.1 GCA_015066405.1 Oscillospiraceae bacterium
TATCCATGTTTTTGGAATGCTTCATAAATGTAAACGGCCGCTTTTCCGTATTGGGCATAATTGCTCTCGAGTGAAAAGATTTTATCTCTATAACAGTCTGAAATTTTTGAGTAGGAACAGCTAACAATAAATATTTTTTCAAGCAATTCGGGCCGAACAGCTTGAAGCTTTGTAACAAGCGACACAGCCGCAAAATCGTTTGCGCAAATTATGGCATCGTATTCATCGGCGACCTTGTAGAAATTCTCAAAGCAGTTATTTAGTGAACCGTTGTTTTCAAAAATAGTGATTTTGTTTATGCTTTCATCCTTAAAGAACAATAAACTTTCTGCTCGGCTGTTATCAGGAATAGATGCGGGATTTAAGCCGTAAAATGCAATGGATTTTTTGCCGTTACTTTTAATTTTTTCAAGAAGATTTTTAATGGAAACATTAATGTCTTGGCAAACGCAGTTGTAAATACAACCGGGTATATTTTCGCCTTGGTTACATAATAGTATTGGTGCTATACCGCCTTGGTTTAGCTGTTTTATAGTGCTTTTTGTCCACTCGGTATCGGAGGCAATTATAAACACGGCATCAATGTCTTTAGGACAAGTATTCGTAATCTCACAAAACGGTATACGTTTTTCCCGTAGCCGCTCGGTAAGACCGTTATAAAAATTCTTGCACCATATACTGTTTGAGTATTTTTTATCCAGCAAAATTCCAACCATTAACTATCACCAAGCTAATTATACAACATATAAAAACAAAAATATATGTAAATTTTTCACGTTTTTTTGGCTTTAAAATTTATCATAATTGCCCTAAAATAAAATTATTAAATAAAAGGAGCAATTTTATGAGTAAAGTTAATGTTAAAAAGCAAAAGCAAATTATCCCAACTTATATTCCTAAAAAGGCAAACGATTTGCCGATGTTTTTTGAAAACAAGCCATATCAGGGTGCATCGGGTCGATTATACCCAATTCCTTATTCTGATGGTATAACCGATGAGAAAAAGGATGTTGAATACGATGTATTCACACTCGAAAATGAATATATCAAAACACAGGTTTTACCCGAAATCGGTGGTAAAATTTTACGTGGCTACGATAAGGTTGGAGAACACGACTTTATCTATTATAACGAGGTAATTAAACCTGCACTTGTAGGATTGGCTGGTGCTTGGATATCAGGCGGTATTGAATTTAACTGGCCTCAACACCATAGACCAACTACATATATGCCGCTTGAAGCAGTAATTGAGGAGAATTCCGATGGCGGTAAAACTGTTTGGACGGGTGAAGTTGAGCCGTTTAACCGAATGAAAGGTATGGCGGGTATCACACTTGATAAGGGTAGAAGCTATATTAAAGCAAAAATCCGTGTATATAATAGAACTGCTTTTCCGCAGGTTTTTATGTGGTGGGCTAACTTGGCAGTGCCGGTAAATGATGATTACCGCACCATTTTCCCGCCGGACTGTGAATGGGTAAACGACCACGACCGTAGAGCAGTGCTTGAATGGCCTATCGCAAAAGGCGTTTATAAAACAGCACGTCCTTACGATTTTGGCGATGGTACTGATTTGTCGCATTATAGCGCCGTAAAAGTACCGTCATCATACTTGATTTCTCAGGGCCAAAGTGATTTGGACTTCATTGCAGGTTATGATGTTGGTATCAAAAAGGGTATCGCAACTGTTGCTAACCACCATATTTCTCCAGGTAAAAAAATGTGGCACTGGGGTATTGGCGACTTTGGCGATATGTGGTGTAATAATCTTACCGATGAAAACGGCCCGTATATTGAACTAATGACGGGTGTTTATACCGACAATCAGCCTGACTTTACTTGGATTGCTCCATATGAATCAAGAGAGTTTGAACAGTATTGGTATCCCATTCGTGATATTGGAGAGGTTAAAAACGCTACAATTGATGCCGCGCTTAATATGGAAAAATGCGAGGACGGATTGTTCTTCGGCTTCAATGTTACGGGTGAGTTTAAAGGTGCTACTGTTCGCGTTAGTGCAAAAGATAAAGTGTTGTTTGCCGAAAAATGCGATATGACACCGAATGTTTCCTATATGAACACAATTGATATTGGCGATACCGAATTTAATGATATTACAGTATCGCTCATTGGTGCCGATGGCAAAATCCTTGTATCGTATACTCCTTACGTTCGTGGACAAAAGCAACCCATCGAGCCACGTTTACCCGTTAAACGTCCCTCGGAAATTGAAACAGTGGAAGAACTGTATATTAACGGTTACCACCTTGAACAATACAAACAACACAACTATAAGCCCGAAGCATATTATCTTGAGGGTATACGGCGTGATGCGGGCGATATACGTTGTAATACATCGATGGCTCGCTTGTGCCTTAAAAACGGTGCATTTGAAAAGTGCGTACAGTACTGTGATGTTGCCATCAAGCGTTTAACTATGAGAAACGAGCATCCTACCGATACCGAGGCATTTTATCTCAAAGGCTTGGCACTCGAATATCTCGGTAAAAATAAAGAAGCATACGATATTCTTTATAAAGCCGCTTGGAACTACACACACCGCAGTGCCGCATTATTTGAGTTGGCTTGTCTTGACTGTAAGAACGGCGACTATATTTTAGCGTTAGAAAAACTTAACGAATCAATAGGCCTTAATGTTGGCCATACCAAAGCACAAAATCTTAAGACCGCTATTTTGCGTAGAATTGATAAAAAGGCAGCTAAGTTAAATGCCGAAATCAACGTTCAAGATGATTTACTTGATTTGTTCGCAAAGGTAGAATATTCATATTTTGCAAATAATCGTGCCGATATTGAGCAGTTTGCTCTGAAAGCTGAGAATATAATTGATGTTGCTATCGATTATATGAAGGCAGGATTTATTGATGATGCGCTTTATGTGCTCGATATGTATAAAGGGGAATACCCGCTTATCGAATATTACAAGGCTTTTTGTAAAAAGGACACAACATATATTAAAAAAGCTGAAAATATCGATACAGGTTACTGTTTCCCCGCGCGTCTTGAAGATATTGAAGTGCTTAAATATGCTATTGATAACGATGAAACAGCAGCCAACGCCTGTTATTATCTCGGCTCTCTTTATTATGACCGTTTCCGTTACAACAGTGCCGCTGAGATTTGGGAAGAGGGTATTAAGCGCAACGATAAGCAAGGTAAAATTTGGCGTAACCTCGCTTTGTATTACTTTGATAAAGCAAATGATGCCCAAAAGGCTAAAACATGCCTTGAAAATGCGCTTAAATATAAAAACGATCCCAGACTTTTGCTTGAATACGAGCAACTGCTTAAAAATATGAATTACACTCCTGCCGAGCGCCTTGAGGTTTACGATAAGTATCCCGAATTGTTGGCGGGGCGTGATGACTGCTACCTTGATAAATTAACATTGGTTTCACAATTGGGAGATTTTGAAAAGGCAATTAATTTAGCAAAGGTTAAGCGCTTCCATATTTATGAAGGCGGCGAGGGTAAGCTTACAAAACAACACGCTTGGATGCATGTATTGTATGGTAAAGAGCTTACAGAACAAGGTAACAACGAAAAAGCAGAGAGCATTTTCTTTGATGGTGTTAATATGCCTAAATCTTACGGTGAGGCCAAAACCTTCTTCAACCAAGAAGCGCATATCTTCTATTACCTTGGTGCTTTGTACGAGAAAATTGGTGAACTTCAAAAAGCTGAAAAGGCTTATGAAGAGGCAGCAATTTATAAAGCTGCGGTTTCGGAAATTTCACTTTTCCGAGCATTAGCGCTTAAAAAATTAGGCAAAGAAGATGAAGCAAAGACAGTACTTGATGAAATGTTATCGGTTGCTGAAAACTTCATCGTTAATAAAGATTTAAGAACGTATTATGGTGTTGGTTCTCCGTCTCCTATGCCGTTTGAGTATGATATTGAGAAAAATAACCTTACCGATGGATACATTCTTAAAGCTTTTGCATTGCTCGGCTTTGGCAAATATGATGAAGCCTTAGAAACGATCGAAAAAGCCAGAGCAATCAATCCTTATGATTTTAGAATTTTTGCTTTTGATAGGGTGAAATAATTTGGAAGATATTTATGAAATAACCAGTCCAAATAAACTTTGGCGCGCGGAAATTTCCGCGCGCTTTGGTGCTAATGTTGCAAGACTGCAATATAATTGTAAAGATGTTTTGAATCCATTACTTGATGAAGAACAATTGAAAATTAGTTATTACATTTTCGGTAGTCCGATTTTATTACCTGCAAACCGTACCGAGAACGGAGAGTTCATCTTTGAGGGAAAAAAGTATTTTTTACCTGTAAATGAACAAAAAACTAATTGTCATCTTCATGGACTTTTAGTAAAAGCTTCTTTTAATCTTATAGAAAGTTCAAGCAACAAAGTTGTGTTACAATATGAAAACAAAGGAGAAATATATCCTTTTTCTTTTATATTTACGGCAGAATATGAACTTTCTGATGATGGGCTACATAAAAAATATACGGTATTTAATACAGACAACAAAAATATGCCTTTCACATTTGCGCTCCATACAACCTTTGTTGAGCCAAGTGAGTTTTCGGTGCCTATTATTGCGGCGCAAGAGCGAAATGAACGCGCTTTGCCAACAGGCAAGTTAATTCCGCTTAATAATCTTGAAAACAGCTTTATAAACGGTTGTAATCCTAATGGCAAGATAATTTCAGGGTATTATAAATCTTGCGGCAATGTGGCGAAAATCGGCGATTTTAAATATACGGTTTCTGATAATTTTGATTATTGGGTATTGTTTAACAATGGTGGCACCCACGGTTATTTGTGTGTTGAGCCACAAAGCGGCTCGGTAAACGGGCTTAATATGAGCGATGGGCATAACGTGATAGCACCAAATGAAAAAATGGTTTTTAGTGCTAAGATAGTGAAAAAATAAAGATAAAAAGTAAAAAATATTTTTCTATTTTTGCGTATGAATTTGGACCCACGTAAAATCGTTAGTTTTTAGTGAAATCGTTCGCTTACGCTTACGGTGAAATCAAAGGCATACGCCTTTGGTGAAATATTTTGCTCAAGCAAAATGTGAAATTAAATCCACCCACCGCCGCAGCGATTTCACTCGAGCGAAGCGAGAATTTCACATTGTGAAGCAATATTTAACCCACCCGTAAGGGTGGATTTAGTTGAAAAAGACCTTGTCATTCGACAAGGTCTTTTTCTGGCTGGGGAGGCGAGATTCGAACTCACGCATGCAGCAGTCAAAGTGCTGTGTCTTACCGCTTGACGACTCCCCAAAAGGTATAAAAAAATGGGGTGGAAGATGGGACTCGAACCCACGGTCTCCAGTGCCACAAACTGGCGCTTTAACCAACTAAGCTACATCCACCGCATACAACGATTATTATATCATAATTATCGTGTTTGTCAATAGAAAAATCGATTTTTTTACCAAATATCATTAATAAATTTTCCACAATATTTTTTGTTATCAAGCGAATAAATAAACATTACCGCAAAGAAAATTAAAAATAAGCCTCCAAGTGTATTTTCGGTTACCCGTTTAAAATCAAATTTAATATTATTGCTTATGGTTTGCAGTTCAATTGGAAAAAGCATTAACAATAATTTTAAAAACACCACCGAAAGACTGCCATGCAGTACGCGATATAGCAAGAGTTTTAATGGCTTATTTATAAAAGCTTTTCCGATTGAAATAACTTGTAGAATAATACACGCCCCCGAAAAGCCGAGCAAAAAAGATATTAAATAAACATTTTTAATATTTAATACTGCATTTGAAATTTCTAAAAAACCGCTAATGGTATTGTTGTGTACAAACTTTATTATTCCCGAAAACAGAATAACATAACTACAAATATTTATTAGTGATGCACTGGCTGTTGCTACTGATGATACAAACGCTTCTGATGGGTTATGCGATATTTTATGATTCGCAGTAAATTCCATCTTAGAGAGCCTTTTTGAATTCAACAAAAAAAGAGTTATGCTTCCTAAAATATGCGCTAAAAATAGCAAAATGCCAAGTTTGGTGCTGCCGAATATCACCTTGCCGCACACCGTAATTATAAAAGCAGGCCCCGCATTAATACACACATTTAAAAGCCGCTCGGCACTATCATTTGATATTATCTTTCTTTCATACGCCGATGCGGTAATTTTAGCACCGATAGGGTACCCACCTATAACCGATAGAATAAAAACAAAAACGGAAAATATTAAAGGCTTATTTATATATTTTTCAACAACACCGCACTCCAACAAAAAGACTGATAAAACAGTAAACGGAAATAGAGATGGAATTAAAACATTGCCGCATATCAATAGCCCCTCAGCGATGCCTTCGGCCATTATATTGGGTTTTAGAAGTAATAGCAGCATACAAAACACAATTATCAATATTGTTAAAAAATCAAAAAGTTTGCTTTTTAATTTCATTGTTAAACCTCGGTTATTATATTTTTATAAATTACATATTTTATAATAACTATGTTTTTGGGTGGTTAAACAATGATTAAAAAAATAAAATTAAATCTAAAAAACAAAAAAGAAAAAATCAAACTGTTCGATTATTCTGATGATATTTCGGTTGTTGGCGACACAGGGGTTTATTCAAATATTATTATGACCGGCAATAAGACCCTTCGTGTTGAGGGTTGTAAAAGTATTGTTGAATACACACCGACATTTATAAAACTGAATCTTGGAAAGGGGTATATTAGTATCAACGGCGCCGCTCTTAAAATAACCATGCTCGATAGCCAAGAGGTTAAGGTGTGCGGCGAAATCATTTCCGTTGAATTTTGCTAAATATGATTATTAAAGTTTTACATTACATTTTTGGATATCTGACTGTCGAAATCACAGGTGAGTTTTGTGAGCGAATTTTAAATCTGTTTTCATTACATAAAATCAGCATTTGGAATATTGAGCGAACAAGTGAAAAAATTTTTTTATGTCTTAAATTGAAAGATTTTAAAAAAATCAGAAAAATTAGAGGAAAAACTAAAATAAAGATAAAAATTGTTGATAGAATCGGTGTGCCGTTTATTGTACATCGAAACCGCTTTCGATACGGATTTATAAGCGGTGTCTTTCTTTTCTTTTTAATGATTTATGCATTAAATTTGTTCGTTTGGCGAATAGAAGTTACAGGAAATGAAACCGTTGATACTGCCGAAATCTTAGCCGCTTGTGAAGAAATTGGGTTGAAAAATGGCATAAAAAAATCAAAAATCGATTCATACAAAATGCGTGATGAATTATTGTTATGCACCGAAAAACTTGCGTGGGCATCGGTTAATTTAGAGGGTAGTGTCGTAACAGTTAATGTTAGCGAAATTAAAAGTAATGCCGATAGTGATGAAATTTGTAATATCGTAGCCGATTTTAACGGAGTTATTAAAGATATTAAGGTGCAAAAGGGTAGCGCCGCAGTATTAAAGGGCGATGCAGTACAAAAAGGCGACCTGCTTATAAGTGGTGTTGTATCGGTAACGGGGCACACTTATTTTACAAACGCAAAAGGCGTTGTTACGGCTGAGGTAGAAGAAAAAATCCCGATTTGTGTTCCATTAAAAGCAGTTGAAAAAGTGCCATGCGGTAAAACCTACAAAAAATATTCGGTGGATTTTTTTAATATATCTCTGCCTTTGTTTTTAGGGAAAGAGACACGATACTTTGAGGGTGTTACTAAAGTATCACACCTTGAATTATTTGGTAAACAACTACCAATTTCGGTTTACACTTTAGAGGTTAGTCCTTATAAGCCTCGCATTTATCAAAAAAGCGAAGAGATGATTAAAAATGAATGCGAAGAAGGTTTTAGTGCCTTGCTAAAAGAAAAGGGAATTAGTGATTATCAAATCTGTAATATCGACACTAAAAACGATAAAAATAGCCGTACCACAATCTATACCATAAAATATTTGAAAAATATTGGAGTAAAAGAAAAAATATTATTTTAATTTAATTTAACCTGTGTTATAATTACTGTGTATAATTAAAGAAAGGTTTGAGTGTTTACGGAAAGCATTATTAAAATAAAGGATATAAATTATATTTCAGCTTTGTTCGGCAATTTTGATGAAAACATAAATTTGGTTGCGAAGAACTA
Organism: Oscillospiraceae bacterium; assembly: GCA_015066405.1. GTDB lineage: Bacteria > Bacillota > Clostridia > Oscillospirales > Acutalibacteraceae > SIG565. The sequence goes on from SVOM01000020.1 coordinate 8,118, forward strand.
TGGTGTTACAATTACATCCCACGGCGGCGAAATAAAAATACGTGGCGAAGAGGGTGTTGATGATGCCGAAAAAACGGTCAACGCTTTACTTTCTCTCATCGAAAAAGGCGAGAATATAACCTCACAAAATATAAATTACATTATGGGGCTAATTGATGACGGAAATTCCGAAAATGTAAATGCACTTAAAGACCTTGAGTGTATTACCGTTACCAAAAAAGGAAAGCCTATTAAACCAAAAACGCTTGGTCAACAAAAATATGTAAAAGCAATTAAGGCTAACACTATAACTATCGGCGTTGGCCCCGCGGGTACGGGTAAAACGTATTTAGCCGTTGCAATGGCGGTTACGGCGTATCGCTCAAAAATGGTAAGCCGCATAGTTTTAACACGCCCTGCGGTTGAGGCGGGCGAGAGCCTTGGCTTTTTGCCGGGCGATTTGCAACAAAAGGTTGACCCGTATTTAAGACCGCTTTATGATGCACTTTTTGATATGTTGGGACCCGAGAATTTCCTAAAATGTCAAGAGCGTGGAGATATTGAGGTTGCTCCCTTGGCTTATATGCGTGGTAGAACATTGGAAGATAGCTTTATAATCCTTGATGAAGCGCAGAACACCACAAACGAACAAATGAAAATGTTTTTGACCCGTCTTGGCAATAACTCAAAAATAGTTGTTACGGGCGATATTACTCAGGTGGATTTACCATCGGGCAAAACATCGGGACTCAAAACCATTTTAAATATTCTTAAAAACATTGATGATATCGCTATCATTCGCTTAAGCGGGCGCGATGTTGTAAGACATAAGTTAGTACAAGAAATTATTAAGGCATACGAAAAATCAGAGGAGAAAAACAATGGGCAAGGTCAAAGTAATAATAAGCGATAATCAAAAAGCAGTAAAACTACCATCAGGCACAAGATTTTTGGTAAGAAAGGCTTGTAATGCCACCCTTAAGGTTGAAAAGTTTGAGGGTGATGCTGAGGTAAATGTTACTTTCGTTGATAAAAAAGAAATTCACGAAATTAATCTTGAATTCAGAAACATTGATTCTCCAACAGATGTATTATCTTTTCCTTTAGGCGAAAACGGAGCGTATGATACAAACCCCGAAAATGGCGCCCAAATGCTTGGAGATGTTGTTATATGCGCCGAAAAAGCATTCGAGCAAGCCGATTTATACGGACACTCTGCTGAGCGCGAGATAGCTTATTTGACTGTGCATTCGGTTTTGCATTTACTCGGCTATGACCATGTTGACGGTGGCCTGCAAAAAATGAGAATGCGTGAAAAGGAAGAAACGGTATTAGATCTTTTAGGACTTTCAATCATTAAGGATTAGGTGAAAATAATGACTACATCGGCTTTCATAAGCATTATTGGCAGACCAAATGTTGGTAAGTCATCTTTTATAAACACTGCGCTCGGCCATAAAGTTTCCATTGTTTCAGATAAACCACAAACCACAAGAACAAGAGTTAGCGGCGTTATTAATAAAGGCGAAATGCAGCTCGTTTTTATTGACACACCCGGTTTCCATAAGCCTCACAACACCCTTGGCGAAAATATGATTAAGGCGGTTACAACAGGGCTTACCGATGTTGATGCAGTTCTCTTAATTGTCGAAGCACAAACAAAGTTTAATGTTGATGATGGGGACATTCCGCACGCTGAAGAAGAACTTATAAATGAAATTAAAAGAAGAGGCCTTAAAGCGATACTCGGTATAAATAAAATTGATTTATTGAAGGATAAAGAGGATTTATTTAAGGTTATCACTACATATATGTCTAAATTTCAATTTGATGCCGTAGTGCCTTTTTCGGCGAAGACCGGAGACGGCGTTGATTTGCTGATTAGCGAGGCATCAAAATTTGCCAAAGAATCGGTGCATTATTTTGCGGCCGATGATTTTACCGACCAACCCGACAGAGTGCTGGTTGCCGAAATTATTAGAGAAAAACTGCTAAATCTATTAAGCCGAGAGGTGCCACACGGTATTGCGGTTGATATTGAACGCTTTTTTGAGCGCGATACGGCGAGCGGCGAACCTTTACTTTGCGTGGAAGCTTGCATTTATTGCGAGCGTGAGTCGCATAAAGGCATTGTTATTGGCAAGGGCGGTGCTATGCTTAAAAAGGTTGGCACTCAAGCGCGTTATGATTTGGAAAACTTTTTTGGAATAAAAACTGATTTAAAACTGTGGGTTAAGGTTAAGGAAGATTGGCGAAATCGACAAAATTTAATTCATTCATTCGGACTTGATCAGTAATTTTTTCCTATCATACATTTTTGTCTTTCGGGTAAATTATTAACACATTAAAAATTCGGAGTGGTTTTATGAGCTTGGAGGACATTTGGAAAAATTTTGCAAAAACAGGCAATATAGAGTTTTATATAGAATATAAAAAATTACAAAACGGTAGGGAGTTTAAAAATGCCAATAAAAACTCAAGCGTTAGTAATAAAAGTGACGGACGTGGGGGAAAACGACCGCCTTTTGACACTTTTAACTAAGGATTACGGCATTGTTAAAGCATTTGCTTCAAACGCAAAACGCTTAACCAATAAGTATAATTCCGCAACATCGGCACTTTGTTATTCCGATTTCACTTTGCGTGAGGTTAAAGGCTCATATAGGGTGTCGGACGCAGTATTGTCGCACAGTTTTTTTAAAATTGGCGGTGATATTAAAAAATTGGCTTTGGGCCAGTATTTTTGCGAGGTTGCCGAAACGTTATCTCCGCCCGATTCTGAATCGGAAATAATGTTGCGATTAGTGCTCAACTCTTTTTATTATATTAATTCCGAAAAAATTGATTTAACTCTTTTAAAAGCGATTTTTGAATTGCGTGCATTGTCAATTTCAGGATATATGCCCGATTTGTCCGCGTGTGGTTTGTGTGGAAATATTGATGAAAATGAAATGTATTTCTATGCGGATGACGGTATATTGGTCTGCAAAAAATGTCGCGAAGAAAATGATAATGGTATATATCTCGATTCGACTTTACTAACTGCAATGCGTTATATAATCTATACAAAATTTGAAAAACTTTTTAGTTTTGAAATACCTAATGAAAAAGAACAGAGATTGTCCAAAGTAACCGAACGGTTTTTAATTGCACAAACCGAAAAACGTTTTAAAACACTGGATTTTTATTATAGCATTATTTAGGAGCTACATAATGTCATATAAATATAAAAAATATGCTAACACTCTTGAACTTAATAAGGTGCTCGAAATGTTATCGCGTGAGACATCCCTTGCAGATGCCGCCGATAAACTTCTAAATTTAGAAATCAGCACCGATGAAACACAGGTTGCAAAGAATTTATCAGAAACCTTTGCGGCCTATAAATTATTGGCAAAAACTACCTCGCCATCGTTTGGACGAGCTGTTAATAATGCGTCAGCTTTGTCGCGGGCAAAGGTCGGTTCTTCACTTATGCTTAAGGAATTGCTCGATATTGGCGAAACGCTAAAAAGCATACGGCTTTTATCTGACTGGCGCAATTCTGCCGAAATCGTGGACAATACCGAAATAGATTATCTTTTTAATGAGCTTTCGCCCAATAGGTATTTTGAAGATAAGATTTTCTTTTCTATAAAAAGTGAGGATGATTTAAACGATGATGCTTCGCCAGAGCTTAAAAATATACGCAGAAAAATTGTTAGCGCATCAGTAAATATCAGAGAACGGCTTGATAGAATCATCAAAAGTCAAAATTACTCGAAATTTTTGCAGGAAACAATTATCACACAGCGCGACGGTAGATTTGTGGTTCCCGTAAAAACTGAATTTAGGGGCGAATTTCCGGGCATTGTGCATGATTCTTCGGCATCAGGCGCCACATTGTTTATTGAGCCAATGCCAATTGTCGAAATCAACAACGACCTACGCGTTTTAAAGCTTAAAGAAAAAGAAGAGGTTGATAGAATTATAGCGGCGCTTTCTCTGGAGGCTGCTTCTTTTGCCGATACAATTATTTCTTCTTATGATACTCTTGTAAGCCTTGCTGTTATATTTGCAAAGGCAAATTTTGCTTACAAATTAAAAGCAACCATGCCGCAAATTAATACAAATGGCAGGGTAGTACTTAAAAACGCAAGACATCCATTAATTGATGCTAATCGTGTTGTACCAATTTCGCTAACCCTTGGTGTAGATTTTAATTCTTTGATTATTACCGGTCCCAATACAGGTGGTAAAACAGTAACACTAAAAACCATCGGTTTGCTTACTCTTATGACCATGTGCGGTCTTATGATACCGTGTGATGATTCAAGTGAGATTTGTATTTTTGATAAGATTTTGGTTGACATAGGTGATGAGCAAAGTATCGAACAGTCGCTTTCCACCTTTTCTTCACACATGGTAAATATAGTTTCGCTTATCGAGAATGCTACACCGTTTAGTTTGGTTTTACTTGATGAGCTGGGCGCAGGTACCGACCCCGTAGAGGGTGCGGCTCTTGCACGTGCAATTTTGCACAAACTTGCATTAAAAGGGTGCCGCATTGCTGCAACTACCCATTATGCTGAGCTTAAATCGTACGCTATTGACACAGAAGGTGTTGAAAATGCTTGTTGCGAGTTTGATGTTGATACTCTAAAACCAACATATCGTTTGCTAATCGGTGTACCGGGACGCTCAAATGCCTTTGCGATATCAAGCAAGCTCGGTATTGGAGAAGATATTATCGATAATGCAAAAAGTTATATTTCGGACGATAATAAGCGATTTGAGAATATCATTGCCTCTCTTGAGGCTGAGCGCCAAAAAGCGCAGCGTGATAGGGAAACTGTTTCACGGCTTAAGTCGGAATTACTTATAGAGAAACAGCAAGCCGAAAAATTGCGCGAACAAATTGATGCCGAAAATGAAAAAATGTTGGCAAAAGCGCGTGAACTGGCTGCAACAATTATTGAAAATACACGTAGAAAATCAAACGAATTGTTAAACGAGCTTGACGATATTCGCAAAAAAGCCGCCAAGGAAAAGAATGGTAATGGGTACACAAATGCATCCCGCCTTACCAAGCGCTCACTCGATAATATGTATGATGCCGCAAATCCAGTTACTAAAAAGCACTCCGATTACGTTTTGCCGCGTGCGTTGGTAGCGGGAGACAACGTTAAACTTGCTGATATTGAAAAAAGCGGTACCGTGCTTGATGTTAAGGGCGATAAAGCGTATGTTAACTGCGGAAACATAAAAATATGGGCAGAAATTAAAAATATAATTCTGATAGATAGCAAGCCAAAGGAGACCCGTAAACATACCGTAACCGGTATTAAATCCGGTGTTGAGCGCGTTGCCGCTACGGAATTTGATATGCGCGGTATGAATACCGATGAGGGCATTATTGAACTTGATAGATTTATCGATAACGCGGTTATGACAGGTATAAATTCCATAACCATCATTCACGGTAAAGGTACAGGCGTGTTAAGGAATGCAGTGCAAAGCCATTTAAGAAAACACAAATCAATTAAAACTTTTAGAATTGGCTTGTTTGGAGAGGGCGAAAACGGCGTAACAATTGCCGAAATTAACCGATAAACAAGATTTTGATACCGCCTCGTTAAAATAAGGGAGGTGGCTTGACAGTCCATTGACGGATAACTTTTGTTGCCGTAGAATGATGGACGGAGGTGGTCGAATATGACTGATAAAAAAACGTTTGGTTCATTCATAAAAATCAAACGAACCGAGAAAAATTATTCGCAAAAAGATTTGGCGGAAATGCTGTTTGTTACCGAAGGCGCAGTAAGTAAATGGGAGAGGGGCGTGTCCTATCCTGACATTACTTTAATCGCCGATATTTGCCGTGTACTCGATATAAGCGAGCACGAATTGATTACCGCCTCAACCGACACAGATTCAAGAAGACTGAAACACGAAGCGCGGAAATTCCGTGTGATTCGCGGCATATGGTTTTGGGTTCCGACAATTTCATACGCAGTCGCACTCTTAATTTGTTTTATTTGCAACCTTGTCGTAGACCACACGCTATCTTGGTTTTTCATTGTATTAACTGCACTGCTTTGCGGATACTCGTTTATCCCAACCTTTACATCCTTTTTTAAGTCGAAAAAACTGTTGGTTTTTACGGTAACAAGTTTTGTTTCGATTTGTCTACTGTTATACACCTGTGCGGCATATACAAATACTTTGTTTTGGTTCCCAACAGCATGTATCGGAATTTTAATGGGATACACGTTGTTGTTTCTTCCGATGCTGTTATCTAAATCAAAAATCAAAATTGTTAGATTTTTGATTTCATTTGTGATGACATTTTTTCTTACAATTTCACTGCTGCTAAGTATTTATGTTTGGCAACCATTTATGCTCACCCCTGCAATAAAGATGACCTGTTTTGGATTCATCCCCGTCTTTTTTTGCAGTGTTATATGTATGCTCCGTTTTGATTCATATATTAAGGCAGGCATCTGCACGTTGCTTAGTACGGCGGTCTATTATTTTTCGGGGCATATTGTGAACCACTTGTTTAACCTGTCAGAAAACCATTATGAAATTAATTTTTATAACTGGGATCAAAACATTAATGGAAATATTCTCTTTATTATTTTATTATCGCTTTTGTTTGTGAGTTTGATTTTTATTGGCGCGGGTATTTATAGAATTTGCAAAAATACGAAACGATAGATTAGAGTTTATTAAACAGTTAAATGGGATTATAACATGAGACAAAATTAAAAGCTGTGTAGAAATTTTCTACACAGCTTTTTTACTTTCCTCAAGTGTACGACCCTTAAAGTCCGTCTTTTTTCTTTATATTTCAATTAAATTGTAAGTCCACCATCTACTGCAATGGTTTGTCCTGTTATGTAATTGGCCGAATCGGATGCCAAGAATAGTACGGTATCGGCGATTTCAGAGGTTGTGCCGATACGGGAAATCGGCAGTTTGCTGGTGAATTCGTTAACCTCTTCAACAGTGAGCGAAGCGTTCATTTGAGTGTCTATCATACCGGGGGCGATACAGTTAACTGTTATACCGCTCGGTCCCGCTTCTTTAGCTAATGCTTTTGTAAGACCTATAACACCTGCCTTACTTGCGGAATAAACCGATTCACACGAAGCGCCACTGATACCCCAAATAGATGATATATTAATGATTTTTCCAGATTTGTTATTAATCATATGCGGCAGTACCGCACGACAACAGTTTATAACACCCTTAAGGTTTACGTTAATAACGTTATCTATATCATAGTCTTCGGTTTCGTTAAGTAAGCCTTCGTATGCGATTCCTGCATTGTTAACAAAAACATCAACCGAGCCAAACTGATAAATAGTTTCCTTAATCATCAACTCAACCTCAAGCTTGTTGGTAACATTTGCCTTGTGAGCGATTACCGAGTAACCATTCTGCGCTAACGAACGCTGCAAGAGTAGGGCAGACTGTGCCGAAGAATTATAATTGATAACAACATTATAACCCTTCTCAGCAAAATGAATTGCAATATCTGCGCCAATGCCTTTTGATGCGCCCGTAACAATAACTGTTTTTTTGTTATTCATATATAAAACCCCTAAACTTTTTTAATCATTATATCATACCAAATTATTAAAATCAAATTGAAAAATTTTTAATCATAAAAACGCTACTAATGGGTTTACATAAATGTTATAAATCAACATATTGTGTGGTTTACATAATAAGTTTACATAACATTTAAAAACGCAAAAATTAGTGGTTGACATAACAATAATTTTCGTGTATAACTATATTACACTCGCTTAAACAGAGCATTTTGTTTATGAAAGTCGCACAGTTTGTGTGATTTTTTTATGTTTAAATTAGGTTACATAATATTTCCGTTACTACATATTGTATTGCCGTGCGATATTTTTATCTAAATATGGTAATTTGGTTATATCTTGTCCTTTGCTTTCATATATTTGTTATGGACGGAGGAAGTTGATATGAGAAATTCGGCAATTTTAAATTTAAACAGAACAAAATTTTTTGAAGTTTTTGCAAAAAACAGGTTTTTAATTTTTATATTATTGTGTTACATAACAGGCATAATTTTTGGTGTGTTGTGGCTCAAAGGCAGTGATGCCGTTTTTGAAATTGCAAAGGCTGATTTTGATGGTTACTTATCGGTTCATCACGAGTTATCTTTTTTTAATATATTCATAAAAACGTTTTTTAGTTTGCTGCCGATTTGCCTAATTTTGTTTTTATGCGGCACATCGGTGGTAGGAATTGTTTTGGTACCGATAGCTGTTTGTTATTGCGGCTTTGATTATGGTATTTGCACCGCATATTTGTATAAGCAATATCTATTGCAGGGTATAGCTTTTAACTCACTGATTTTAATTCCTTGCACCTTGATAGCCGTTTTGGGATATATGATGCTTAGCAAAGAAGCATTTGGCTTTTCCCATCAGCTTTTGCGGCTTACATTGCCCAATTACAACAACACAAATGTATATACCGGCTTTAAAGGCTATTGTAAGCGATTTTTGATAATTATTTTAATATTTATTGGTTCCGCATTGGCGGACACCTTGCTCAATTTTGCTTTTTTGAACTTTTTTAATTTTTAGTAAAGGATGTGAAAAATATGAAGAATTACGCAGAAGATTTCAACAGCTTTTTAGTTAATGAGAAAAAATCTTCAAAAAACACGATAGAATCATATATGCGTGATTTAAACAAGTTTTTCACATACTGTGATATTAATAAAATTAAAAAAATCGAATCTGTATCAAGTGATGTTATAAAAAAATACGAGCAATATATGTCATTTAACGGTCAAAGCGAAGCGAGTGTTATGCGTACTCTTGCATCCCTTAGATGTTATTTCAACTTTTTAATTAGAGAAAAATTTATCAGTGAAACACCTATGATAAATTTGGAAAAGCACAAAACCGTTAAAAAATTACCGCAAATTTTAACTAATAAGGAAGTTTTATTACTGCTTAATCAACCTGATGGCAAGGATTACAAAAGCTGTAGAGATAAGGCAATGCTGGAGCTTTTATATGCAACAGGTATTAAAGTTACCGAGCTTATCGAGCTTAAATTGAGTGATATTAATCTTCAAGTTGGTATTTTACATTTACAGTCGGGCAAAAAAGCAGACCGAATTATACCTATATACCCACAAGCGATTAAGGCACTTAAAAACTACATAACGCAGGTAAGAGAGGTTGTTGTTATAAACCCCGAGGAAGAGCGTTTGTTTACTAATATGAATGGACAGCCATTAACCCGTCAGGGCTTTTGGAAGATAATAAAGCAATATGCTGCATCCGCTAAAATCAACAAAGACATTACCCCACACACTTTGCGCCATTCCTTTGCGGCGCATTTACTTGAAAATGGTGCACCACTAAGTGATATTCAGGAAATGCTCGGTCATTCCGATATTTCATCAACACAAATTTATGCACAGCTTATGAAAAATAAATACGCTGCGGCATACAAAAAATATCATCCGCTTGCAAATTAAAAGAGCTTGAAACTGATTAGTTCCAAGCTCTTTTTTTAATGCAGTTTTACATCTATCCAAAGGTTTTCGTAATAATTACGAACAGATGGGTCAATATCGTGGAAATACTGTGTTGGTGGAAGCGTGGCTTCATCGGGATACAGGATTTCATTATCATAATAATAGTAATCAGGATTATTAATTACTGCAGTATTGGGAGAAGCATATCCGATATATTCAGCATTGGCTAACGCAATATCGGGCTCCATCATAAAGTTGATAAATAAAAGCGCTGCATCATAATTTTTGGTGTTTTTTGGAATACATAGTGAATCGACAAAAATATTTGTGCCTTCCTTTGGGTAAACAAATGCTAAATCAGGATTATTTTCAACCATTGTTAAAAAATCTCCTGCATAGTATGGCGCAATAGCCGCTTCGCCTGTTTCCATTTTGCCGTAAACCTCATCCATAACATAGGACTGTAAGTACTGCTTTTGGTCTATCAAGAGATCTGCAGCCTTATCCCATGAAGGCCTATCGGTATTGTTAAGGTCTTGACCGAGCAAGAACTGTGCAATAGCGAATGCATCACGCGGGTTATTAAACATTAAAATTTGGTCTTGATAGTTTTTATCCCACAAAATTTTCCAACTGTCAGGCGCTTTTTTTACGACATTTGTGTTATATATTAGCCCCACCAAACCAACATTGTAAGCTACGGTATATTTATTTTCGGGGTCAAAGTAAAGCGACTTGTATTTATCTTCAATAAGATTAAAGTTTGAAAGGGAAGAGGTGTCGATATTTGCCAACATATCTTCTCTGATTAATCGCTCTATCATATAATCGGAGGGGGCGATAACATCGTATGCAACACCGCCGTTTTTTAGTTGCGAGTACATAGTTTCGTTACTATCAAACGTTGAATAATTAACATTAATACCCGTTAATTTTTCAAATTCTTTTATAACATCAACCGAGTCATCAGTACCATCCGAAATATATTCGCCCCAGTTATATACATTGAGCGTTGTACCCTCAAATTCACGAGTATAGGTGCCGATTAAATTAAGGTCGGCATAGGTGTAACCGCAGCCGGAAAACGAAAGAATCGGTAAAAAAACAAGAATAAAAGCAATTAAAAGCGAAACTATTTTTCTCATATTCTCACCGCGCCTTTCTTATCAGCCTTGTTTTGTATGGTGTTATAGAGAACCAACAAAGCAAAAATCACTACAAATATAATTGTTGAAAGCGCGTAAGCATCGGGCGTTACGGTCTTTTTGGTCATATTGTAAATAACTATGGGTAAGGTTTGATAATGGCCGCAGGTAAAATAACTGATTACAAAGTCATCAAGAGATAAAGTAAAAGCCATAATAAAACCACTGAAAACACCCGAAGAAATTGAGGGCAATACAACCTTAAAAAACGCTTTAAAGGGCGTGCAACCAAGGTCAAGCGCGGCCTCTGATAAATGGGCATCGGTTTGTTTCAATTTTGGTATAACCGATAAAATAACATAGGGAAGATTAAATGTTATGTGGGCAATAAGCACGGTAACAAAGCCCAAAGATTCTTTGAGACCTATGATATTACCAACAAACACAAACAATAGCATTAATGAAATGCCTGTTACGATATCGGCATTCATCATTGGGATGTTTGTTACCGACATTAAGGCGCTTTTGGCGATTTTATTGCGAATCGCCATAATACCAACTGCCGCCGCAGTACCGACAACTGTTGAAATTACAGCCGAAAGTATCGCTATGATAATTGTGTGCTCGAGTGCAGTAAGCATAGCACCGTTATAAATCAGTTCTTTATACCAATCAAACGAGAAACTTTCAAAAACCCAAACGCTTTCCGCTGAGTTAAAGGAGAAAATAACCATAACAAGTATTGGTGCATATAGGAACACCAAAATTAGCGCTATGTACAAACGGGAGAGTATTTTCATATAATTACACCCTCCTCATCTTCGCCTGAAAAGCGGTTCATGACGGCCATACAAATAAGTATTAACGCCATTAGCACAAGCGACAAGGCCGATGCCACGTTGTAGTGGTCGGGGCCTAAATTAAACAAATATTCAATGGCATCGCCAATGAGCATTGTTTTGTTGCCGCCAAGCTTTTGCGAAATGTAAAATGTGCTGACCGATGGCACAAACACCATAGTAACACCTGAAACAACACCCGGTAAGCTAAGGGGGAAAATAACCTTTCTAAGCTTATCAAGTGCGCTCGAGCCTAAATCCTCTGCCGCTTCTAAAAGGGAACGGTCAATTTTTGTCATAACAGTATAAATCGGTAAAACCATATAGGGTAAAAAGTCATAAACCATACCCAAAATTATGGCGCCGGGTGTATTAATTAACTTCAAAGGCCCAATTCCAAAAACCGCTAAAAACTTATTTATAAGTCCCGTATTTGCTAATATGCTTATCCAAGAATATGTACGAATAAGAAAGTTCATCCACATAGGGAAAATAACTATCATAAGTATCATTTTTTGGGAGCTTACTTTCAGCTTTGTCATAAAATAGGCAAGTGGATATGCAATAATAAATGTAACGAGCGTTGCAATAATTGCATATAAAATTGATAGTAAAAACGCCTTTTTATATTTACCAAGCTGCGCGATATTTGCTAATGAAAATACCCCCGTGGCATCGGTAAAGCTGTAATAAATCATTATAATTAGCGGTACCACGATAAATATTGCCGACCAAACGATATAGGGCGCGGCAACTATACGGCTACCTAAAGATTTTCTTTTCAATTTTCGACCTCCTCTGTATCAGAGAGATGGTCGATTTCTTCGCTGTAAGAGCTGTAATCGCCATATTTACCCGAATATTCACTCTTTTTCATTATGTGTATAGCGTCGGGCTCAATAAACAAGCCGACATTATCACCAACGCGGCTTTCATCGGTGGTTTGTATCATCCATTTAAAACCGCCGATATCAACAATAATTTCATAATGAACTCCCAAAAAGGTAACTGAAGTTACAGTGCCCTGAAGCATACCTTTTTCGAGTGGGACAATATCAACATCTTCTGGGCGAACAACTACATCGACATATTCGTTTTTAGCAAAGCCCGCATCAAGACATTTGAATTGTTTACCTGAAAATTCAGCTAAATAGTCATCAATCATAACTCCGTCAAGAATGTTTGATTCCCCGATAAAATCGGCTACAAACGCATTTTCGGGTTCATTATAAATATCTTGAGGGGTACCAACCTGCTGTATTTTACCGCCATCCATAACAACAACGCGGTCTGACATAGAAAGCGCTTCCTCTTGGTCGTGAGTTACAAAAATAAATGTGATACCAAGCTGCTGCTGTATTTTTTTAAGCTCGGTTTGCATATCCTTGCGCAGCTTTAAATCAAGAGCCGCAAGCGGTTCGTCAAGCAATAAAACCTTTGGGTTGTTTGCAATGGCGCGGGCTATAGCTACGCGCTGCTGCTGACCACCTGATAAGGTGTCGATTTTGCGTTTTTCAAGGCCAACCAAGTTAACAAGAGAAAGCATTTCACGTACCTTTTCTTCAATTTCCGCTTCTTTCATTTTCTTAACTCTTAAACCAAATGCAATGTTCTCATAAACATTAAGGTGAGGGAACAGTGCATAACGCTGAAAAATGGTGTTAACCTGACGCTTGAAGGCAGGAACACCATTTATTTTTTCTCCATCAAAGAAAACCTCGCCAACGTCAGGCTCAACAAACCCCGCAATGATGCGAAGTGTAGTTGTTTTACCGCAACCCGAAGGACCGAGCAGTGTGATAAACTCTTTATCCTTAATTTCAAGGTTAAGCTTATCAAGCACCGTTTCGCCATCAAAAACAACCGAGATATTCTTTAATTCTACAATATTTTTTTGTTTTTCCATTTAAGCATCCCCCTTTGCGGACACATAGTGCCGCGAAAGCTTTTCAGCCCTGCGCGATACCCGTAAAATCTCTAACAACGGCCTCCGCAAAGAGTTTTCTAATCAGAGGTGATCAGCCGAAGTCTTGAAATTACATTCAACACAGATGCAATAATGGTTAAGGAATATCGAAACTTATAAGTTTCGATATAAAATCTTTGATTTTAAGACAAATTTTCTATAAAAATTTGCCCTTAACCATTGAAATGAATGTCGCGCAAAATCAAATTATTATATTTGATTTTGCTAAAGCCACTTTCAAGTGGCTTGTTGAAATGCTTTTAAGCGTTTCAACATACTACAATCGTTATAAACATTCATCGTTAATATAGAACAAAATCCCGCAAAAGTCAACACTTTTTTTGAATTTTTCAGTGAAATTTGGAACCATTTGGAGATATTTAAAAACAAACTGAAAAAAGCTCTTTTTTTCTCGTGTTTTCTCGCAAATGCTCGATTTGTTCATAAATGGAAATTTTTTGAATTTTTCAAAATAATTAAATAATATATATTGCCGTAAATTAAATATTATGATATAATATCTTGAATAATTGTAGGAGGCGGTGAGTTAAATGACGGTTTTAGGTATTGACCCCGGTTATGCTATTGTTGGTTACGGCGTTATTAAGTTTGATAATATGCGTTTTAGACCTACCGAATATGGCGCAATAACCACCCCCGCAAAAACTTTATTTTCGGAGCGTCTTGAAAAAATTTTTAACGGGGTTACTACGATTATTGAAAAATATAATCCAGATGCACTGTCAATTGAAAAGCTATATTTCAACACAAACACCACCACCGCTATTGATGTAGCACAGGCCAGAGGTGCTATTGTCCTTGCCGCCAAGCTAAAAGGTGTACCGGTTTTTGAGTATACTCCCTTACAGGTTAAACAGGCTGTAACCGGTTATGGCAGGGCAGAAAAAAAGCAAGTACAGGAAATGGTAAAACACATACTTAAGTTAGAAAGCGTACCAAAACCCGATGATACGGCCGATGCATTGGCAATTGCAATTTGCCACGCTCACTATGCGGCTTCTTCATACGGAAAAATTCGCTCGGAGGGTAGGATATGATAAGTTCTTTAAGAGGCAAACTGATTTATTCTGAAAAAGATTTCGCCGTTGTTGAATGTGGCGGTGTGGGTTTCAGGTGCAATATTGGTTTTAATACCTTTTCAAAATTACCGGCAGTTAATTCCGAGATTTTTTTGCACACATATATGTCGGTTAAAGAGGATGCCATTGATTTGTTCGGCTTTTTGGGCATTGATGAGCTTGAGTGTTTTAAAATGCTTATTTCGGTAAGTGGTGTTGGCACCAAAATGGGCATCGCTTTACTTTCGGAATTTGCTCCCGATAAAATTATGCTTTGCATTGCAACGGGGGATGCTAAGTCGCTGACATCGGCCTCCGGTGTTGGTAATAAATTGGCGCAAAGAATTGTTCTTGAATTAAAGGACAAGGTTTCCTCTGTTAGTATTAGTAATGATAACAGCGTTGCAAATATCGTTACAGCTACCGATAACAGCAACTTGAAGGAAGCGGTAGCAGCGCTTGTAACTCTCGGCTTTGCTCAGAGTGAAGCGACTATGGCTGTTGGGCGTTTAGACCAAAGCCTATCAACCGAAGATATGATAAAAGGCGCTTTAAAAGAATTGTCAAGGAGGGTGTAAATAATGGATGATTTTGATTTTGAAAACCGAATAATCGCCCCTGAATTTTCGGCCGATGATGCCGATGTTGAAAATTCTCTACGACCGCGCACACTCAGTGAGTATATTGGACAAGAGAAGGCTAAGGAAAATCTTTCAATCTACATTAAAGCTGCACTGCTTCGCAAAGAATCTTTAGACCACGTTTTGCTTTATGGCCCTCCCGGACTTGGTAAAACTACGTTATCGGGCATAATTGCAAGAGAGATGGGCGTTAATTTGCGCGTAACATCCGGTCCGGCCATCGAAAAACAAGGCGACTTGGTTGCAATACTTACAAACCTTAATGAAGGCGATGTGTTATTCATTGATGAAATTCATCGCTTATCTCGTAGCGTTGAAGAAATTTTGTATCCCGCTATGGAAGATTTTTCGGTAGATATAATTATCGGGAAGGGTCCTTCGGCTCGTTCGATAAGACTTGATTTGCCGCACTTTACCTTAGTTGGTGCTACAACTCGTTCAGGACAGTTGACGGCACCGCTTCGTGATAGATTTGGCGTGCTGTTGCGCTTGGAATTGTACACACCCGAAGAACTTGCAAAAATAATTAAACGTTCGGCAGGTATTCTTGGCATTGAAACCGATGATGACGGTGCGCTCGAAATAGCATCACGCTCACGTGGTACACCTCGTATTGCAAACCGTTTGCTTAAACGTGTGCGTGATATTGCGCAAATAGAATATGATGGTGTTATTGACGAAAAGGTTGCACGTGCCGCACTTGAACGTTTTGAAATTGATGAGCTCGGCCTTGATGAATTTGATCGCAGAATGCTTAGCACTATCATTAATGTTTATGGTGGCGGTCCTGTCGGACTTGATACTTTGGCGGCAGCTCTTGGAGAAGAAAGCATCACTATAGAAGATGTTTATGAGCCGTATCTTATGCAAATCGGCTTTTTATCAAGAACAACAAGAGGTCGCTGTGTAACGCCTGCGGCTTATGAGCATTTAGGTCTTGAACGTCCTGAAGGTAAAAACGATAGCTTACAACAAAAACTTTTTTAAAAGGAATTATTATGCGCTTTGTAGAAGATTTTAATGATTATGAATTAATAGATGCCGATAACGGTCAGCGCCTCGAACGTTGGGGTAATATTATTCTTATCCGACCGGATCCAACAGTTATGTGGCATACGGGTAGACAGGACAAGCGTTGGGATGACGCTCACGCCGTTTATCATCGTTCCAGTTCCGGTGGCGGATATTGGGAAACACTAAAAAAAGTCCCCGATATATGGAATATTAAATACCAAAATTTAGAGTTTAGATTAAAGCCTATGGGATTTAAGCATACTGGTCTTTTTCCCGAACAAGCGGTTAACTGGGCGCTTGCCATGGACTTAATCAAAAATTCAGGTAGAAAAATAAAGGTATTAAATATGTTTGCATATACGGGCGGCGCTACCGTTGCTTGCCTTAAGGCAGGGGCTGAGGTAACCCACGTTGATGCATCAAAAGGTATGGTGCAATGGGCAAAGGAGAATGCCGCAGTTTCGGGGGTGGGCGATGCGCCTGTGCGCTGGCTTGTTGATGACTGTCTTAAATTCGTAAAACGCGAGATACGCCGCGGCAAAAAGTATGACGCCGTTATTATGGACCCGCCGTCTTACGGTAGGGGACCCGGCGGCGAGGTATGGAAGCTTGAGGGGCAAATTTCCGAGCTTTTATCGGAAACGGGTAAATTATTAAGCGATAAGCCATTGTTTTTCTTTTTAAATTCGTATACAACCGGGCTATCACCCACAATTTTAAACTATCTCACTGAGTTGTACATATCTCATGGCAAAGGTCAAAAGGTATACACCGATGAGATTGGCTTAAAGGTTACTAAAAAGAGCATTATTTTACCTTGCGGTAATACAACTGTTTGGATTGGTGAATAAAACGTTGGATAATATTATTGAAATTAAAAACCTAAAATTTGAATTTAACGATTCCGAAAACGGAGCCGAAAAGGTTATTGATGATTTGAATTTATCAATAGAGCGTGGCTCCTTTACCGTAATTTTAGGTCATAACGGCTCGGGTAAATCTACACTTGCAAAACTACTTAACGGTTTGCTGAAACCGACCGAGGGTACCGTTTTAGTTAACGGCATTGCAACCGACAACCCCGATAAAGAAATTGAAATTAAGCGAACAGTAGGGCTTGTTTTTCAAAACCCTGATAACCAATTAATTGCTTCGGTCGTTGAAGAGGATGTCGCCTTTGGACCTGAAAATTTAGGTCTTGAACCTACTGAAATACGGCGACGTGTTGACGAAGCGCTTAAAAGCGTTGATATGTATGAGTTTCGCGATTTTGCCCCAAATAAGCTTTCAGGCGGTCAAAAACAACGTGTTGCTATTGCAGGTATTATTGCGATGCAGCCCGAATGTATTGTTCTTGATGAACCGACAGCTATGCTTGACCCATCAGGTAGGCGAGAGGTCATTAATACAATACTGCGCCTTAATAAAGAAATGGGAATAACAGTTATTCTGATAACTCATTATATGGATGAGGCTGAGTTTGCCGATAGAGTTATCATTATGGATGATGGACAAATTGTTAAGGATGGTACTGCAGCCGATATTTTCAGCAATATTGGTGTTCTTGAAAAATCGCGCCTCAGCGTTCCACAGACAACTGAATTGTTAAACAAATTAGAAATTAGTGCGGGTGTTGTATCGGTTGAAGATACAGTGGCCGCCATTGTCGACAGCTTAAAAACGGAGGAATAAAATTGTCGCTCTTAAGGGTTGAAAATTTAACATATACCTATAACCCTAACACTCCATTTTGCAAGGATGCAATTGTTGATGTTTCGTTTACAGCCGAAAAAGGCGAAATTATCGGTATTATAGGTCATACGGGCTCAGGAAAATCAACACTCGTTCAACACTTGAACGGGTTGCTTAAGGCTACCGATGGCAAAATTTTTTATAATGAGCGTGATATTTGGGAAAACCCAAAAGAAATTCGCAACATACGTTCAAAAATTGGTCTTGTATTCCAATATCCCGAGTATCAGCTTTTCGATGAAACGGTATACAAAGATATTGCTTTTGGTCCTAAAAATATGGGTCTTTCTGAAGACGAAATTGAAAAAGCCGTTAGGGAATCGGCAGTTAGTGTCGAAATTCCCGCCGACTATCTTGAAAAATCGCCATTTGATTTATCGGGCGGAGAAAAGCGTCGTGTAGCAATAGCGGGTGTTCTCGCTATGAAACCCGAAATTATTGTTTTTGATGAGCCAACCGCCGGTCTTGACCCACAGGGCAGGGCGACGGTTATGGATATTATTAAAAAGTATCGAGATAAAAACAATGCAACTGTTTTTGTTGTGTCGCATTCGATGGAAGATATGGCTATGCTTGCCGATAAAATACTCGTTTTAAATAAAGGCAGCGTAGTTATGTTTGATATGCCTAAAAACGTTTTTTCAAAGCGTGAAGAGCTTAAAAAAATTGGACTTGATGTGCCGCAAATCACCAAAATAATTCACGGACTTATTGAAAAGGGCATTGATTTGCCACGAGATATCATAACGGTTGATGAGGCCGCCGCGGCCATCTTGAATTTAAGAAAAGGCGGTGGTTTAAGTGATTAAAGATTTAACCATCGGCCAATATTTTGCTACAAATTCTGTGGTGCATAGATTAGACCCACGCATTAAAATTGTTTTATTGTTAGCACTGCTTGTTTTAATTTTTTGTGCGGCAAATCTATTTTCACTTTTGTTTTTAACTATTTCAATACTTGCGTTGTTATTAGTTACAAGGGTGCCTATAGTGGTATATTTAAAAAACTTAAAAATTATAGTACCTATTTTAATCATCACAATGTTGCTTAACATTTTTTATGTTAAGGATGGCAATGTTTTGCTGGAATTTTGGAAAATTACCATAACTACCGGTGGTATAGAACGTTCGATTTATATGGGAATGCGTGTGATTTTGCTTATTATCGCAAGCTCGGTGCTTACCTATACCACAACTCCAAACGATTTAACCGATGCCTTGGAGCGTTTACTTTCTCCATTAAAGTATATTGGTCTTGGCGGTGCAGTTCACGCAATGTCAATGATGATGACTATTGCGCTTCGCTTTATACCAACCCTTGTTGAAGAAACCGAAAAAATTATAAATGCACAAAAAGCACGCGGAGCTGATTTTGAGAGTGGTAATTTATCAAAACGCGTTAAAGCAATTATTCCTATATTAATTCCTTTGCTGATTTCTTCCGTGCGCCGTGCCTATGATTTAGCTGAGGCGATGGAGAGCCGTTGTTATAACGGTGGCGAAGGCAGAAAAAGAATGAAAGTTTTAAAGATTTC
>SVOM01000021.1 GCA_015066405.1 Oscillospiraceae bacterium
TAGGGTGTTCTTAAAATTCTCCGCCATATCGGAATTGTTTATTACATAGTTTGTTATAAGAAGCTGTGCTACTGTGTGGTTATACTCGGCAAACATTTTATCGTATGTATACATAAGCTCGCACTGCCCCACCGCCGCCGCTGCTTGACGGGTTGGAATGTCCTCGGGGCGTTTTTTGAGCGATAATTTGCCCATACCCATACCGATAGCGCCGCTTGATACCACGATAATTTCGTGGCCTTGATTTTTAAGGTCGCTAAGCACACGGCAAAAATCTTCCATATGGCGTATATTGAGCCTACCCGACTCATAAGCCAGAGTAGAAGTACCAACTTTTACAACAATTCTCATAACAATTCCTCATTTTTATAATACTTACTAACAGTATACCATAAACGTTAATATTTTCAAGAAAAAATATTAACGGACACAGGGGTTACCCGTGTCCGTTTTTATTATACTTTTTTCTTTTTTATAATTATTATTGTTACAACTGCGCCTATGATAACCACTGCCGCGGCGGCGATAATTATCCAAACAATGCCGTTTGATTCTCCGCCGTTATCGGTATCAACCGTATTATCGGTTGGTGCATTGGGTTTTGCAGAAATCATCGGAATAACTTCTTCAACAACATCTCCGCAGGCAGAACAAGTTTGTGTTTTAAGTCCCGTCTCGGTTTCGGTTGCTTCTTTTGTGATTACCGCCTCACCGTAGGTGTGTCCCGTAGCCGCTACTTTTTCTTCCACCTTTGCGCCGCAAACCGTACAAGTGCCTTCTTTTTTGCCGTCTTCAGTACAGGTGGGCTCGAGTATTACTACATAGTTTTCCGTTTTATGACCTTTAGCCGCTATGGTGTTTGTAGTTGTTTTGCCGCAAGTTGTACACTTGCCGCTTTCAATACCCGTTTCGGTACAGGTGGGTTGTTTGGTTACTGTGGGGTTGGAAAATTTGTGGCCGAGCGCCGCTATTGCCTTTGTTTCCTTGTGTGTGCATTTAGCGCAGGTTCTTGTTTGCTCACCTTTTGCTTCACAGGTAGCTTTTTTGGTTGTGGTCCAACTACCCATTTTATGACCTACTGCAGCTATATCCTTTGTTTCTACCTTCTGACAAGTTGAACAAGTTCTCTTTTGTTGACCTTTTGTGGTACAACCGGGTGCTTTGGTCTGCGACCACGCACCGTATGTATGGTTGTTGGTTTTTGCGATGGTTGTGGTCTTTGTGGCACCGCAACCTGTTGCAGTACAAGTGTAGGTTTTGGTTCCCGCTTCCTTACAGTTAGCAGTTTTTGTTACCGTGCCACTGTTCCAAGTGTGCGCCTTTGTTTCTATTGCACCACAAGCCGAACAAGTACGGGTGTGGTTTGAGTTGTCCTTTTTAGTGTATGAGCCGTAGGTGTGGGTTTTGCAGTTAATCTTAACCGATTTTGAAGGGGTTACGTTCATTATTTCGGTTGAACCATTTTTTGCAATAACGTTAACACTAACGGTTTGATTGTTTTTAGAAGCTGTTTTTGCCTTCAAAACAATCTTAAACAAATTTCCGTTAACATCAGGTGATGATAATCCACCCAACGCTCCCTTATCAGTTGCGGTATCGAATTTTGTTATAGAACCGCTTTTAAGCCAATTACCCGATACAAGCTCGAAACCGTCACCGTATGAAACCGCAACGGCGATAGAAGTTGCATCGCCGCAACCGCTTACGTTAACGGTAAACTCAATGTTGCTACCAACCGTTACAGAAGTGTTTCCGTTAAGGGTGGCTGAACCTGCTGCGTTTGCAGTTACGCAAAGCGAAATAATTAAGATAAGACTTACTATTAAACTAACAATTTTTTTCATTTTTATTCTCCTTTAGTGCAATGGATAATCTTCGGGGAAGAAGGTAAACATCAGCAAATGCTCGGCATCGGCATCATTGACCTTACCATCGCCATTAAAATCACAAGTCTGATTTACAGGGTAATCGTCCGGGAAGAAAGTGAACATCAGTAACCATTCAGCATCAGCATCAGTAATGCCGTCTACGCCGTCAATGTCGCCTAAGCCCAAAATTATTACTACAAATTCTGCAGTCTTTTCACCATAATTAACAGTTAAAACTTGTTCTCCCACTTTAGTATTATCAAAACCTGTAACCATACTTTCCTTAATGGCAATCGTTTCTTCAGTTTCGTTATCATAATAAAGTGTTATTTGTCCGCCTACGACATTAAGTTGATCTTTAACCTCAAGATACTCGGTCTTGTTCGGTGTCTTGGTAATTTTGATACCTGTTAAGTTACGAGCAATAATTTCAATTTCGTAGGTTGTTGTCTTTCCACCATAAGATACTGTAAGAGTTTGTTTGCCAACAACACTATTATCAAAGCCCGATACCATATCCTTGGTTAGTTCGATTGTCTCAATTGTATCGTTGTTATATGTAAGAGCCAACATTGTGCCGCCCGATACATCCAGTTCATCTCGTTTTTCCGAATACTCAGTTTTAAGATTTTGGGGAATGAGAACAATTGAAATCAAAGTCTTGGGCACTATGTACACAGTTATTTCGGCCGTATATCCACGATAAGTTATAGTTAAGGTCTGAACACCTGTGATTTTATTATTGAAGCCCGAAACCATATCGGCGGTTATGGGGATAACTTCATCTGTGTTATCTTCATATTTAACCAACAAAGTTCCGTCTGTCAGGTCAAGATTATCTTTGCCCTCAAGATAACTGTTTTTATTGATTGTTGTGTTTATGCTAATACCTACAACTATATTTTCGGTAGTAACAGTCAATGCAGGGCTTGTAAAGCTCGCAAAACAGCCTGGGGTTTCCTTAACACGCTGGTAGAAATTATAAGACGTGTTATGAGACAGTTCTGTAAATACATTACTATCCTGCCAGTTTACACCATCAATACTGTACTCATACCCATCATACAACTTGAGAGTTACCGTATATTCGGTCTTACTAACCAACTCGGGTGCAGATGGTGCAGATGGTGTCGCCGGTAGACTAATAAACAAAGTAGCGCTTGTATCGCTTTGCTGTGCGATATCAGATGCCTTAACGCGTTGGCAAAACCATATCCCGGGATTTTGGCCTACTTCCCTATATATGTTAAAAACGGGACTGTCTTGCCATACGATACCGATTTCTGGTCTAAATTCTTCACCAATGCCGTACTCAAAACCCTCCGTACCTTTTAAAACAACATAACCGGGTCCCATATCCTCTATAGTGGGTGCCTCGGGTTTTTTGCTGAATTTACAAACAGAACAAGTATATCCACCATTTAATGTGTAGCTGTGATTGGCATCTCTTGTCCATTCGCAATTTTCACATGTATTATCACAATCCATAGAATATGTATGGGTTTCACATGTATTATAATGCCATGTTGCATTTTCCAGTTCACTATTAGAAGTACCTATTGAAATTTCGGCACGATCTAACTCAGCACCGGAATACCAAATATCAGTAAGACCACTGCACCCCTTAAATGCATTATTTCCGATACTTTTAATATTTCCACCTAAAACAAGTTTTTTTAGATTGTAAAAATAGTAAAAACAATTATCAGAAATCGTATAATCATTTCCGTAAAGATATAGATTTTTGAGACCTTCTAATTCACAAAACATGCGATTTTTATATGTTGAAACGCCACCCTTAATCGTTAAATCGGTAAGGTTAAAATCACCGTCAAAAACATCATTTGGTAAACTTGAAACAGTTGACGGAATAACGATTTCTTTTACATCTCTGCAATAGGCAAATGCGCGGCTTCCGATACTTTCCACACCTTCAGGAATGATAAATTTATCAATACTGTAGCAACCATAAAACGCTGACTGACCTATACTTTTTATACTATCCGGAAAGGAAATTTCGGTGATAAAGGCACAATTAGAAAAGGCATAATCACCAATCCTTGTGATGCCTTCGCTTATTATTACTTTTGTAATTTCCGTACCCCATGGAAGTATACTTGAAGAAGTATAATTGGTCATGCTACCATTACCACTAATGGTTAGCACTGTGCCTTCAAGCCACCAGGTGCAGTCACCCGTTGTACCGCTTGTATCAGTTTCTGCGCTTGCGGTCAAACTAAACAACCCTAGCGGGCATATGGATAATATTAAAACTAATGATAATACTATAGCTACAAACTTTCTCATTTTTTGTTACTCCTTTAACAATTTTATATTCAATCTTACATGACGCCATGCAACTCTTTTTGAATATTTTACCACTCTTTTCGAGTTCTGTCAACTCGAAATGCGTCCTACATTTTCATAATGTGTTCATTTATAGTAAAATATATAAAAAGGAGGGATTTGATGCAATTCGGCGATATTTTAAAAAAGCTTTTAGAGGAAAACAACCTAACACAAAAACAATTTGCGGCAGCGCTTAACTTGGCCGCATCTACAGTCAGTAGTTATGTACAGAACGCCCGTCAGCCCGATTTTGAAATACTATGTCGCATTGCAAAATTTTTTGATGTTTCTACCGATTATTTGCTCGATTATCACCCAAAATCCAAAAGCAGTCCGTTGGAATCCGAACTGCTGCGCAATTTTAGAACACTCTCTCCCGAACAGCAAAGTATATATATTGAGCAAGGCAAAGTTTTTTCTAAACTAAACCAAAAGGGAAAAGAAACATCATCAAAGCAGATTTCGTGAATAAATATTAAAAAATGCACTTGGATTTCCAAGTGCATTTTTAATTACTTATTAAGTTTTGCATCGATATAGGTTGCGGCTTCTTTAAAATAGTCGTTTTGGTGTTTTTCGAACATACCGTTATCAATAAGTGTAGCCATATCGGTATCGATAGGTATTCTTGCTAACAGCGGTACACCCAGCTCATCGGCAACCGTTTCGGTTTTGCCGCTACCGAAAATATGGAATTCCTTGCCGCAATCGGGGCATTTGATATAGCTCATATTCTCAACAATGCCAAGCACGGGGATATTCATCATTTTAGCCATATTGTATGCTTTTTTAACGATTAATGATACCAAATCTTGCGGAGATGTTACTATTACAATACCATCAAGCGGCAAGCTTTGGAAAACTGTGAGTGGTACGTCGCCCGTTCCGGGTGGGCAGTCAACAAACATATAGTCAATCTCGCCCCAAGCAACGTCGGTCCAAAACTGTTTTACTGCACCTGCAATAACGGGGCCTCGCCAAACAACAGGCGCCTCTATATCCTCAAGCAAAAGGTTAACCGACATAAGTTTTATGCCGTCAGGACTGGTTGCGGGTAAAATACCTGTTGCATCCTGCATGGCCCTTGCATTTACACCGAACATTTTGGGTATTGACGGGCCTGTGATATCGGCATCAAGCACGGCTGTTTTATAGCCCGCGCGGCTCATACTAACAGCCAAACCGCCTGTAACCAAAGATTTACCAACGCCACCCTTACCGCTTACAACGCCGATAACCTTTTTAACGGTGCTATACTCATTTAAAGGGGCGAGCATACTTTGTGGCTCATGTTTTGCCGATGCGCAATTACTGCAATCGCCATTACAAGATGTATCGTTACATTTTCTATCTTCCATTTTAACATCCTCCAAACACACTCTAAAACTCAGTGTAAATCTGTTTTACCGAATCGGGCGGAGAATAATACCATTCATCCAAATGCTCCTCATCAGTGAAATATTTAATCGGTGTTACATAATAACTATCAAAGCTATCGATAATTATTAATTTTACCTTCATTTTTTCACGTATTATGCTTTTTATAAAAACGCTTGCTTGCTGACCAACCGAAACATCTGCCTTAGGCTCGGCAAGGCCTGCAAGATTTGGGGTTATTTCAACAAAAACGCCGTAGCTTTCAACCGAGCGAATAATACCCGTAACTGTTTGCCCCGCTTTAATCAAATCGGCATTTTCCTCCCAGGTGCCGAGCAGCTCCTTGTGGGAAAGCATCACTCTGCCATCAGGCATAATTTGTTTTACAACCACCTTTATATCATCGCCGATACGAAAGCGGTCGCGCGGGTGCGCGATACGCGATACCGAAATAGAATCAATAGGCAGCATAGCAATAATGCCGCAACCGATATCGCAAAACGCACCGAAAGTTTCAAGGTGGGTTACACGCGCATCTATAACATCGCCCGGGGTTAGCTTAGATATATAATTATCGCTGCACTGAATTTGCGCTTCGCGGCGGGATAGTATGGCATACATTTTGCCGCCCGAATCGGTTTCAACGCATTTTACTGTAAAGCAAACCGATTTTCCCACACGGGAAATAAGCGCAATATCACGCACAGTGCCCTCTTTTATACCAACGGCACCGTCCACACGCGGAATGATACCGTTCATACAACCGAGATTTACTATAAGATTATGATCGGCATCGCACATAAGCACAGCCGCTTCCAAAATATCACCCGACTGCATTGCTTGTGTAATGCTTAAGGGTGTAAATATTTTTTTCTTGTTTGTTACGGTGTCCGAGAGCCAACCTTCAGGAAAATAACCTTTCATCATTATCAGACCTTTCTTTTCATAAACTCTACAAAAAAATTATATGAAAAAAATGAGCCAATAATGATATATTATTTTAATTAATGACCGCAGCCCTCACAATGCTCGCAGTCGTGGTCGATTTTGCCGACAAAGGGTGTTGGGTCAACGCCCTGCCTTGTATAATAATCGGCAACAGCGGCCTTAATTGCCTGCTCTGCCAATACCGAGCAGTGAATTTTGTGCGGCGGCAAACCGCCGAGTGCTTCAACAACCGCTTTATTTGAAAGCTCTATCGCTTTTTCAAGCGGCTGTCCCTTTATCATTTCGGTTGCTATTGAGCTTGTTGCAATAGCCGATGCGCAACCGTAGGTTTTAAAGCGAACATCGGCAATAATGCCGTTTTCTACCTTTAAAAATATTTTCATTATATCTCCGCATTTTGCGTTGCCAACTTCACCAATGCCGTTAGCATCGGCAAGCTCGCCCACGTTACGCGGATTTTCAAAATGGTCCATTACCTGCTTAGTATACATTAATTGTTCTCCTCTGATTTAATTTTGTCCCAAAGTGGCGACATTGCGCGAAGTCGCTCGATTATGGGTGGCAAAACTTCGCATATATATTTTGCATCATCCAAAGTATTATCATCGCTAAAAGTTAAACGCAGTGAGCCGTGGGCCACCTCGTGTTTAAGGCCAATGCTAAGCAGTACGTGGCTTGGGTCAAGCGAGCCCGAGGTACAAGCCGAGCCCGATGACGCGCATATACCCTTTGCATCAAGCATAAGTAACAGCGACTCGCCTTCAACACCCTCAAAGCACATATTAACATTACCCGGAAGCCGTTTGGTTCTATCGCCATTTACACGCGAACGCTCGATTTTTAAGCAATTATCCATAATATAATTACTGATTTCGCGGCACTTTTCGTTGCGCTTTTTCATGGTTGCTACCGCTTCGGTAATTGCGATACCCGTACCTACAATACCTGCAGTATTTTCGGTACCTGCACGGCGCCTATTCTCTTGTGCGCCGCCGTCAATCAAATTGCCAAAAGGTATACCGCGCTTAATATAAAGCGCGCCCATACCCTTAGGGCCGTGGAATTTATGTGCCGACAGGGACAGCATATCAATATTTTGCGCTTTAACATCAATCTCAACATTACCTACCGCTTGAACGGCATCGGTATGGAACACAACACCCTTTTCGCGACAAACTGCACCGATTTCGGCTATAGGTTGCACGGTGCCTATCTCATTATTGGCATACATAACCGTTACAAGACCCGTTGTGTCCTTTATCGCTGCTTTTAACTCATCCACACGCACAAGTCCGTCAGAATGAACGTCCAAAAGCGTTATTTCAAAGCCTTGCTTTGCAAGAGCATCTAAAGTATGAAGCACCGCGTGATGCTCAAACTTAGTGGAAATTATATGATTTTTACCCTTTTTGAGCATAGCGTGAGCGTAACCCTTAATTGCCCAGTTGTCCGCTTCACTGCCGCCTGCGGTAAAGTAAATCTCGTTATCGCGGGCACCCAAGGCTACCGCTACCTGATTCCTCGCCTTTTCTACCGCCTCTTTTGCCGCAGAGCCAAAAGCATAAAGGCTTGACGCATTGGCATATTCGGTTGTTAAATACGGCATCATACCCTCTAAAACCTTAGGAGACAAAGCAGTTGTTGCCGCATTATCTGCATAAATAAATTTTCCCATTTTTTAATCCCTTGTTTTTAATATTTTTTACCAAAAGTTATTTTATACTATTTTAGTATACATTTCAATAGGTATATTAAAAATTTTTATAGAAATTTACGGCTAAATTATCGCAACGCTCATTCTCGGGGTGTCCTGCGTGGCCTTTAACCCACTCTATACGCACCTCGTGCACCGATAACAAATCTAAAAGTTCAGCCCACAAATCAGTATTAAGGGCGGGCTTTTTATCGGCCTTGCGCCAATTATTGCTTCGCCAAGACTCAGCCCAGCCTTTTGTGATACCGTCAGCTACATATTTTGAGTCGGTTACAAGCCGCACCATGCACGGCTCTTTAAGTGCTTTTAGTCCCATAATAGCCGCCGTTAATTCCATACGGTTGTTGGTGGTCTCTTTTTCTCCGCCGCACAGTTCTTTTTCCTTATCGCCATAGCGCAGCACCACACCCCAACCACCAGGACCGGGATTACCAGAGCAGGCGCCATCGGTAAATATTTCAACATATTTTCTCATAATTTAATACTTCCTATAACTGCCGATAACTTTACCGAGAATTGATGGATTTTCGGGGTAAATTGGGTCAAAATCTTCATTTTCGGGCATAAATACAACTCTACCGTTTTCCTTTATATAACGTTTAACTGTTGCTTCATCTCCATCCATACCGATGACTATATCGCCCTCGCGAATATACGCATCTTTATCGGCCACAACAATATCGCCATCCATAATACCGATGTTTTTCATACTTAAGCCCTGAACGCGCAAGGCAAAAAGGCCTTCAGCATCACGTGTGGGGTACGGAATATAGTCTTCAATTTCTTCAACCGCTAAAATGGGTTGACCTGCCGTTACCCTACCGATAACGGGAACCTGTGCCGACTCGGTAGCCCCCTCTATTCTTATAGCGCGGGAATAACGCGCATCGCGATATATATATCCGTTTTCCTCCAACACGTTTAATATCTCGTGTACGGTGGATGTAGACTTTATACCCGTAGCAAGACAAATTTCCCTAACGGTTGGCGGCAAACCCGCCGATATTTTTTTAACAAGGTAGTTATACACCTTTAACTGTTTTTCTTTAAGAGACGGTCTTGACATAACAAAGTCCTCCCGAACATTTATTCTTTTTTTAGTATAACAAAGAACAAGGGCTTTTTCAAGGGGTATTTTTATCCTTTTTGAATATTTCGGAAATACCTAAAAAAATAAGGAAAAAAGCGAATATTTTGCCTAAAAAAGCGCCATCTAAAACGCGGGTTACCCAAATTCCTGCAAGACTGCCCACCACACCGAAAACCGCCAACGGAATGGTGGACTTAAACTTAATCTTTTTTTGCTTTACATAAATTATTACCGACATAATACCGATAGGAATAAAAAATATTAAATTTATCCCCTGCGCATTTAGTTGCGGCACCGATAAAAATGCCGTAAGATATATCAGCAGCACCGCGCCGCCGCCCATACCCATTGATGCGATAATTCCCGAACAAAGCCCTGCTAAAAGGGCTGTGATATTCATTTCATAAGCAGGCGCACGCCTGCGAAAACCATAAAAGCGCCAAATATTCTTTTTAAGGTTTTTGATGATAATTTTGATAATAAAAATGTGCCTATTATAGTGCCGATAACGCCGCCGGGAATATAGATTAACGCATCACTAAAGGTAACATTGCCTTGCAATAAATAAAGTGCCGCGCTTATTACCGATATCGGCAAAATTACGGCAATGGCATTGGCTTGTGCATCTTTTTGAGAAAATCCCAACTTTTTAAGCACGGGTACGGCTATCATACCGCCGCCCGCACCAAGAAGCCCGTTAATAAATCCAACGGCAATGCCGCCCAACACATTTTTTGTGTTTATATATTCTTTAATTTTCATATTTTCACCCATTTTATTATCTTCTGAAATGGCATAAAAATACGGCACTGAATAGTTCAGTGCCGTATTTTTAATCGTTTATATCAATATTTGACATTTCCCTTTGTGCCATAACAAGTCCGTAATAAATGCCCTTCCTCGCTACGAGTTCATCGTGGGTACCAACCTCGGCCACCCTGCCCTTATCGAGCACGACAAGGCGTGTTGCATTGCGAAGTGTTGATAAACGGTGGGCTATGGCAATTGTCGTACGCTCTTTTGAGAGATTAGCCAGAGCATCCTGTATTTGCTTCTCGGTTTCGGTATCAAGTGATGCGGTTGCTTCATCAAGAATTAGTATTTTAGGATTATGTAGCAGTGCTCGGGCTATGGCTATTCTTTGCCTTTCTCCGCCAGAAAGAGTCGAGCCCTTTTCGCCAACCTTTGAGTTATAACCATCGGGCATTTTTGTTATAAACTCGTGGCAACCTGCAAGCTTTGCAACGGAAATAACCTCTTCCATTGTGGCTGTAGGCTTTGCGTAGGCAATATTTTGATAAACTGTGCCCGAGAAAAGATAGGTTTCTTGGAGCACTACACCTATTTGACTGCGCAAGGAATCTTGAGAAATATTGCGGATGTCAACACCATCTACGGTAATAGAGCCATCCTCTACATCGTAAAGGCGCATAACAAGATTTATAAGCGTTGATTTGCCAACACCGGACGGTCCCACCAATCCAATAAACTCGCCTTTTTTTATGTGCAAATTGATTTTGTGCAAAACCTCATTGCCGCTATCATATCCAAAGGACACATCTTTGATGTCTATATTGCCCTCAATATCCAAATCCACGGATTTTTCGGCATCGATAACATCTATCTCTTCATCTAAAATTTCAAAAATTTTGGATGACGCCGTCATAAAATGAATAAAGTGGCGCGGAATGTTTGCAATCATACCAAGTGGGCCGTAAATCATACCCGCATACGCCGAAAACTGTGCCATTTCGCCCAAGGTCATACTGCCATCGAGAATTTTGTTACCAACATAAAAAAGTATTACAAATTCGCCAAATCCAACAAAAAATCGGATTATCGGCATTAATATACTCCAAATACCATCGGTTTTTTGCTGTAGATTTTTTTCCTCTTTTGCCGAGTCATCAAACCGCTTGCCTTCCCTTTCTTCCATACCAAAGGACTTAACAACGCGTATACCCGAAAAAATATCGTGTAAAACAGTGTTGGTTTTGGATGCCGCCTGCCATCTTTTATGGAATAAAGTGCGCATCAAATG
The DNA here is from genome assembly GCA_015066405.1 of Oscillospiraceae bacterium. Lineage (GTDB taxonomy): Bacteria > Bacillota > Clostridia > Oscillospirales > Acutalibacteraceae > SIG565. Next base: position 11,388 of record SVOM01000021.1, read on the forward strand.
CCAGAAAAATCTAAATGATAACACTACAAACGGAGTGGGTATCATAATTAGCAAGAAAAGCATTGGGTCAAAGAACAGTAAATACGCCGCCACCACAACAAATACCACTAACTGTTCAAGTGTACCCGGCAAAAAGTTGGTCAAAAAGCGTTCAACCGCATTTGTATCGTTTGAGATACGGTGCATAAGCTCGCCCGCTGTATGCTTTGTTATTTTCGAAATCGATAACTGAGAGATTTTTTGGAACAGTTGATTCCTCATATCTACCAGCATACGATTACTTGCCACAATCAACAGCTGAGAACGGACAACAGTTATAGCGCGCATAATAAATTGTAACGCCAGCATTGAAAGCACCACAAGAATAAATCCGTTGATGTCCTTACTATTTTGGTTTTGTATGTAAGAATCCACGCCTATTCTTTGCAAGATAGGTAACAAAAGATTAATTGCGCTAATAATAAAATATAGGGAAATGGATGAAAAAACAAATAACTTATGGGGAGACAAAAATCCCCAAAGACGTTTAAAGGTTTCCTTTTTATCACGGCACGCGGCACATTTTCCGCTTGTGCTATTGATAGGGCGGCCGCATTTTTTACATTTATTATGGTTTTCATTTTGGCCATTCGGTAAACGACCATCCTCTAAATATATATTAAAATCTCTCGCCGCTCTGATTATCTTTTTTGCGTGCCTTGCATCGCCTCGGCAAATAAGATGTATGCTGCCATCACTTTTTTCTTTATAGGACAAAAAGACACAGCCGACACCCATATTTGTTATGAGTTCAGCTATTTTTTCAAGTGGTATGCACTGCTCTATTTCATCGCCAACAAAAACCGTTAAGCATTTTTCGGTTACTGTAACCTTGCCGTTAAGCAATTCAAACGGTTTTGTGGGATGCAAATTGTATCCAAACGAAAAAAGTGTTTTTTCTTCCAAAATTTCACCCTATAAATAAAGTTCTATCTTTTTATAGCTTTTGCGATCAAGTGCTGAGATACTTTCGATAACAAAACGATTACCATCAACATCCATAAGAACCGCCTTATCTTCCCCAACGCGTAATATGTTACGGAAGGTGTCCTGCATTGTAAAATTAACCTGTCTGTTTTCAGCAGTAATTATATTCCAATAAGAAAATCCGTAACGCTCTTTAAGTTGTACTATTTTTTCAACCTTTTGAACATAGTATTTCCTTTGGAGTTCTTGAGTTAAAAGTTCTTTTATCGATTCCGAGAAACAATCGATATCTTTAATTATACCGATTTCTTGCAAATCTTCGCCCATTACCGAAATATATTCCCATTCCTTTTCAAACGGAAAAATACGATGTAAAAAAACTCGTGAAAACTCTTGCTCTTTATATTTCATACCCAAAAAACCGTTTTTTACAAAAAAGGAGGCGTTCTCGCTATTAAGGGGTATAATTTTTGTGGCTTGATTTTCTTCCATTTGAGTCCTCCTAATCTATAATACCGGCATTTTTAAGTGCCTCATTTTGAAGTGTATATAGTTTACGATACACACCGTTCTCTTTTTCTAAAAGCTTCTTGTGGGTACCGCTTTCAACCACTTTGCCTTTTTCTATCACTATCAATTTATCGGCATCACGAAGGGTTGATAAGCGGTGTGCGATAATAATGGTTGTTTTGCCTTTTGTGAGAGATGAAAGCGCATTTTGTATAAGCTTTTCGGTTTTGGTGTCCATTGCCGCGGTGGCTTCATCAAGAATTAATATCTTGGGGTCCCTAAGCAACGCCCTTGCAATAGATATTCTCTGCCGCTCGCCGCCCGATAAATCACTGAAGCCGAAACCGATTTTTGTATTATACGCATCGGGTAGCTTCATAATAAAATCGTGTGCCCCAGCAAATTTTGCCGCATTTATAACCTCTTCAAATGTGGCATCAGGTTTTGCATATTTAATATTTTCGAAAATTGTGCCGATGAACAAATACGTTTCTTGCGATACGATAGCTATATTTTCATAGAGTGCCGCAAACGATAAATCCTTAACATTTATACCATCTATATATACGCCGCCTTCATCGACATCATAAAGGCGCATAATCAGGTTGGCTATTGTGCTTTTGCCGGCTCCCGTATGGCCTACAATACCGAGTGTGGTTTCGGCATCCACATCAAAAGATACATTTTTTAATATTTTTCTGGAAGTATCATAACTGAAATCCACATTTTTAACTTCAACCTTGCCGTTTATTTTTTCGGGGTTTACTGCATTTGGACTTTCGGTTATTTCAGGCTCTGTATCGTATATTTCAAACAAACGCTGTAACGCATTTGAGCATTCTGCAAACCAATCTATAATCTCAACAAAAAATCTTATTGGGTCATAAAGCATTGCAACATATGCAGTAAACGTTATGAGGGTTCCGTATGTAATTTCTCCCTTCATAACCATAACACCGCCGACACCAAATGCAACGAGATTACTTATGTACATTAAAAAATTAACAGCGGGGAAAGAAATGTTCCTGAATTCCGCCAATTTTTGATTGCCGAGCGCGGCGTTTTTGTTGTCCTTAACAAACCTAAACATTTCCTGCTTTTCTTTCGAAAATGCCTTTACAACACGAATGCCTGAAAGCACATCTGATAGATGTGAATCGAGTATTCTGGCTCCCGAATATTTTTTTGCTAAAAGCTTTTCCATATTTTTTAGCAACAACTTAAAACACACCATAAAAAGCGGTACAGTTATTAATGACAGGAATGCCAACAACGGATTCATAATGAAAAGTATTACGCAAAGCGTTGCTACCTGAACAACAGATATAAGAAAATACGGCAACGCATCGCAAAAGAAAGAATATATAGCGTTTGAATCGGAATTGACCTGCGTCATCAAGCTACCCGTCTGGCGTCCCGTAAAGAAGCGCATAGACAGCTTTTCTATCGCACCAAAAATGGTCTTTTTAAGGTCATACACTACCTTTGCCGATATCATGGTTGTAATATAACCATTTATAATTTCAGCCAACCTCATAAATATTTTGGTTGCGGCAATAATTAAAATTGCAAGCAGCACCTGTCCGTAAAGAGAACCCTTTGGCTCTAACACCTTATCAAGAAAAAAGCCGTTTGAAAAATACGGCACCAATGTTGATGCCGCGGTAAAAAACACCAACGACAAAAACATAATGATAAGCTCTTTTTTATATTTCATTAAAAATACACCAAAACGCGAAAAAAGCTTTCCCTTTTCCATACATTTAGGGCAAACCTTTCTATTGCGATTTGGATAACGCATACCACATTTGGGGCAACAGTTTTCGCGCGGGTCATCAGCGCTATCAATTATAAAATCAGCGCTGCAAATTTCTCCTTTTTTAATGCGCCTAAAATACTTTGCAAAGGCAAATGCATCGGCTTTGCAAAAGTTGGTCAAAGAAGTAAGAAAAATGCTCTCGCCCGCCTTGTTTTTGGCAACCATACGAGCAGAAGAAATCAATTCCTCAACCTGTATGCTTTCGATATCAGAAAGCAGGTACTCTGTATATGCGGTTTCCACAAAGCATACATCAAGCCCTTTGCGTCCTTTTTGCTTTTTCTCCAATGTGCCTAATCCCGATAAAACATACAGCTTTGAGCCTGTCAAAACAACATATGTATCGCAAAAATTGTGTTGCTTATCCATATCGCAATAGGTTGCGAGATAAATATCGTTTACATCGACACCTTTTTCTTTAAGCAATGCAAAAATATACTGCGGTACTTTTTGTGCCACATACATACAGAACCCTCCTTTCTTAATTTTTAATTACAAACATGTTTAATTTTAAATGATTTTTCCAAATTTGTTAATGAATTTTTTAGCTGTTTTTATGTATTTTCAAAGCATTTCCAATATTTTTTTATGTGCTGCCTAAAATTAGTTTCACGAGAAAACACCGTATTTCATTAAAGCACCCTCAATACATTTGATAAACTTTCTATTTCATAGGTTGGTTTATACTTATATTTGCTTTTGTGGGGGTTATACCAACAGGTATCTATACCTGCGTTAACACCACCCAAAATATCAGAGGTCATACTGTCGCCGATAACAAGGATTTTTCTTTTGTCCTTTTCGGCGATATTATTTAAAACATAATCGAAATACTGCTTTTCAGGCTTTGGTGCGCCTACAATCTCTGATATGAAAAGCCCGTCTGTCAGCGCTGTTATGCCGCTATCAAGCAGCCTTTGTTTTTGTATATAATCGGTGCCGTTGGTAATTATGTATATTTTGTAATCACGGTGCAGCTTTTCCAAAAGCTCCAGTGCACCCTCGATAACAAAATGTTGCCTTGCCAAAAATCCCTCGTAGGTTTTGGCGGCTAACTCGGCATCGGTTTCAATGCCCTTTATTTCAAAAAACTTTTTATATCGGCCAACCGATATTTCACTTTTTTTGATAATGCCTTGCTGATATGCCTCCCAAAAGCTTTGATTAACCGCACTGTAAAGTGCAACATCGGTAGGCACAAAGGGTAAATTTCTGCTTTTCATCATCAGCTCTAACGCTGTTGCTTCGCACTTTTTAAAATCAAGCAGGGTGTCATCGGCATCGAAAAGCAATGTTGTATATTTTTTCATTAAATTTCTTCCGCCAATTTCTTTATATATGCTTTTAGTTCATTTTTTGTTTCGGGATGTGTAAGGCCTACATCAATGTTGGCTTTGAGCATTCCGAATTTATTACCCATATCGTGTCGCTCGCCGCTGAACACAACACCCGTCATACCCTCTTTTCGGGCAACGGTTTTCATAGCATCGGTAAGCTGCAATTCATTACCTACACCAAGCGGTGTGTTTTCAAGTATTTCAAAAATACGGGAATCAAGCACGCATCTGCCTAATATTGAATAGTTGGAAAACTTATTATAGATACTCGGCTTTTCTATCATATCGCTAACATCAAAAACGTTTTCTTCTTTTTTTTCAACCTTTAAAGAACAGTATTTTACAACCTGCTCATCGGTTACCTCTTTAATGCCTACAACATTTTTGCCGTATTTTTCGTACGCCTCGCAAAGCTCGCCTATAGCGGGTATTTCGCCAATAATAACATCATCGCCATAAAGCACTGCAAAGGGCTCGTCCCCTACAAACTCCTTTGCGCGAAGCACCGCATCCCCAAGGCCGCGTGTTTCCTTTTGGCGGATAAAGTATATATTGGCAAGCTGTGTTACTGAGGTTATCTCCTCAAACTGCTTCTTTTTGGCCTTGGTTTTTAACATACCCTCAAGCTCAATAGAGTGGTCAAAGTGGTCCTCAATGGCACCTTTACCACGGTTTGTTATGATAAGTATATCGGTAATACCTGCTTTAACCGCCTCTTCAACAATATACTGTATGGCGGGTTTATCAACTATAGGTAACATTTCTTTTGGAATTGCTTTGGATGCAGGAAGCACACGTGTGCCAAGCCCTGCGGCGGGTATTATTGCCTTTTTGATTTTCATAAAAACACTCTCCCGTTTTTTTATTATATTGAAAGTAGCACTGCCGCAATAAGTGCCGCAGATACTGCCGAGCTTATTATAAGCATTATTACAACGCCTAAAAATGCCATTCCGCCACTTACACCGCCTACATTCTCAAGGCGGTCATCTAAATCTTCCACATCGCTATATTCTTCGGTTGTTTCGATGATTTTTTCTACAACATGATTTTTGTAAAAATAAAGCCCGAACAATCCACCGAAAATCACGGCGAGCACCTTTTCAACATCCGAAAAAATACCCGAAAAATTTATACCGATAGCCGTGGTGGAGATTTTATCTAAAAACGACTGCATAAATAGTTCAAAATTTTCTATTTCATACATCGCAGGGCTGAAAAGCTCCGCAATGTGCGACACAAGCTCCACTGTAGGTGCGAAAGAGACAAATGCCTGAACTATGTAAAACAGTGTGCCAATCGCTACCGACAAAAAAGCCGGCTTGTACATTTTGCGGTAAAAGAACCAAAATGATATACCGAAAAAACCAAAAAAGAAGCCAAGAATAGCGGCAGGCCAGCACCATGATACCTTGGAATCGGCCAACTCCATACCGCGAAATTTATACAATATCTTATCATCATTTTGCCCAACAAACATTTTTAGATGCTTTTTTTCAATACCATATATTCTTTCGTTTTCTTCAGTATTTTTTGGGGCTGCGGGCGGTGTATAGCCCTCGTTTAAATCGGGCAACAGTGCGCCGCAGTTTTTACAGAATTTATAATCTTCATTATTCTCTGTTCCACATTTCACACAAAAAACACTCATATTAGAACTCCCCTTTAAAATGACTGCATAAGCATAAAAATCAAACTCGGCAAGTAATTCATCGCTATAACGCCAAGCATAAATGCAAAGAGGCTAACCCCTCCGTATTTGTGATAATATTCCTCATCCATCAAATCGGATTCACCACGCTCTTTAACGCGGGATATTATGTGATTATAGTATATTTTATCGCCGTATATTCCCGAAAAAATGCGTACTAAAAACGGACCGAAGGTGCTGATAAACGCGAATACAAGCGGCAAATAATTGCCCGTGGCAATGCACTCGTTAAAATAATTTGTAAGGAATAATGCTACCTCAGTGTAGTCCTTAAAAATATTTTGATTTAGCACACTGTTTATCGGAAAAGCGCATATTTCAAAAGCCAATATAATTGCCGTTACGAGTGCGCCCGCTTTGTACATTTTGCGGGAGAAAAACCAGCCTTGCGGCAAAAGAAAAGCCAACCAGTTCCAAGAATATTTTTTGCCCTTAAAGAAATTTAGGAATTTTGGAAGATATCTTTGCGTATTAACCGCAACCAGCGGTTTTACATCGCCTGCCGTTACATTTTCCGCAACTGCCTCTACATCCTTAACTCCACCCGATAAATCAAAAGTGAAAAATGCGCCCGACATATTGGGTCTGCCACAATAGGGGCATACCCTTGCATCATTTTCTATCTCTTTCTTGCAAAAAGGACATACCTTGCTTTCGTTACCTAAAGGTGCGGATGTTTGCTCTTTTTCTTCTTCGTTTTTTGTAATTTCGATTTTTTTATACTCTTTTTCGGTGCCGTGAAGATGCTCTAACGCGCAGTGCCCCACCGAGTTATAGCATTCCCTATGGTGCGGAGCGCCGCACTCGGGGCAATAAACAACATCATCTTCGGGGAAGAGATATGCGCCACACACAGCACAGCTTTGTTTTTCGTTTTGTAAGCTCATTTAACCTCTGCCTTTTCACGAACTCCCAATACTACGTCCCAGTAATATTTACCGTAATCGTGAAATTTGCCTTCCTTAATCATTTGTAAAAGGGTGTCCTTATCAACCCATTTTGCCGAGGAAACCTCGTTTTTTTGCAGTGTTAATTCGGATACCGAAATGTTTGTTTTTATTTTCCATATATCAACAAACGCATTGCGGCGTTTTATGCGCTGAACAAATTTAAGCGTTTCGGCGGTTGATTTTATTCCAAGTTCCTCTAAAAGCTCACGCCTTGCGGCAGTAAAGGAATCTTCTCCCGCCACTGCGGCACCACCGGTTGCCGCCCATTCGCCCGGCATCAAGCGTTTTTGCTCTGAACGGCGTTGTATTAAATACTTGCCGTCATCCGATTCAACCCAAATGTGCACAACCAAGTGATATTCGCCACTTGATAGTATACTTTTTCCGCGGACCACCGTTTTCCCCACATGACGCCCGTTTGAATTTAATATATCCCACTTTTCCATCTTTTTATCCCTTCAGCACCACTTCGCCCTGCTTTTTGTAGATACTTGAAGCAGGCACAAAACCGCGCACCATTGACAAAGGATAAATGTTGGTGTTTTTACCAACAACTGTTCCGGGATTTAAAACACTGCCGCAACCAACCTCAACGTTATCGCCTACCATTGCGCCGAATTTTTTAAGGCCGGTCTCTATTTTCTTACCCTCTAAATTCACCTTTACGAGTGATTTATCAGATTTGACATTTGACGTTATAGCGCCGGCGCCCAAATGTGAGCGGTAGCCTAAAACAGAATCGCCAACATAGTTATAATGCGGCACCTGAACATTATTAAACAAAATTACATTTTTAAGTTCGGTTGAATTACCAACCACACAATTTTTGCCTACTATTGCATTACCGCGTATAAATGCGCAATGGCGGATTTCCGCCTCCTCATCAATAATACAAGGACCCGTTATGGATGCGCTGGCCGCAACCACTGCGCTTTTGGCTATCCATATATTTTCGCCCCTTTGCTCAAATTTATCCTTTGGCAACTCGTTACCGAGTTTTACGATAAATTTACCTATGAGCGGCAAAACCTCCCAAGGATATACTTTACCGTCAAAAATTTTTACTGCTATGGTGTTTTCAAGCGTAAACAAATTTTTAATTGTTAGTCTTTCCATTTTTACTCACCTCAAAAAAGATACAAATATACACAATAATTATACCTTAAACCCCATATAAATACAACAAAAAAATAAAAAAACTTACTATTGATATTAATTGCATTTTATATTATAATAATATTTAATAATAATCAATTATGATTTATCGTGTGATTCGGCGTGCGAATGGGCGGGTCCTGTGCGACGGGAAACTACGAACCATGTCAGGCGGGGAACCGAGCAGCATTAAGTAGTTCTTCCTGTGCGCCGCAGTAAATCGGCTCATTCGTGCGCCGAGTTACACGATTTTTTGTGAGGTGAAAACTGTGTCATATAAAGCCCTTTACAGAAAATATCGCCCCTCGGAATTTTCCGATGTTGTGGGACAAGAGCATATTACCGAAACGCTCAAAAGCGAGTTGTCCTCGGGTAAAATTTTCCACGCCTATTTGTTTACAGGTACAAGAGGTACGGGCAAAACAACCTGTGCCAAAATTTTAGCCAAGGCGGTAAACTGTTTGTCGCTAAAAGGCGGCGACCCGTGTGGCGAATGTGAGGCTTGCCGTGCTATTGAAGACGGCGAGGTTATGGATATAGTTGAAATTGACGCAGCTTCCAACAACAGTGTAGAAAACATCCGAGAACTGCGCGAGCAGGTAAACTTTACACCTGCTAATGCCAAATACCGCGTTTATATTATTGATGAAGTGCATATGCTGACCTTACAAGCATTTAATGCGCTTCTCAAAACGCTGGAAGAGCCCCCCGCACATGTGATTTTTATTTTGGCAACAACCGAGGTGCACAAGCTTCCCTCCACTATTTTGTCGCGTTGCCAACGCTTTGATTTTAAACGTATCGAGCCGCAAGTTATTTGCGATAGATTAAAGTACGTTGCCGAAAAAGAGGGCTTTACTATAACCGATAATGCCGCCAATATGATTGCATCTATTGCCGATGGCGGTATGAGAGATGCGTTATCAACGCTTGACCTTTGTGTTTCGGCCGATAAAAACATTACCGAAGAGGTTGTGGCAAAGGTTTGCGGTCTTGCAGGTAACGATTATTTATTGCAGTTTGCCGAGTGTATAAGGAATCTTGATGCACAGGGTGCACTATTGCTTACCGATAGGCTATATAGCGCATCGGTAGATATGCTTAAATTACTGGGCGACCTAATACTGCACTACCGTAATCTTATGATAGTTAAAACAGTAAAGGGGGAGCACAAGCCCATCGTTTGCTCGGCATCGCACCTGCAAAAGCTTACCGAGCAAGCAAGCAGCTATGATATAGAGGATATTGTGTTGACGCTTCGCTATTTGCAGGACTCCGCTGTTAAAATGCAAAACGGCAACCGCCGCAGCGAGATGGAATTAATGCTCGTGCGACTCTGCAGCCCCTCCTTGCGCCACGATATTGATTCGCTTGAACGAAGAATAGCGGCACTTGAAAAAATGCCGCGTGCAAAAGTAACCGATACCGCTAAAACCGAAACCGTTTCGGTGGTGGAAGCGGTTGCCGAGATTATTCCCGAAGTAGTTACTGACAATACAGTATCAGACACGGTTGACACCGAATCCGATACTGACAGCGAAGGACTTGTTGATACAGAGGTATGGATTTCCGTTTTAGAGGAATTATCAAAAAGCGCACCGCTGCTTCGTGGTATACTCAACTCTTCGCGTGCTTTTATAAAAGGTGATTTTTGCTTGGTTGACTGCGAGAATCCACAGTTTGCGGAGCTTATGAATTCGGCAAACGGACAGTATAAAGAGTCGCTCAGGCGCGCTATAGAAACGGTTGTGGGCAGGTCCTTTAAATTAGGCCCATATAAAAAGCGCGAGCGAGTGGTAGTGAGTGATGACCCGCTCGATGTTATACGCAACCGACTTAAAGCCCTTGAAGTACCGGGCAAACAAAACTAAAGGAGATTTACTATGAAATGCAGAATACCTAATTCCGGCGGCGGAAATATGAATGCTATGCTTAAGCAAGCACAAAAGATGCAAGAGGATATGGCCGCCTTACAGGAAGACCTTGAGAACCGCGAATACTCTGCCTCTTCAGGCGGTGGACTTGTAAACGTTACGGTCGATGGCAAACACCTTATTAAAAGCATTAAAATCAACCCCGATGCTGTTGACCCTGATGACTCAGAAATGCTTGAAGACCTTGTAACAGTGGCTGTAAATGAAGCAATTTCCAAGGCAATTAAAACAGCCGAAGAGGAAATGGGCGCTATTACGGGCGGACTTAATGTTCCGGGTCTCTTTTAAGGTGCAAAGCAATGGCTAATAATATCGTATCGCTTAATGAGTTGGTATCACAATTTGAGCGTTTACCCGGTATCGGTAAAAAAACTGCGGCACGTTTGGCTTATTTTGTATTATCCCAGCCTGCCGATTATGCCGAAAAGTTTGCCGCTTCCCTTATAAATGCAAAGGAAAAAATACATTATTGCAGCCGTTGTCAAGCCTTTACCGACCTTGATATATGCGATATATGCTCGGATGATAATCGTGATAAATCTACAATTTGCGTAGTAGAGCAGCCTAAAGATGTTTTAGTGTTTGAGAGAATGCGTGAATATCGTGGGCTTTATCACGTTTTGCACGGCTGTATTTCTCCGCTTGACAATATAGGTCCCGAACAGTTAAAGATAAAAGAGCTGCTTGCACGCCTTTCCGATAACACCGTAACCGAGGTTATTATGGCTACCAACCCAACAGTTGAGGGCGAGGCCACGGCAAGCTACCTATCACGCCTTATAAAGCCGATGGGCATTAAGATTACCCGTTTGGCATACGGTATACCCGTGGGTAGCGACCTTGAATATGCGGGCGAAATGACACTTACATTAGCGCTTGACGGCAGAACGGAGATTTAGCTATGACTGAGGAAAAAATTAATCGTATAAATGAATTAGCCCGCAAGCAAAAAGCCGAAGGGCTAACCGAAGAAGAAAAGGCGGAACAGTTTAAGCTTCGCCGTGAATACATTGATTCTTTTAAGCGTTCGCTTGTGTCGCAACTCGAAAACACCTATATTGTAGACAATGACGGCAATAAACGAAAGGTAACAAAAAAACAATGAAGATAGTTATTACCGAAGGCGCGGTGCTGACCGTGGGCGATATGTCATTTGAAGGGTTTGATAAATTCGGCGACGCTCATATTTTTAATAATCTGTCATACAATGAACTCGAAAACGAGATTGTCGACACCGATATTTTGCTTTGCAACAAAATTCGCGTTGATGAAAACGTGCTAAAAAGAGCCAAAAAGCTTAAATATATCGGCACTTTTGCAACAGGTTACAATAATATTGATATAGAGTATTGCCGAAAAAACGGTATAACGGTTTGCAACGCGGGGAGTTATTCAACCTCTGCCGTGGCGCAACAAACCTTTGGCTATATTTTAAACCATTTTTCCCGTATTGCCGATTACGATAACTTTGTGAAAAACGGCGGATGGATAAAAAGTCCGCTGTTCTCCCCTATCGCTTTCCCGACCGACGAAATGATGGGCAAAACAATCGGAATTATTGGCTACGGCAGTATCGGCAAAGCTGTTGCAAAAATTGCAAGAGCGTTTGATATGAATATTCTCGTTCACACTCGCACCGTAAGAGACGATTGTATCACAAACTACGTATCTTTGGATGAATTATTAGCAAATTCCGATATCGTTACGGTGCATTGTCCATTGACGGAACAAAACACAAAAATGTTTAATAAAGAAACTTTTAACAAATTTAAAGACGGCGCATTTTTTATAAACACCGCGCGTGGAGGTTTGGTTGATGAGTCGGCTTTGGCAGACGCCCTTAAAAGCGGGAAACTCGCAGGTGCGGCGGTTGACGTTATTGAATATGAACCGATGAAGCCCGACTGTCCTTTACTTAATGCACCTAACATCACCATCACTCCCCACTCTGCATGGGTGCCAAAGAGTACCCGAGAAAGATTATTCAGCATTGTGCTGAATAACATAGGGCAGTTTTTAAACGGGACACCTGTTAATGTGGTATCATAATAAAAACACCTGAGTTTTCACTCAGGTGTTTTTATTCATCATCTATTATTTCAAATAAATCTTCGCACTCATAACTGTGCACACCGTTTTCGGCTAAATTGATTATTCTTTTGCCGCATTTTTGCGCATAACTCAGCGTGCTTGCCGTACCGCCGCTTTGTCCGTCAAACCAGGTAATAACAAAATCGCTGTTATCTACCATATATTTATTACGTGCCGCAAAGCAACCCTTGTGATACTCGCGGGATACATAGATAATGCGGTCGGTCTTTTTTAAGAGTCGGTCATATCGTTTTTTCCACTCTTTATCAAATTTTTCACTTTGTTTTTCAAACGGAATTACCGCAACCAACTCGATTTTTGCCGCCTTATAGGTATTTTTGAGCAGTGCCACTATCTCCCCCGCCAAAATATCAAAGCCCATTGCCATACCGCAATAAAAAGTAAAGCAATTTTGCTCGGGCAAGGAAAATACCGCATCTACCAACTTGTTTTCTAATTTAACATATTCTTCACTGTTTTCCGAGAACTCGAAGCCAAATTTATGCGGTCGATAACCCGTAAAACAACAACTTTTAAAATTATCCAAAGTAGTACCTCTATATCTAAAGTAAGCCCGATACAAAAAGTATCGGGCTTTTGAAATTCAGTTAAGATTTATTTACCATAAAGCTCAACAAGTTTTTCGAGATGAGCACGACGTGCTTTTGCAGTTTCTGCCGCCTGATCGAAGAGTGCTTCTGCACGCTCGGGGAAGGAACGTGTGAGTGAAGCATAACGAGCTTCGCCCAAGATAAACTCTTTGTAATCAGCAGTAGCAGGCTTGCTATCGAGCGAGAAGGGATTCTTGCCGTCTGCTTTAAGAGCAGGATTATAACGGAACATATCCCAGTAACCGCAAGCTACAGCCTTCTTCATTTCTTTCTGACAGTTAACCATACCGCCCTTAATAGAATGCATCTCGCAAGGTGCATAACCGATAATGAGAGACGGACCCGGATAAGCCTCAGCCTCTTTGATTGCCTTGAGTGTCTGGTTCATATCAGCACCCATAGCAATTTGTGCTACGTATACATAGCCGTAAGACATAGCGATTTCAGCAAGAGATTTCTTGGAAATTGCTTTACCTGCAGCTGCGAACTGTGCAACCTGACCGATGTTGGATGCCTTAGATGCCTGACCGCCTGTGTTAGAGTAAACCTCGGTATCGAATACCATTACGTTTACATCATTACCGCTGGCAAGCACGTGGTCAAGACCACCAAAGCCGATATCGTAAGCCCAACCGTCGCCACCGAAGATCCAAACAGACTTCTTGGAGAGGTATTCTTTCTTAGCGAGTATAGCGGGAGCTGTGGGACAACCTTCAGCTGCAGCTTTCTCGATTTCTACGATAAGTGCCTTTGTAGCGGCGGCATTCTTAGTGCCGTCTTCAAGTGTTGAGAGATAAGCGTCAGCCGCTGCCTTAAATTCAGCAGAAGCTTTATCAGATTCAGCCATCTCTTTAACCTGAGCGATAAGCTGGTCGCGAAGAGCTTTTTGACCGAGATACATACCAAGACCGTGCTCGGCGTTATCTTCAAAGAGTGAGTTAGCCCAAGCAGGACCATGACCCTCAGCATTTACAGTGTAGGGAGATGTAGCAGCAGGACCGCCCCAAATTGAAGAACAACCTGTTGCGTTAGAGATATACATTCTATCGCCAAAGAGCTGTGTGATAAGACGTGCATAAGCAGTTTCAGCACAGCCTGCGCATGAGCCTGAGAACTCGAGAAGCGGTTTCTTGAACTGAGAAGTAATTACGTTAGCATCGGTAGCGATACCGTCTTTCTCGGTAACGTTAGCTACGCAGTAATTAAATACTGCCTGCTCATCAAGCTGTGAATCCTGAGCAACCATTTTAAGAGAAGCTGTGGGACACTCGCCTACGCAAACGCCGCAACCCATACAGTCAAGCGGAGAAACGGTCATTGCATATGCATAGCCCTTGTTTGTAACGAGCTTTTCTTTAGTTGCAATCTTAATGTTTGCGGGAGCAGCTGCTTTTTCCGCATCCGATAAAGCAAACGGACGGATTGTAGCATGGGGGCAAACAAATGCGCACTTGTTACAACCGATACAGGTTTCATTGTTCCACTCAGGTACCATAACGGCAACACCGCGCTTCTCATAAGCGGATGCACCCTGCTCGAATGTACCGTCAGCGTGGTCGATAAATGCAGATACCGGCAATGAATCGCCGTTCATAAGACCAACGGGCTTCATAATGCCGTCAACCATCTTAACGAGTTTAGCAGGACCGTTTTCAGCCGCTACTGTGTTGTTATCGGTAGCGTTTGCCCAGTCAGCCGGTACGTCAATCTTAACAAATGCGGTAGCACCTGCATCGATTGCCTTCTCGTTCATTTCAACGATTTCTTTACCCTTCTTCATAAACTTCTGAGCTTTTTCCTTCATATAGCCGATAGCTTCTTCAGCAGGAAGAACCTTAGAAAGTGCGAAGAATGCAGACTGAAGAACAGTGTTGGTACGCTTACCAAGACCGATTTGTGCTGCCAAGTCAATAGCGTTAACAGTATAAAGCTGAATGTTGTTTTTAGCAATGTACTGCTTAGCTTCAGCAGGCATATGCTCGTTTAATTCTTCAGCAGACCACTGGCAGTTGATTAAGTATACACCGCCGGGCTTAACATCGTTAACCATCTTGTAACCCTTGATTACGTATGAGGGGTTATGGCAAGCAACGAAGTCTGCTTTATTTATATAGTACGGGCTCTTGATGGGCTTATCGCCGAAACGCAAGTGAGAAATTGTGATACCACCTGTTTTCTTAGAGTCGTACTGGAAGTATGCTTGAACATACTTATCGGTATGGTCGCCGATAATCTTGATAGAGTCTTTATTAGCACCAACGGTACCGTCGCCGCCAAGACCCCAGAATTTACACTCAATTGTGCCTTCAGCAGCAGTGTTGGGTGCAGCTTCCTCATCAAGAGAAAGGTTGGTAACGTCATCTACAATACCAAGTGTAAAGTAGGGCTTCGGAGCATCCTTCGAGAGCTCTTTGTAAATAGCAAAGATGCTTGAAGGAGGAGTGTCCTTAGAGCCAAGACCGTATCTACCGCCGATAACGGTATCAATCTTGCGGCCTTCAGCAGCCAAAGCAGCAACTACATCTAAGTAGAGCGGCTCGCCTAAAGAACCGGGTTCCTTAGTTCTATCAAGAACAGCAATTTTCTTTACTGTTTCAGGAATAGCAGCTACTAAGTGCTTAGCAGAGAAAGGACGGTAAAGGCGTACCTTTACAAGACCTACCTTCTCGCCGTTTGCTACCATATAATCGATAACCTCTTCTGCAACGTCGCAGATAGAGCCCATCGCAATGATAACCTTTTCGGCATCGGGTGCGCCGTAGTAATTAAAGAGTTTATAGTCAGTGCCGATTTTGGCATTAACCTTGTCCATATATTCTTCAACAATAGCGGGAACTGCATCATAGTATTTGTTGCAGGCCTCTCTATGCTGGAAGAAGATATCGCCGTTCTCGTGAGAACCGCGCATTACAGGACGCTCGGGGTTGAGTGCGCGCTTGCGGAATGCATCAACTGCATCCATATCGCACATT
>SVOM01000058.1 GCA_015066405.1 Oscillospiraceae bacterium
CCCAACAGCACCAATATTGTTGTGGGCGACTATTATTACTACTTTGTAAACGGTCAAGAGAGCAAGGGTATTTCCTCTATCGTTTGTTTCGGCACCGCTTTTGGTACCGAAGTTAACGGCTTTGAAACCAAGGATGATATAAAGAAAAAATTTAGCAACGTAGAATTTACCGAGCGCGAAATTTCTTCCTTGCAGGCATATTTTATTCCGGGTGAGGTTGAAAACTGCACTGCGCTCACCTGTAAAACCGAAAACCGCAGAATTGATTTTGTGTTTATGGAAGAAACACTTATAGCAATAAATTTAGTAGATACTGAAAACTGGACGCTGACCTAAATGTTAAAAAGATTTTTAAATTATTATAAACCCCACAAAAAAATATTTGCACTTGATATGGGCGCATCATTTTTGTTGTCGCTCATAACCATTGTGTACCCCATAGTTACAAGGCGTATGCTAAATGACCTGATTCCCAACAAAAATTTCCGTATGATAATTTTGCTTGGCGTTTTGCTTTTGGGCCTTTATCTTATCCGTATGTGGCTTAGTTATTTTATACAGTATCAAGGGCATATGATGGGTGTGAAAATGCAGGCACAAATGCGTAGCGATATGTTTAACCATTTGCAAACCCTGCCGTATAAGTTTTATGATGATAACGAAACGGGCAAGATAATGACCCGTATGACCAACGATTTGTTTGACATAAGCGAGCTTGCTCATCACGGACCCGAAAATGTTATCGTTTCATCAATTTCTATAATTATTTCCTTTATATATCTAGCAACCATTAATATATGGCTGACACTCATCGTTTTTGTTGCAGTACCGCTGCTGATACTCGTAGCGGCAAAGCTGCGCGGCAAAATGCGTGATGCGTTTAAAGAGAGCCGACAATCTATTGCCGAAATCAATGCCGCACTCGAAAGCAGTATTTCGGGCATTCGCGTTACCAAGGCGTTTACAAATGATGAGGTTGAAAAAGCAAAGTTTGAAATTGGCAACGAAAAATTTACCCACGCTCGCGATGATGCATACGATGCCATGGGTAAATTCCACTCGTTTTCCACCTTTGTAACCGATATCTTTAATGTAATTGTGCTAATAGCGGGCGGCTTGTTTTTGTATGCAGGTTATATAAATTTTGCCGATTATACCGCATTTATCGTATCAATAAATGTATTTTTGTCCCCCGTGAAAGTGCTTATCGGATTTATGGAACAGTACCAAAACGGTGTTACGGGTTTTGAGCGTTTCCTTGAAATTATGGATACCGAGCCCGAAAGGGATGTTGAGGGCGCTACCGATTTAGATAATGTACAGGGCGAAATTACCTTTAAAAATGTTATATACGGATATGAAAGCGACCGCGATGTATTAAAAGATGTTAGTTTTAAAATAGAAAAGGGCAAAAAGTTTGCCTTGGTGGGACCGAGCGGTGGTGGCAAAACAACAATATGCCACTTGCTACCGCGCTTTTATAAAAACGAAAACGGCTCTATTTTAATTGATGGTGTAGATATAAACACAGTAACTGTTAAGTCTCTTCGCCAAAATATAGGTATTGTTCAACAAGATATTTATCTTTTTAATGCTTCTATGCGCGATAATATTTTGTATGGCAAGCCCGATGCCACCGAAAGTGAGGTTATCGAGGCGGCAAAACGCGCCAATATTCACGATTATATTATGAGTCTGCCTAACGGCTACGATACCGAGATAGGCGAGCGCGGCGTGCGGCTCTCGGGCGGACAAAAGCAGCGCCTTAGTATCGCACGCGTTTTCCTTAAAAACCCGCCGATATTAATTCTCGATGAAGCCACAAGCGCACTCGATAATACAACCGAGATACTAATTCAGCAGTCTCTTGATGAATTGTGCAGCGGCAGAACAACAATAGTTGTAGCGCATAGGTTATCAACCATTAAAAATGCCGATGAAATCGCCGTAGTGTCGGATGGCAAAATTATAGAGCAGGGCACACACGAGCAGCTTATTAAGGAAAATAATCTTTACAGCGAGCTTTATAATTTGCAGTTTAGGGATGAATAATAATTGTGCCGTGTTAATAATGATATTTAGAGGTGTGATTTTATGAGAATATGTGTATACGGGGCGGCGTCCCCCATAATCGACCCCGAGTATATCCGTTTGGTCGAAATTATGGGCGAGAAAATGGCAAAACGCGGCCATTCACTCGTTTTCGGCGGCGGCGGTAACGGACTTATGGGTGCCGCGGCACGTGGTGTTAAAAAAGGCGGCGGCCATATTTTAGGCGTTATACCTAAATTTTTTGATGATGAAAAAATAGAAGCCGTGTATAGTGAATGTGATGAGCTTATCGAGCCCGATACAATGCGCGAGCGCAAGCAAATTATGGAGGATAACGCCGATGCGTTTATAATAGTTCCGGGTGGTATCGGAACCTTTGAGGAATTTTTCGAAATTTTAACCCTCAAACAGCTTTGCCGCCATAATAAACCGATAGCTATGTATAACATAAACGGCTACTATAACGAAATTGTCGAGGCGATTTTGGCGGCTACAAATAAAAACTTTATCCGCGAAAACTGTATGGAGCTTTTCTATTTGTCGGATAATTTAGAAGAGCTTTTCGCTTATATCGAAACCAAACCCCGCACCGATTTAACGGTGAGAGATTTAAAGGATGGTTAAAAAATACCGTATCTAACTTTCGTTAGATACGGTATTTTCATCTTTAAATTTAAATAATTTTGTGTTGTATGCCAGTACAATTTTATTGTTGCAAATTACCAAATAAAAAGTATCACCTTTGTTTGAATAATTAAATACACCGACATCATTCATAGAAAACATTTCGGATGAACTGTAGTTTTTATGTTCAGGAATGCAATACTTACCATATGAATGAAAATGTAGTATATAGGGTTTAGAAAACGATGATATAAAAGCACTACCTCCGAATGTTTGCTTTTCTTCACACGCTACTAATTTATCGGTGGTTATGTAAAACTTGTTGTTTTGCAGCAGTTTGTACTTTTTATAAGTGTCGTATATTATACTAATGAGAATACTTATCAATAATATAATCACTGGTATTATAAGTATCTCTCTAAAACTGTTAAAACGACCTAATCGTGAAAAAAGGTATACAAGTAAAGCCAAAAGTGCGATTAGAGAAATGCTTCCTAAAATCAAAGGAAGCACTCCTTTACGAGAGATAGATTTATAATCTTGTTTTATTTTTTCTCTTGTTAAAATATCTTTTTCCATAGGCAGCACCCCTTTTATAATATTATAAAACAAATAATACAAAAAGACAAGTTGGACTATTGAATTGACCGATTTTAGAGAATATGATATACTGTAATTAAAAATAAATATAATCGAATGTGGCAATAAAGAAAAGAGGTAGGGGTTTTGTTTAAAACTATAAAAAAGCAAGCGAAAAACATACTGTTTAATAACTACAAGCATTTAATAATGCCAACGTTGTTACTTTCAGTTCTTAATGCGGTTAATCTTCTTATACTTAATTATTTAACTATTATACCGATATGGTCTGATTTATTGGATTTTGTGCGTTTAATTATAATACTACTTTTTTTGCTAATCCAATTTATAGGTATTCCACTTGCTTTTTCTTTGTTGTATAAAACAAGTATTTGTTTGATTAGTGGCGATGACAATTTAAAGATGTCTATCAAGAATTTTTTTAATGCGGCTAATATAAGAAAGATTTTTTTAATAAATTTAATCCCAAGATTATTCGAGATTATATCTGATACGAACGATGCAACAATTTCTGCATTCAATATTCTTAAGTTAGATAAAACAGTTTTATTTATAATCGTATTAGCGGGCGTTATAATAAATTATAAGTTGTTTGCATCTAACTATTATTTTGCATTAACCGAATCATCTGCTTTAGATTCACTAAAGGTTTCATTTAAAACAATGAAAGGCAAATTTGGAAGATATATTTTACTGCTGTTTTCCTTTGTTTTTTGGGGTATGGCGATAGTAATTGTTCACATTTTAGTTAAAATGGTAATTTGTGGACATAGCGCAGGTGCATATACACCTTTTTTGGATATTTTCGCCACTGCGTTTGGTTATGGCGGAAATTTATTTTTGACACCATACATATATCTAACATTTTCTTTGTTCTTATCTGATTTGTTAAAAGAAAAAAATAAAGATAAAAAAATTAAAAAGGAGTCTCAAGTGGACAGTTCTCTTGGAGGGACGGATTAATTTTTAAAAGCATAAGCGTACAGCTTATGCTTTTCTTTTTGTATAATGAAAACCACGCGATAGTCGCGTGGTTCAATAGAGGTTAACCGATGAACAAAATCCTCCGTTTGTGTTAAAATAGCAAAGACCTGCCAGTCAAGCCAA
>SVOM01000022.1 GCA_015066405.1 Oscillospiraceae bacterium
TTTCATTATTCTCATCATTTACAACTACATAAATGTTTTTCGGCTCATAGCCGTTAGCCGAAGCCGTTAATTTATGTATACCTGTTTTATTGGCAACGAGATAATGTCCCTTTTCAATACTAACGTCTGCTGTATCGGTACCATCGGCTAAAGCCCATGTGATGCTGTCGCCTTGTACTGACACTCCTCCATTAGTGAACTGTACCTCGATATTGTTTAAATCTACTGCCTTATCTATAAACATAGGTATAGCAGGAGAGCCGTAGGTTACAGAATATACTTCGGCACTATCGGCAAATACCGAGAACACGCAGGTTATCGAGCACAAAAGCACGGCTAATGCCAATATGCACGATATAACCTTTTTTGAAATCTGCTTTGCTGCGAGTTTCATAAAATGTCTCCTCCAAAACACAAAAACTGATTATATACAGTTTAATTGTAACGTTTTGGGCCGAAAAAATGAATGTGTTTTTTGCAGTCTTTTTTGTGCTTTGGGCAATAAAAAAACACAGCCATATTACACGACTGTGCTTTTTATTTTTTATTATATTTATGCCTCGGTTTCAAATACGTAATCGATATGCTCTGCGGGATACTTTTTTGTAAATATGCTTACAAGCGGTACTGTGATAAGTGAAACTGCCATTGCGGCAACACCCATTTGCGGAGCGTAGCTTACAGCTGCCGAGAAGCCCGACATAACTGTTATAATAAGTGTGGGTACGGCCACTGTGCAAAGGCCTGCTACCATACCTGCTATAGCGCCCGCTTTTGTAACCTTCTTGGAGAAAAGTCCCCAAGCAAACACACCTATAAAGCAACCCGAAACAGTGCCCCAAGAAAACGACATAATATTAACTATAATTGAAATTTTGCAGGTTGCAAAAAGGAAGGATAATGCTACGAATACAAGACAAAGCACGCGAGTTAAAAGCATTTGTGATTTTTTAGTGTAGCGCTGTTTGATTTCGGGCACTAAATCTACCGCTATGGCCGATGATGATGTTAAAACAACCGAGGCCAAGGTGGACATAGATGCCGACAGCAAAAGCAAAAGAATTACTGCAAGAATTATAATAGATGCACTACTATTTCCAAGCGCCTTTAGAAGCATTTCGGGGATAACCGAATCCTTACCGCCCGCCGGTAATGTATTACCTAGCACAAGACGAGAGAAAGAACCGGTAAGATAAGCGCCGACACCGATAATAAGGCAAAAAACAGTTGAAATAACCGTAGCGCGCTTAATTGCAGACTTATCCTTTACGGCATAAAATTTTGTTACCATTTGAGGCAGTCCCCAAGTACCAAAGCTTGTGAGCAAAATATTTACACATAGGAAGCTAAACTTATTGCCGCCAAAAATGGATGTTAACTGACTACCGGTAATTCCATCTCCGTTATCGGCCACGCTTGCAAGGTTTTTAAATGCCTCGCTAAAGCCACCCACCGCATCATTGTTGATAACGGCTATAAGCATACAAACAAGCCCCACTATCATTATTATACCTTGAATAAAATCGGTATAAGCAGTGGCTAAGTAGCCGCCAAGTACCAAGTAAATAGCGGTTAAAACTGCTATAATAAGCATACAGTAATTAACCGAAATTGACGGAAAAATCACGTTAAACATTGTGCCAAGGCCTTGGTAAACCGCCGCCGAATACGGCACCAAAAATACAAATATTATAATTGCCGAAAAGATTTTAAGAGCCTTTGAGTTATATCTGCGTTCGAAAAACTCGGGCATTGTTTTTGCGCCTAATGAGTGTGTCATTTTACGTGTACGCTCAGCAAACAAAAGCCACGATAAAAGGCAACCGAGCACCGCATTGCCGATACCTATCCACATACTGCCGATACCAATATCCCAACCGTGCTTACCGGCATATCCTACAAATATTACGGCAGAAAAGTACGATGTGCCGTAGGCGAACGCCGATATCCACGCGCCGACATTTCTGCCACCGAGCAAAAAGCCGTCAATGGTCTTTGTTTTGTGATAGCTGTAAAGACCGATTGCGAACATCGCTACTGCAAAAATAGCAAGAGCAATAACTGTTGTTAACTGAATTTGTGCTAAATTTTCCACTTTCTTCTCTCCTTTAGGGAACAAAAAAACGTCCCCCGTAATTTAATACAGAGGACGAATAAAATCCGTGTTACCACCTCAATTTACCGCCGCCTCACAGCGAACGGCCTTATCAGGTACTGACATACCTTAGCGCGTTTACGGGCGCACCCGACACAGCCTACAGTCAAAAACTTTCAGTGTGCAGCTCACGGGATGTATTCGGTAATTTCCTTGTTACTGCCTCGCACCACACGGCAGTTCTCTGAAACGCAGAGTAATTACTTACTTTTTCTCGGTCATCGCTTTTTACTATAGTACCTATTTTAGTAACTTACAAATAATTTGTCAATATCTATTTTTAAATTTTTCAAATTTTTATAGCACAATATTGTTATTACTGTAAATTAGTGTTATAATATTAAAAAGGCGGTGAAGGTATGGTTAAATTTTCCTCACAACGCATCATTAGCGGCGAACTCGGTATCAATGCCTGCGGCATACAGCCGATTATGGACCGAGATTATCATACCGTTCGAGAGCGTATTGATTATTCTCTTATGTATGTTGCGTCAGGCAGCGCCACTATGTATATAAACTCGGTGCCCTATGAAGTAAAAAGCGGCGAGGCAATGCTTTTTTTACCTGGTGCCAAACAAGATTATATTTTCCATTCAAGTGAAAAAAGCGTTAATAAATGGGTGCATTTCAGCGGTACGTTGTGCAAAATTTTAGATGGCGAGGATTCGAGAATCATTAAAATATTCTCACGCCACGAGTTTGAGAGCAATTTGGACCGCTTGGCGCACGCCTTTAGCCGAATTGACAATGAAAAGCTACTGCTCTGCGATGGTTATTTGCGGGTTATAATAGCACTGATAAGTGAAAGTGAAAAACGTCAGCACGATAATCCAAACGCAATACAAACACGCATCGACCGCGTAACCGAGTATATTCACGCACACTTAAATCAAAAAATCGACCTTAATCACTGTGCCGAGATGTGCTTTATCAGTCGCAACCGATTTAATCATATTTTTAAAGAATATATGGGTTGTTCTCCCCTCGCCTATCAGCGCAACGCGCAAATCGAGTGGGCAAAACGGTATTTACGCGATTCGGGTATGTCGGTTGGCGAATGCGCCGAAGCGTTGGGCTTTAGCGATGTAAACTATTTTTGCCGACTTTTCAAAAAGCATACGGGCTACAAACCATCAGAATATAAAAAACTATAAGGAGAAAATCATGGCAATATATAATTCAATTGATGAACTAATCGGCAACACTCCCCTTTTGCGCCTTAATAATATTGAAAAAGAATTTGGACTCAGTGCCCGGCTACTTGCAAAGCTTGAGTCATTTAACCCCACGGGCTCGGCAAAAGACCGCATTGCAAAGGCAATGATAAATGCAGCTGAGCGCAGCGGCAAAATAAGTGCCGACACCGTGATTATCGAGCCCACAAGCGGAAATACAGGCATCGGCCTTGCAAGTGTTGCGGCGGCGAGAGGTTATAAAGCGATAATAGTTATGCCAAACACCATGTCGATAGAGCGCATTAAATTAATGCGTGCCTATGGTGCCGAGGTAGTACTGACCGATGGTGCAAAAGGTATGGCGGGCGCTATAGAAAAAGCCAAGGAATTAGCAAAAGAATATCCCAGTTCCTTCATTCCATCGCAGTTTGATAACGAGGCAAACCCGAGGGTGCATTATGAAACAACCGGTCGCGAAATTTTCCACGGCAGTGAGGGTTGGGTTAAAATTTTTGTTGCGGGCATAGGTACCGGAGGCACCATTTCGGGTGTTGGTAAATATTTAAAGCAACAAAATGAGGACATTAAGGTTATCGGTGTTGAGCCAAAAAATTCTGCCGTTTTATCGGGCGGAAAGGCGGGCCCACACGGCCTGCAAGGCATCGGTGCGGGCTTTGTACCCAAAACACTTGATACCGATATTTGCGATGAAATAATTCCCGTTACCGAAGATGATGCATATAATTTATGCCGAATTTTAGGCAAAAAAGAAGGCTTTATCGCGGGCATTTCCTCGGGCGCCGCACTATGGGCGGCTATCGAGGTTGCAAAAAGAGAAGAAAATAATGGCAAAACAATTGTTGTTCTCTTACCCGATACAGGCGATAGATATTTATCAACTGATTTGTTTTAAAAGTTACCGATTTAATTATTGACAAAGCAAAAAGTATATGTTAAAATGTTTTAGTCGCACGGAGAGGTATCGAAGCGGTCATAACGAGGCGGTCTTGAAAACCGTTTGGCGCAAGCCACATGGGTTCGAATCCCATCCTCTCCGCCATTTTAACTGAATACCTTTTAGAAGAAGTTACAATTTGGAGTAGTACTCAAGTTGGTGACGAGGCGCCCCTGCTAAGGGCGTAGGTCGGGTAACCGGCGCGAGAGTTCAAGTCTCTCCTACTCCGCCAAAAAAAGCATCACTTTACAGTGATGCTTTTTTATTATCCAAACAAATTATCAGAAATTACCGAACGGGTTACCGTATCGGACCAAGAGGTTCTCCAACCCGTTGTTGCAGTGAATTTATCGTTCATAGAAAAGTAATTATCGAGTAATTGTTCATCAAGCTCTTCTATACGGTCAATTTTGCCATCATACAAATCTTGTAGTCTTGCGGCGCAGTCCTTCATACGCATAATAAGACCACCGATACGTATATCTTGAACATCAAAGCCGTAGCCCTTGTTCTCTATATACCATTGGCGTCTAAAAGAATTATAAAACTTTTCAAGCTTTTTGACTGTCTTTTTATAATCGGCAATCAAGGGCAATAACGCCTGCTTGTCCCCCGAATTATAGATTCTTCGTGTATTTGCGCCAAGCTGTGCTTTTATTGACAACACATCGCAAAGATTCGCAACGGTTTCAAAAATATATCCGTATTCCTTATTGTTTTTAAGTAGGTTAAGCTTGCGGAAAAGTTGCTTATACTGTTCGTTTTCGGCGCCTGTAAGTGTTAAATCAAACATACCGCTAAAGCAGTCGTTATAAAGCAAATACTTTTCGGGGTTGTCGCCAAAAATCTCGGTAAAGTATGTTTGCTCGGTATAATCAACATCCTTGATTATAACATCCAAAGCGCAAAATCTATCAAAAGCTATGCCGTACTTTTCCTTAAATTTTTTCTTAATATCGGGTAAAGAAAAATTGCCCTTTGATACTTCGGCCGCATAAAAAAGTGATGGTAAAAGCGCAAATTTTGAGCACTCACTGCCGTCATCTCCCCACATTGTGAAGAAGACATCCTGTATGCCGTTTTCCAAACAGCTTTTTATAGCCGACTTTGTGGACATAACCGAAAACTTATTGTTAGGCGCAAAGCCCTTCCAGCACCAAAGTCCCCCCGCAAAGCTTGTTCCCTTTTTCAGTTTCTCGTGTGCCGAAATCATCTTATCAAAGAATGATTTATATGAATGATAGTAATCCCAATAGCAAAGCTGAATATTTTCGGGGATTTGTTTGGCAATATCAACATTTATATTAACTTTTTTTGCATAGTACTCCCCGCCTGCTGCCAAACGGAAAAACATATCCGACCACATT
This sequence comes from Oscillospiraceae bacterium, assembly GCA_015066405.1. Taxonomy (GTDB): domain Bacteria; phylum Bacillota; class Clostridia; order Oscillospirales; family Acutalibacteraceae; genus SIG565. The sequence goes on from SVOM01000022.1 coordinate 5,653, forward strand.
ATCATTTCTAAATCATACTTTTTACCGATTTGCGAAACCCTGTCTAAATGGCTCATCAGCATTTCGGTCGGGTCGGTATAGCCATTCTTATTCATATATTTGCCGCGGCCTAAATCCCATGCCTCATCCATACCAATATGGTATGTTTTGGTACGAAGACAGCTTGAGAGTGATATGAACATTTTCTCAATCAACTCATACACCTTTTCTTCGCCCACCATGAGTATACGGTCGGTGTCCATTATACTTTTATACACAGGCCAACGCTTTAGTTTGGGCAAATGTCCGAGTGTTTGAATACAAGGAATAACCTCCATACCACGCTCATAAGCATAGTCATCAATTTCCTTAAGCTCGGCTTTAGAATAACCGCCGCGCAAATATCCAAAATACGGGTTGCCATCAACCTCGTATGTATCCTCAAGATATAAATACAGTGCGTTGTAGCCCATATCGGACGTTGTGTCTATCCATTTTTTGATAGTTTTCATATTCATTGTTGCATTGCGCGAAAAATCGAGCATTGTGCCAAGACGTCTAAATTTAATCTCCTTATTCATAAGCATACTCCTAAGATTTTTTAACTACTAATTTTATAAAATTAATTAATATTAAGGCCAAAATTAAAATGCCGAAATATCCGAAAAGCGGATAAACGGTACCTATCAACTTATCGAAGCCAAAAAGACTTGCCATATATGCCGCTACCGAAAAAACGACTGTAGCGGCTATTGTTTTGCCGTTTGTTAGGTTAAACTTAAGCCGTGCGTAATTTGATAATGACACCAAGCTTGTAAGCGCTGTGCCAAACATACCACCAAAAAGCAACACCGCATAAATATACGAAAAGGCCTTACCAAAGCCACCGATAGCCGCAAACATAGGAAGCTCAGCCGATAAGGACTCGGGCACTATAAACACCGCAAGCAAAATAGAAACAGCAATTAACAGCAGTAGTGCCGTGCCAAACAGTGTGCCGTAAATATATGTGCGCCTATTTTTTTGGCGCGATATCAAAGGTGAAATCATACCAACCGATGAAAATATGCTGTAAGACAGGTATGTAACGGCCGCAAACACCCAGTTGCCAAGTAATTCATTAACAAACAAATCGGTAGTGTTTGGAATGGTAGGCATACCGTTTTTTATAATCAGCGCCGCAGCCGCTATAACTGTAAACAGTGCTACTGCGGGGACTAAAAGCGAAAAGAATTTTGAAATACCGCCAAGTCCTGTGCAAGCAATAATCGCCGTAACCACACAAAAAACTGCAGCCGTGATAACAGGCCTTAAATGGACTGCATCAAAAAGCAGTTGCGAGGCACCCGCCACCATAATCACAATTATAGCAAAAACCAAAACGGCTTGCAACACACCAAAAAAGGATGACAGTATTTTATTTCTATTCGGAAAAACTATATCTTCGAATTTCTCGGCGCCCGTTTTTTTGGCAATAAACAGTATCATAATGCCAAATGCACCTATAAGGGAAATCGACAATACAAGTCCCCATATTCCCTTTGTGCCAAAGTCCCCGAAAAATTGCATAAGCTCGTTACCGGACAGGTACCCTGCCCCCAAAAAGCAACCTGCAAAAATAAATCCGAAAGTGAGAAAATTAATTTTCTTCACACAATCTCCCCTACGCCGTGAAAATTTTTACAAGACGGTATTTGCCGCCATCACGATTAATAATTTTAACGGTGTGATGTGTATCGGTCAAATCACGTGCCATAGTTATATGTATGAGAGAGCAATCGTGTTTGATACAACAAAAAGGTCCGTAAATTTTGCCGTCAATCTCGGCAACAAGATTTTCGGGTGCTTCACCCTTTGGACGCGATTCTATCCACGCACCGATATATGTTCCATCAAACTCTAATATACACTCATCGCCCGCATTTTTAGACCAGTTAGGACAAAGCGTGCCGCCCCAAGCACTATTATCCTCAGTGTACCCTTTTAAAATAATAGTATTATCTTTTTCGGGAAGTCGTGTGGTAACTTTGCCTATTTTTAAATTTTTTGATATGGGCTTTGGTAACTCTTTGGCAGTCATTTCTTCCCCTGCCACTAAATTACTTAATAAAAACCTTTGCATTTCATCGGCATAAACCTTATAGCCTGCATCGGTAGGATGCACCCAGTCGGCAATATACATACCTATATCATTGCCCGTACGTTTTAACTCTGCGTCAAGTGCCGCGCCAAAATCAACGGTAGGAATTCCATAATGTGCCGCCAGTTTTTCGTGGGCGTCTTTAGTTTTATATGTGCCACCAACATAAGTTCTATCAGTTATAAACGCCATAATAATATCAACATTTTTGTTATGCTCATAAATACGGCGCAAAACCATTTCGTAAAACCATACACTCTCTTCTACGGAGTACTGCTGATAAATATCGTTTAGAGAAAACTCTATAAACACTAAATCGGGATTATACTTTAAAAGGTCCTCTTCCATACGGAAAAGCGCATAGCCCGTACCTGTACCGCTTATTGCAGCATTTTGCGCAGTAATATTTGCATCTTTAAACTGTTCTTTTAAAAACTTGGTTGTAAGTGCACGCCAACTGGTTTTATCTCTATCACTCGCACATGCGCCAAAAGTAACCGAGCCGCCAAAATAGCCTACGTTGAGCTTTTTTTCGTTCTTTAGTTTATACATCGTGTTTTCTAACATTTTTCTTTCCCCTTTAAACAATATAAAAATTAGTATCCCAAGCAGGTATATACGGATGATGCCGCATATAAATTTTATAATTTGGATTTATTTCATTTATAAGTATCGGTAACTCAAATAAATCTTCATTCCTATGATATGCGGCAATATTAAGTTTGGGTCGCTTTTCACTTAACACTTTTTCGCCACCGAGCAGTGCATTTTTCTCCTGACCCTCAATATCCATTTTAATAAATGTTACATCGGTATCACAAAGCAAGGTATCAATATTAACCGTCTTAACGGTTGCATTGCCCTTTCCTACAACCGAATTTCGACCCGAATTCATCGCAAACTGCATTTCGCCGCTTTCCTTACTTATACAAACATTGTGGCAAGCGATATTTTTTAAATTCTCGGTATTTAAACATAGTTTTTTATAGTTTTTTAAATCGGGCTCGGCCGCTATTATACCTTTATAATTGCCCGCATACTCCAAAAGCTCCGCTATTGTGTCGCCCGTATATGCGCCGAGGTCTGCATAAACCTCGTTATTGCCTATATTTAATAACCTATAGGTTTCTTCTTTTGGTGTTTCAATCGAAAAAAGATAATCGAGCTTGCCCGTCAGTTTATACATAACGATATTTTCGAACACCTTTTTAGACATATTGTCGGCCAACAAGTTATATGCCGCTACTAATTTTTCCTTATTTTTGCGTGCATAATCAATATCAAAAATACTGTCTCTATCTACAACGGGCACATCGGGTGCATATAGCTCGCTAATTTTTGCTATTTGTTTGATATTACCAATAACCGAAGGCAGCTGTGTGCCAAAGCACACAAGCGATATAAAGTCGCCATACATTTGCCTTGCGTTATCAAAGCTTAACACTTTAAAGCCACGAAAGGTGCGGTTACGAACAAAATCGTTCGATGCGTACACGCCGCTGACGGTAATGCCGCGAAGCAGCAGTTCATCAAGTATTTTATCGGCGCCGTTGCCGGTGCCGTAAAGCAATATTTTTTTATCGGTGTTTTTTAGATAAGTCCATAAATCCGTCATTTTATCCATCCTTTTATATGCACAATTATATAATCTACCCATTATAAAGTCAACAAAAAAGGTCTCTTACGAGACCCATTTAAACTATTTTCCTTTTTTCACTTTTATTAACACCCAGTATTCCGCCAATACAGCCCGACAACACTATAACTACCAAATGTATAACCGACATAACGGTAAAATTACTATCAATAAACAGCGCCACCAGCGATACCAAAACATAAATTATTGCTGCCACCATAAGCCCGTTTACAATGCCCTTGCTTTTGTTTTTACGCGCGGCAAGATATGCACCGCAAAATGTGCCTATAGCCGCACAAACGCTTGATATGGGTGAAGCATACATAATATTTATATCAAGCAGCACCATTAATGCCGCTGCTATTAGCATTGTAAGCAAAATAACGCCTGCCGCTACCGCCGCCCCTATAAGCACATTTATATAAAACCCGCGGGTGGAAACACCCATTTCTTTTTTGAGCATAAAAAATCCCTCCGAAATATATTATTCCGAAGGGACTCGTTTTATTACTTACTTGCTCGGGGTATCATCGTGTATAGTGAGATTTTGCTGAATTGCCCAACGCTCTAACTTTTGTTTTGAGTGGTCGAGCACAGACTCAATAACAATGCTATCCTCTTTTAAAGAAATGATTTTTCCGTGGAAACCGCCGATTGTTACGATTTCATCGCCAACCTGAAGACTGTTCTTTAACTTTTCTTCTTCTTTTTTCTTTTTCTTCTGAGGGCGGAAAATCATAAAATAAAAAATTGCAACAAAAAATACTGCGTAAATCGCAAGACCAAACCACTGTTGTCCTCCCATTATTTTAACCTCCAATATATTAATTTAAAGATATTATACCGAATAACCTAAACTTTTGCAAGTGTTAAATTCTCCGACCTAAAATTTCTTCCTTTTCTTTCTTAAATTCGGCAAATCTGCCTTCATCAAGTGCCGTCCTAATATCTTCCATTAAGTGATTATAAAAATGCAAATTGTGAAGCACCAAAAGCCGACCCGAGAGCATCTCCCCCGCCTTCATCAAATGGCGAATATACGCTTTTGAATACCTACGGCAGGCAGGACAGTTGCAGTTTTCATCAAGTGGCGACATATCGCGCTCGTACTTTTGGTTGTTTATATTAACAATACCCTTAGATGTAAATGCGTGGCCGTGGCGTGCATTACGCGAAGGCATAACACAGTCAAATAAATCGATACCGCGTTCCACACCGTTTAGTATGTTTACAGGGGTGCCAACTCCCATTAAATAGCGAATTTTATTTTCTGGTGCGTGCGGCACAACGTTGTCGAGCACATCGTACATAACCTCGGCCGGCTCGCCGACTGCGAGTCCGCCCACGGCATAGCCATCAAGGTCCAGCTCGGCAATTTCTTTCATATGATTAACCCTTAAATCATTATATGTGCAGCCTTGATTTATACCGAATAACATTTGCTCAGGGTTTACTGTAGTGGGCAGAGAATTCAAGCGTTTCATTTCAGCCATACAGCGTTTAAGCCAACGGGTAGTTCTCTCGCATGATTCCTTGGCATACTTGTATTCCGCGGGGTTTTCAACGCACTCATCAAACGCCATAGCAATAGTGGAACCGAGATTTGACTGTATTTGCATACTTTCTTCAGGTCCCATAAAAATGCGCCTACCATCAACGTGGGAATTAAAGGTAACGCCCTCCTCTTTTATCTTGCGAAGAGATGCCAAAGAAAACACCTGAAAACCGCCGCTATCGGTTAAAATTGGGCCGTTCCAGGTTGTGAATTTATGCAAGCCACCGCATTCCCCTATAAGCTTATCGCCCGGGCGCACGTGCAAATGGTAGGTGTTGCAGAGCATTACCTGACAGTCAATTTCCTTTAAATCCGCCGCCGACACACCGCCCTTTATGGCGCTTTGCGTAGCCACGTTCATAAACGCAGGTGTTTGCACGGTGCCGCGGTTTGTTACAAACTCTCCACGGCGAGCATTATTTTCCTTTTTTAAAACCTTAAACATTTTATACCTCTTTTTTATGAAATCAGCATTGCGTCTCCAAAACTGAAAAATCTATATTTATCTTCTACCGCCGTTTTGTAAGCAGACATTGTATTATCATACCCTGCAAATGCTGAAACAAGCATAATAAGTGTGCTCTCGGGTAAATGAAAGTTTGTAATTAGCGCATCCATACATTTGAATTTATAACCCGGATAAATAAAAATATCGGTGTCATCACTACACGCTCTTATCTCACCGAACTTTGTGGCGGCACTTTCTATTGTTCTGCAAGAAGTTGTACCAACGCAAATTACCCTGCCGCCATTTTGCTTGGTTTTGTTGATAATTTCGGCGGTTTCCGCGCTTATATAATAGTGCTCCGAATGCATCTTATGGTCGGTTATTTCATCAACCTTTACGGGGCGGAATGTGCCAAGACCTACATGCAAAGTAACAAAGGCAATGTTGATACCTTTATTTTTTAATCTTTCGAGCATTTCGGGAGTAAAGTGTAGCCCCGCCGTAGGTGCCGCGGCACTGCCGAGCTCTTTCGAATAAACGGTTTGATACCGCTCTTTATTCTCTAATTTTTCCTTTATATAGTGCGGTAGCGGCATTTGGCCCACTTCATCTAAAACCGCAAAAAATTCGCCATCGCACACAAAATCAATAATTCTATTGCCATCGGGTAAAACCTCACTAACGGTGGCTGAAAGTTTATCCGAAAAAGTGAACTCGTGCCCCACCTTTGCCTTTTTGCCCGGGCCCGCAATACACTCCCATTTTAGCGCTTGCCTTTGTTTTAAAAGCACAAACTCAACAACCGAGCCCGTGTCCTTGCGAGTGCCGTAAATACGCGCGGGTAAAACCCTTGTGTTGTTTAAAACAAGCGTGTCCCCTGCTCTCAAATAATCATCAAGAGAACTGAAAACCGTGTGGCTTACATCCCCTGTATTTTTATCTAAAACCAAAAGGCGAGAACTATCGCGCGGTTCTACCGGTGTTTGTGCGATAAGCTCTTCCGGCAAAAAATAGTAAAAATCGCTTTTTTTCATAATTTTACATCCCTATCTTGATTGACAAACGCACAAAAAAATGCTATATTAGTATAATAATTATTATAATAGCATTATAGTGCAATTTCCTCTTTAAAGCAACCCCTTTATTTTAGAATTTGCATTAACAGAAAGGTTTGTTAAATATGAAAAAATACAAAGTAGGTATAATCGGTGCTACCGGTATGGTAGGTCAGCGCTTCGTTTTACTAAATGAAAACCACCCGTGGTTCGAAATTGAGTTACTTGCAGCTTCAGCAAGGAGTGCAGGTAAAACATACGAAGAAGCGGTGGGCAGCCGTTGGGCTATGACCAAACCCATGCCCGAGAGCGTTAAAAAAATGCAGGTTCTTGATGCGACAGCTGATATGGAAAAAATTGCAAAAAGCGTTGATTTTGTTTTTTGCGCGGTTGATATGAAAAAGGATGAAATAAGAGCGCTTGAAGAAGCGTATGCGCGCCTTGAGTGTCCTGTTATTTCAAATAACAGTGCTCATCGTTTTACTCCCGATGTTCCGATGATTATACCGGAGCTTAACCCCGAGCATGCCGAGGTTATTCACGCACAGCGTAAGCGTCTTGGTACAAAACGCGGTTTTGTGGCAGTTAAATCAAACTGCTCGTTGCAAAGCTATGTTCCAGCCCTCTTCCCGTTAAATGATTATGGCATCAAGCAGTCGCTTGTTTGTACATATCAAGCAATTTCGGGTGCAGGCAAAACCTTTGAGCGTTGGCCCGAAATGGTTGATAACCTCATTCCATACATCGGTGGCGAGGAAGAAAAATCAGAACAGGAGCCTCTTAAAATTTGGGGTAAGGTTGAAGATGGTGTTATTAAAAATTCCGCTTCTCCAAAAATCACTGCACAGTGCTTGCGCGTTCCCGTATCGGATGGACACACAGCAGCAGTTTTTGTAAGCTTTGATAAGAAACCCGAAATTGAAGAAATTTTAAATATTTGGAAAAACTTTAAGGGTCGCCCGCAAGAATTAGAATTGCCGAGCGCACCAAAACAGTTCTTAAACTACTTTACCGAGGAGGGTATGCCGCAAATTAAGTTACAAAGAGAGCTCGAAAACGGTATGGCAATATCTATCGGTAGATTACGCGAAGATACACAGTACGATTATAAATTTGTTTGTATGTCGCACAACACTCTGCGTGGTGCCGCAGGCGGCGCAGTTTTACTTGCAGAGTTGCTTTGCGCTGAGGGCTATATAGATTAATTTCGAGAAAGGAAATCTTGCCTTATGAAAAAGAGAGTTTTTACGGGCGTTGCTACAGCACTTGTAACACCAATGTTTAGTGATGGCACCGTTAATTATGAAGCACTTGATACCATTATTGAAGACCAAATTCAAAAAGGTGTTGATGCACTCGTTATATGTGGAACAACGGGCGAGGCCGCAACACTCAACCACGAGGACCACGTTAAGGTTATTGCCGCCGCTGTAAAGAAAACCGCAGGCCGTATTCCGATTATTGCGGGTACCGGCAGTAACGATACCGCTTACTCGGTGGAATTAAGTAATGAGGCGTTAGCCGTTGGCGCCGATGCGCTCTTACTTGTTACCCCTTATTACAATAAAACCTCACAAGCAGGTCTTATTGCACATTACACTTACATTGCCGACCGCGTTGACGCGCCCATTATTCTTTATAATGTGCCCTCTCGCACAGGTGTTAACATTTTACCCGAAACATACGCACAGCTTGCTAAGCACCCGAATATCGTTGCCGCAAAAGAGGCCAACGGCGATATTGCATCGGTTATTAAAACCCGTGCGCTTTGCGGAGATAACCTTGATATTTACTCGGGCAATGATGATCAAATCATCCCGATTATGTCGGTTGGCGGTATTGGTGTTATTTCGGTTCTTTCCAACGTAGCCCCCACCGAGACGCATAATATGTGCCAGCTTTATTTGGATGGCAAGGTTAAAGAGGCGGCAGATATGCAAATTAAGTATATCGATTTAATCAATGCACTCTTTAGCGATGTTAACCCCATCCCTGTAAAAGAAGCTATGGACATTATGGGTTATGAGGTTGGTCCTTGCCGTTTGCCGCTCGTTAAAATGAGTGATGCTAAACACGAAGCACTCAAAGCCGAACTTAAAAAGGTTAATTTGATTTAATTATAAAACGGATGTGAAAATATGCTTAAGGTTATTTTAAGCGGATGCTCAGGAAAAATGGGCTCAGTTATTACCGATATTATTTCTGAAGATAATGAGGCGCAAATCGTAGCGGGTGTTGACCCATTTTTTAAAGAAGGTCTCAAATACCCGGTATACCCCACTTTTAACGAACTGCCCGAAGCTGATGTTATCATAGATTTTTCTAACCCCGCAGCACTCGATAATATACTTGAATATTCAGTAAAAAACGGTGTTGCATTGGTCGCAGCTACCACGGGATATACCGATGCCGAGGTTGAGAAAATCAAATTAGCGGCAAAAAAAGTCCCCGTTTTCTTCACATTTAATATGTCGCTCGGTATAAATTTGCTGACAAGTCTTGTTAAAAAAGCCACTGCAGTACTTGGAGATAGCTTTGATATTGAGATAATTGAAAAACACCATAATCAAAAAATCGATGCTCCGTCAGGCACTGCGATTATGCTTGCCAATGCCGTTAACAAAACCCTTGATAACCGTATGATATACGAATATGACCGCCACTCAAAGAGAGAAAAACGCAGTAAAAATGAAATTGGTATTCACTCGGTTCGCGGCGGCACAATAGTTGGCGAGCACGAGGTTATCTTTGCGGGCAACAATGAGGTTGTAACGCTTACCCACCAAGCATTTTCGAAAAATGTTTTTGCCACGGGTGCTATAAAAGCCGCGAAATTTTTAAGCGGTAAAAAGCCCGGGCTATATGATATGAATGATTTAATAAGTGAAAAATAAAGCACTCAATAGAGTGCTTTATTTTTTACATAAATTTTTATAGGTTTGCCAATTCGTTTACAATTATCAATAACATATTTTGTGCCGCATGATGTGCCATCCCAAAAGGCAATAACTAAATCAGAATAATCAATAATTTGTAGATTCCTTTTTAGCGGTGCTCCTCTACCGTATTTCTCATATTCCGGTAAAAATTCCGTCAATTTTATCTCCTTTTCAACTGCAAACCGCTTGGCGCAGGCATCAATACCCTTAGCGCCACCCGATACTATCTCGGTAACATTATCGGGTAAATATTTTTCTAAATTACTGACCTCTAAATTCCTTGAACCAATTATTGCAATTTTCATAATCTCACCTTCTGAATATATTTTAGATATGTTTTGTATCTATTTTGGTATTATACCACATTTAAGATATAAAATAAACATAAAATAAATTCAAACAAGAGGTAAGTTATGGCTATAAAGAGTTTATCAATTCGTATCGAAGAAATCATGCTTAATAAGCTGCATGTAATCGCAGATTATGAAGGTAGAAGTGCTAATAGTGAAATACTTGTTTTAATTCGTGATGCTATTGAAAAATACGAAGAAAAACACGGTGAGATAAAAATTAAATAAACTATTAAACGTTAAAAACGCAGGAGAAACTCCTGCGTTTTTTATTATAGCTTTTTAAGATAGCAACGGCGGCGTTTGTGAAGCTCGGGATTAAAGGTTTTCCACTGCGCCAAGATTTTACTGTTGGTTTCAAGCATCGGGCCTGTTTCGGCATACTCGATTCCGTTTTTATCACAGTTCTCTATTAGGTGGTCAAGAATTATTGCATTAACGCCCGCACCCTGCAAATCGGGGCGCACGGCAATTAAGAACATATCAAGCGCCTTGCTTTCTTCAAAGGCACGAAGCACATCTATCCAACCTGTTGGGAATAAGCGGCCGCGAGATTTTTTCATAGCCTCAGCAACCGAGGGGGCCGCTATACCAAATGCCACAAGCTCGTTATTTTCATCCATTACAAAGCAGGTGTATTTGGGGTTGAGTAGCGGTATAAACTTGTTGGCATATTTTTTAACCTGCTCGGCGGTCAAATCAACCGTGCCGTAAAGCGGTGCGTATGCGGCGTTAACAAGCTCGAAAACCTTTGTAACATAGGGCGCAAAGCCGAAGCGGTTAAGCACCTTTACTTTATGTAATTTTTTGCGTTTGCATATATGCTCGGCAATGCGGTGTAATTTTTGAGCTACATCGCTATCCTTTTTTGGTGCCATAATTTTATATTCCACCCAGTCAGTGTCTTTTTTATAGCCGAGTTTTTCAAGGTGCTCGTTATAATAAGGGTCGTTATAGTATGTAATAAACATACTGCGTTTCTCAAAACCCTCTACCAGCATACCCTCTCTATCAAGGTCGCAAAATCCTAATGGGCCGTGCACCTCATTGCAATTATTCTCTTTAGCCCAATTTTCAACCGCCGCAAAGAGAGCGGAGGACACTTCAATATCATCAATAAAATCAACTTGGGAAAAACGCATACGCTGTGTTCCCCACTTTTCGTTGGCTTTGTGGCTTAAAATTGCGCCGATACGACCAACTATCTCGCCATCGCGATATGCCAAAAAGCATTTTGCATCGCAGTAGGAAAATGCGGGGTTTTTATCTTTATCCCAGTCATCAATATCATCGCCGTAAAAAGCAGGGACAAAGTTAGGATTATCGCGGTAAAGCTTATTCGGAAAATCAACAAATTTGCGAAGCTGCGCTTTGGTTGTAACCTCCACGATTTCTACCGTAGTTGCCGTGGCAATTCTCTCTTTTAACATAATTTTCCCCCATTAAAATCAGGTATAAATTTTTTGTCTGCGCTTTGTCTTTCCTGAATATAAATATTTTTAATATCTTTAGTATAAAGATAATTTAAAACCTTTTCGTATTCCCTTTTTGTGATTTTGCGGTTAATTTCGGGATAATTTTCCGCCTTGCCACAGGGTAAATATTGAGCCATAATGCTTAAATAGGCATCCCGAGTATTATCGCAAAACCAGTCAATAACGGCTATTGCTTCATTTGTTGCAAGCGGCAAAACAAGATGCCTTACTATAACACCGCTTTGCATAATGCCGTTTTTATCAAGTTTTGGTGCTCCCTTTAATTTATATGCGGCGGTAATCGCTTTACTTGCGACCTCGAAATAGTCCGCCACACCCGAATATTTTAAAGCTTTATCGCTTGATATATATTTTAAATCAAACAAATAAATATCAAAGATATCCTCGTTTATATTTTGGGCAAGCTCATAACCACTACTGTTGCAAACAAGCGGAATATGCGGTCTGTAAATATCCAATGCTTGCTTTATAATATGAAAATAGTGCGTTGGGTTTACAAAATTAATATTATGCGCACCCTTTTGCTCCAATTCGCGCATTATTTCGGCCAACCTTTCAACCGAAATAATTTCGCCGCTGTTCTTATGGCTTATTTCAAAGTTTTGGCAGTAAACACAACGAAGAGTGCAACCGCTAAAAAATATCGTACCCGAACCATTTGTTCCGCTAATGCAGGGTTCTTCCCAAAAATGCAGGTCAGCTCGGGCAACCTTTGGCAAATACGGCATACCGCAAAAGCCACCGATGTTTTTTTGCTCATCACGTATAGCGTTACACTGCCTTGGACACAAATTACACTGTAGTTTCATTTTCTTGTACTTTAGGTGTAGGATGAATTATCTTTTTGTTGACCTTTAAGCCGTTATAGGTCATTTTAAACATAACTCGGCCTAAAAATTGATTATCACAATTACTGCACCGAAACTCATTCATAAACCAATGGTTGCGGTATTTGAATTTCTTTTTTGGTTTTGCAATGCTGCCGCACTTATCGCATAAAAACTCTAAGTGCTGAGGTTTAATTTCCTTACTGTCAAGCCGAGAAAGATAATAGTTTTTAAAAGTGAGTTTTTTGTAAAATTCAGGGTTTGCGGTGTCTTTTACAAAAGGTAAAAACCGCTCGGCATTGTAGGTGCGCTTTAGTATTTCGGCAGTAATTTTACTGTCATCCACAGCGGTGTGCAAATCAAAATCCTCAGTTGATATTTTAAGCATTTCGGCGGCATCCGATAACGATACCTGATTTACAAGCACGGTTCCTCTTTGTTTCATTTCGTTTTGGAAATATTTTTGCAAATCAACATATTTTCCGAGTTTAAAGGAACTGCCCTCGCTTAAAAACAAGCGAGTATTATCAATAATTGTAAATAGGTCGGAGTTGCTCCAAGTGAGTGTGATAATATCATCGCCCGCCCACTCGTTATAAAGCGCTACAGCCGTTTCAAACGGTATGCCGTTTAGCATATCTTCGGTTGTAATTCCGGTAAGCGTGGTAAAACGCTTGCTCACTTTTTTAGAAAATGAGGAGCGCACTGTTTTGCCGAATTTCCCAATTTCTTTGAAATTTTCATCAAGCTTTACGGCGCCAATTTGCAAAATTTGGTTTACAAATTTGCCGTGTTTTTTACAGTATGCGCTATCCCACTCTAAATCAAGAATAATGTAATTCATTATCTATTCTTTGACTCGTATTTCATACGAGCTTCCTTATTAAGTATTCTTTTTCTAAGGCGGATGTTATTTGGTGTTATTTCCACCAGCTCATCCTCCTTTATAAATTCGAGCGACTGTTCAAGACTCAGTACCGAATGAGGTGTTAAACGCAAAGCATCATCACTACCTGCGGCACGGGTGTTTGTCATTTGCTTTTTCTTACAAACGTTGCAAACTATATCCTCGTTTTTCGGGTTTTCGCCAACTATCATACCCTCATATACGGGGGTGCCGGGACCTATAAATAAGCGGCCTCTGCTTTGTGTGTTGAAAAGTCCATAGCCTGTGGACTCGCCATCCTCGTGAACGATAATCGAGCCCGTAGTTCTCGCTTCAATCTCGCCCTTATACTCTTCATAGCCGTTAAATACGTGGTTCATTATTCCGTTGCCGTTAGTATCGGTCAAGAACTGCGAGCGGTAACCCAATAGTCCCCTTGCGGGAATTAAAAATTCAAGGTGGGATGTTCCGCCATCTCTAACACCCATATTTTTAAGCTCGGCTTTGCGAGTGCCGAGTCGTTCCATAACGGCACCGACGTACTCTTCGGGAACCTCTATCATCAATAGCTCAATCGGCTCTAAAAGCTTGCCATCTTTATCACGTTTATAAATAACGCTCGGGGGCGACACCTGAAACTCATAACCTTGGCGGCGCATAGTTTCGATAAGAATTGATAAATGCAATTCTCCCCTGCCCGATACTTTAAAAGTATCTGCCGAGTCGGTTTCTTCCACACGCAAGCTTACATTGGTTTCAACCTCGCGGAAAAGTCGGTCGCGTATATTACGCGATGTTACAAATTTACCATCACGGCCTGCAAATGGAGAATTGTTAACCATAAAGTTCATAGAAAGTGTCGGCTCATCAATTTTTACAAAGGGTAGCGGCTCGATACAGTCGGCAACACACAAGGTTTCGCCAATATTAAGATCACTAATACCCGCAATTTGTATCAAATCGCCGACCGTTGCCGTTTCGCACTCGGTACGCTTGAGTCCATTTATCATAAATAGCTTTGAAATTCTAACGTTGGTTGTCGTGCCGTCGTTATGGCAAAGAACCGCACTTTGTCCGTTTTTAATAGTGCCTCGTATTACTCTGCCGACTCCTATTCTACCTATATATTCATCATACTCGATATTGGAAAATAATACCTGAAGCGGCGCTTCGGTATCACCCTTTGGCGCATCAATTTCGTTAACTATCGCTTCAAAAAGCGGCTCTAAATCGGTGCCCATATTATCGGCATCGAGCGATGCATAACCATCTCTGCCCGAGGCAAATACAACGGGAAATTCTATTTGGTCATCATCGGCGCCGAGCTCGATAAACAAATCGAGCACTTCATCAACCACCTCTAACGGTCTTGCCTGCGGCCTATCTATTTTATTAACAACAACTATTGCTTTTTTGCCGAGTGCCAATGCCTTTTTAAGCACAAAACGGGTTTGCGGCATACAGCCCTCAAATGCATCAACAAGCAGTAAAACGCCGTCAACCATCATTAGTATACGCTCAACCTCGCCACCAAAATCGGCGTGCCCGGGGGTGTCAACAATATTTATTTTTGTGTCCTTATACATAACGCTTGTGGTTTTTGAAAGTATGGTAATGCCGCGCTCACGCTCTAAGTCGTTTGAGTCCATTACTCTATCGTCAACCTGCTCATTAACACGGAAGGTGCCGCTTTGTTTAAGTAACTGGTCAACCAAGGTTGTCTTGCCGTGGTCAACGTGGGCTATAATTGCTATATTCCTTAATTTCTCAATAGTTGTGTTTGCCATTAAATAAAACTTCCCTAAAATATATTTTTAACTAATTAATTATATTATTTTTTGACTCCAATGTCAATAAAAGACGACAAAAACCGACATTTTCCAATGTCGGTTTTTGGTTGGATATTTTAATTATATTTGTTCAAGTACAAAAACTTTAAGTGGCAATATAAAGTTCAATATTATCACCAGTATCATTCACATTGACTCGGACATAATTATATTTAATTATGAATTGTTGCATTTTATCATAAGCAAAAAATCCTTTTAAAAGAATAATTGCTTTCGGCTTGTTCTGGGAAATCTCTTCAAAGAATTCACTTCCCATATCGCTATTTATCTCGCATATAGGAGATTGATAAGAATATTTAGAAGCAGCAAAGCGATTGCTCTGGTTATAAATAATATTCCAGTTTCCGCACACAATAATGCGCTCGTCCTCCCCGGTGTTTTCTTCCACCCAAGAACTAACGGCAAGAACAGTTGAATCAATTTTCTCATTACCTCGGTTTTGAAACGAAACCAAAGCGTTGTTTGTTAGAGCTTGCCATGTTGGTAAGGCAGAAGATACAAGCAAATAAATTATTATAAATATTGATAAAAGTTGATTTTTCTCAAAAGCATTGTCACATACCTTTCCTATATATGCCAAAGGAATAATAAGAATTGGAACTATAATCATTCCATAATGCCCGTAAAACTGGCCGGAAATACACGTTAATAACAACGTTAATATTAAACAAATAAGATATAAAACATCTAAAAAATTTCTTTTTTTGAAAAACGAAACACACGTTACGCCACCAGCGACCATTACCAACGGTACATATAAAAAGTGCAAAAAAGAGTATGCCTTAGAATAAATATTGGCGCGCACAGCATCAGATGAATATGCGAAATTAAACACAATATAACTGTTCCAAAAATCTTTCAAAGCTCCATGTACTGCCAGCCAAATGATGAAAGGCGCCACAACTATTAAAAGGCCAAGCATAAAATAGCCCAAAAATGAGAACAAACGCTTGTACTCACGATTATAAATGGAAAGCGCAAAAACACCTAAACTCATCACAATCCAAACGGCAATCATATTAACTCGAAGCATTAAAACAGCCCCAAGGGATGCGCCGCATATCAGCAAACGAAATCTACTGATTTTTTTGTTTATGAAAAAATCAGAAAAAATATAAAGGGCTCCTGCCACTAATGGCAATGCATATTCTTCGGTAAAATTACCGCCCTCAAAGTATTGATATAAAATAGGAACGATTGCAATAACAACAAATACAGATGTAATTTTATTACAAAACAAACGAGACAAGCGGTACATTATCACAAAACTCAGTACCAACACAATCAATTCAACAATCCACAGGCCCTTCTCTGGAGAAAGCCATAATGCAAAAGCATTTATAAAATAAATCAGCGGTCCTTTATGGTCAAATGTGTCACGATAAGGCACTCCGCCTTTCAACATTACGCGGGCCACATATTGAAAAACGGAAGAATCAGTTAATGAATTAGAGGGAGTGAAAATTTGTGACTTTGCAGCAAAGGAAAAAATAAGCGCAATCATAGATATTGCGGCTATGCATAATGCCGAAATCGCAATCTCTTTTGTCCTAAGATTTTTAAGACGCATTATATTAACACTCCTTTATCTATTTGTTTTAAATATTACAAATTTACTTGCGATATAGTTTAATATAATCACTAAAACGTTAGCGGCTGTTTTAATGATAACATCGTTAATATAGAATATATCAACAAAAATATACATACAAGCCCAATCTACTACGCCCGTAGCAATTCGGCACATAAAGAAGTAACTCAATTCTTTGATAATATTTACTATTCCATTTGTTTGACTGTGAAACACCCATTTACGATTGGTTAGGTAGGCGAAAAACACCGCTACCACCCACGCAATCAAAGTGCTCGGCATTATTCCCAAGTGAAAAATATGCGCCATTAACCAGTATGTCGCAATATTAACAACGGTTGTTAAAAAACCGAATATTCCATACAATGCAATATGTTTATATTTGCAAATCAATTCTGTTAGTTTCATAATAAACACCCGTTAGTCATCTATATGTTTTTTTAACTCAATAAAATCTCCAATGGCTTTCCAACCGATTTTGATTATTTTTTTGATATTAATGGAGTTTGTTCCTCCTTGACGAGCTTTGAAGGTAATAGGCATAAACTTAACTTTTTCATTATGATATACAAAGTATGTTGTAAAAATAATATTTGGGATATTGAAATTAGTAGGAAGCTTGTCTATATATTTATCAACCAATGCTGTTTTCATCAATCTGAAAGGAGCATTTGCATCTTTAACCTTCACACCGAAAATTATTCGCAACAAAAAGCAAACAGCATCTTCCACGAATTTCCTTCTTCTTCCATCGCCTCGGTGGACACGACTTCCAATAACAGCATCAAAATTATCTTTTTCTTGCCAAAACCCCTTAAATTCAGAAGGATTTGTTTGTCCGTCAGAATCGGTTTGGAAAATATAATCAGCATTGTTTTCAATAGCATAGCGATATCCATAAAGCAATGTAGCGCCGTGACCGCCGTTTTCCTTAGTAATCGGCTTCATAAGGGGACGTTCTTTTGCCAACTCACATAGCAATTCATAGGTGCTATCCTTACTACCGTCATCAATGACCACCAATCTGGATTCGCCGCCACCGCTGTGTTCTTCAATAATCGGATACCAGTCATTGATAAGATTTTCAATATTTTCAGATTCATTATACGCAGGAATAATAATATAAAGTTTATCCATTTTTACAGCCTTCTTTTACAAGAACAATTTTTACAATTGTACCATAAAAACATTGAAAAATCAATATTGTTAACTGATTCAACACAACACTAATGCTGTATTTATGTTTGCTGTTGATAGCTTTTGAAAACACTCGTGGCCTTTTCTTTTGTTTGGTAAACTTAAAGCCGACACCATAAGGTATCGGCTTTAAGTTTACACATTTTGAATTGTAGCCATTAAATAATCGGCAAATTCTTTACAGGTTGCGCCGTCAGTATTGCCCGTAACGATTACCTTTTTCTCGGTTTCGTTGCAAATACTCATAGCTTTTGTGAGTTTCTCCGCCTTATCGGTAAATCCGATATGGCGAAGCAGCATTTCGGTTGCCTTAAATATGCTTGACGGGTTAGCGTACTCGCCGATTCCCTCTTCTATCATACGCGGTGCCGAGCCGTGAATTGCCTCGAACATAGCGTAATTATCGCCGATATTAGCGCTGCCTGCCGTACCTACGCCACCCTGAATTTGCGCCGCTTCATCGGTAATGATATCGCCATATAGATTAGGCAATACAAACACCTGGAACTTATCGCGAATTGCCTCGTTTACAAGGTTAGCGGTCATAATATCGATATACCAGTCTTCCGCCGTAATTTCGGGATAACTTTCAGCTACCTTATGGCATATTTCGGTAAATTTACCATCGGTTTTCTTCATAATATTTGCTTTTGTTACAATAGCAACATTATTTTTTCCGTTTTGGCGTGCATACTCAAATGCCGCCTTTGCAATACGGTAAGTTCCCGCATTTGTGGTAACCTTAAAGTCCACCGCCAATTTTTCGGGGAGTTCTACTCCGCGGCTACCCAAAACATACTCGCCCTCGGTATTTTCGCGGTAAAAAATCCAATCTATATTCTTATCGGGCACACATACGGGTCGCACATTGGCATATAAATCAAGCTCACGGCGAAGCGCCACATTAGCACTCTCCATAGTGCCGCCCTTTGGTGTTGTTGTGGGGCCCTTTAACAGCACATCACATTTTTTAATTTCAGCAAGTACATCATCGGGGATGGGCTTGCCGACAGCAAGTCGATTTTCTATAGTTAAACCATCAATAACATTAAACTCAACTCGGCCGTTTTTAACCTCACTATCAAGTAAAAATTCAATTAAACGCTTTGCTTCCTTTACGATAATCGGACCGATGCCATCGCCGCCGATAATACCGATAACGATTTTTTCGGCCTTTGAGTAATCTTTAGCGCTGGCTCCCGCTTCCATAATTTCAACGCGTTTTAACTGTTCGTTAAGTAATGTTCTAAACTGTTCTACAGCATTATCAATATATTTTTGCATTTATGAATTCTCCTTTGTATACTGCAAGAGACTACCCGCTTTAAGTATTGCCTTTTGTCTTTCGGTAAAGTTACAGCAAAGTGTGAACTTATCACCCGTTGTTTTATTAATTAAGATAATCTCTCCGCTATCCATACCCGCATAGACATTATTAAGCTCTAAATCATCGCCTTGATTTAACTTATCATAATCATCGGGATTTTTAAAGGTTAGCGGCATAATACCTGCATTTATAAGATTTGCAATATGTATTCTCGCAAAACTTTTGGTAATAACTGCACGAACACCCAAATATAAAGGCACGAGTGCCGCGTGTTCACGAGAAGAGCCCTGACCGTAGTTAGAGCCACCTACAATAATACTCTTGCCCGCCGCCTTTGCGCGCTCGGGGAAGGTGGTATCACAAACCGCAAAGCAGAACTGTGATAGATGCGGAATATTTGAGCGATAAGGCAAAATCTTTGCGCCGGCAGGCATAATATGGTCGGTTGTGATATTATCTCCAACCTTTAAAATAAGGGGTGCCGATAAGGTATCTTGCTGTGGGAAACTATCGGGGAATTTCTTTATATTCGGTCCGCGCAAAATTTCTAAGGAAGCCGCTTCCGCTTCATCGGCTGGTTCAACGATAGCGCTATCGTCAATTAAAAACTCTTTAGGCATTTGCACCTTTGGCATTGTGCCGAGTATTCTCGGGTCGGTTATATAACCCGTAAGAGCTGCCGCAACGGCAGTTTCGGGAGATACCAAATAAACTTGACCGTCAGCCGTGCCGCTTCTACCCTCGAAATTGCGGTTAAAGGTACGAAGAGAAACACCCGCGGAATTTGGAGAGAAGCCCATACCGATACAAGGACCGCAAGCACACTCAAGCAAACGCGCACCCACAGATAAAATATCGGTTAATGCGCCACAATTACTAAGCATTGTAAGCACTTGTTTGGAACCTGGAGAGACCGACAAGCTTACTGACGGCGGAATAATTTTACCTTTAAGCAGCGCCGCCACCTTTA
>SVOM01000023.1 GCA_015066405.1 Oscillospiraceae bacterium
ACTATGCCCCACGAATTATGTTATTTATACGGACAGTTTATGGAGGACTATTTACACGATATCAATATCTGTCAGCAGTTTGCGAAGCGTAACCGAGAAAAGATGGCGGAGATATTAATTGAAAAGACAGGTCTTACGGCCATCGATACTTTTCAAACCATCCACAACTACATCGATGTGGATGAAAAGATCCTTCGTAAGGGGTCGGTATCTGCAAAGTCTGGAGAAAAGCTCTTGATCCCCATCAATATGCGTGACGGCAGCCTTATATGTGTTGGTAAAGGTAATGAGGACTGGAACTATTCTGCTCCTCACGGAGCTGGACGTTTGATGTCCCGTTCTGCCGCTTTTGAAAGACTCACAATGGAGGAATATGAAAAGCAGATGGAAGGTATATACACCACCTGCGTAAACACCGCTACACTTGATGAGTCTCCTATGGCATATAAGAATATGGACGAGATTGTTGCTAATATCGAGCCTACAGCAGAAATTATTGCACACATCAAGCCTATATACAATTTCAAGGCGGCAGAATAATTTGTCGCCTTTTTAAAAGGAGATGACAAATGTGGAAGAATTGATAAAATCAAAACTCAAGGAAATTGAAACGATAGAAAACATAAAGATTTTACACTGTATTGAATCTGGTAGTCGCGCTTGGGGCTTTGCTTCCCCGGACAGTGACTATGACGTTAGATTTATATATGTTAGACCAAAAGAATTTTACTTAAGGCTTGATAAGACCAGAGATGTTATTGAATGGCAGTTGGATGATACACTCGACATCAACGGTTGGGATATTTCAAAAGCGTTATCCTTGTTATACAAATCAAACCCTACCTTGTTTGAATGGAACTCCTCTCCCATAGTTTATAAAACCACAAAGGAGTGGGAATCTATAGCATCAATTATAAACAAATACTTTGTTGCAAAATCAGGCTTGTATCACTATTTAAGTACTGCTAAAAGCAACTATAGTGAATATCTCAAAGGTGAAACGGTACGTTTTAAAAAGTATTTTTATGTACTAAGACCGTTGCTTGCATGTAAATGGATAATTGCCGAAGGCACTCCGCCTCCCATGCTATTTAGTGAATTGATGGATAAATATTTGGATGAAGCTATTAAGCCGGATGTCTTAAAATTGTTGGATTTAAAAATGAATAACCCGGAGATAACCGAAGGTAAGCGATTTGATAAAGTTAACGAATATCTAGATAAAACTATTTTAGAAATTGAGGAACAAATCAAAAGCTTACCTTACCTGCATGAGCAAAGCTGGGATGAATTAAATAATGTTTTTCTTTCACTTCTAAAATGATAAAAGTACCACTGTACAATAGATGTAATTGTATGGTGGTATTTTTCTTTAATACCCATAGTGTTAAAGTCCGTTTTATGGTACACTTAATGTGAGATAATGTATATACCATAGGAACAATTTGGTATTACAAATGCCATATATAAATGGAGGTGATTAAGTGGCCATAAAATTTGCAAGGGCGAATGGAGAAATTTGTGAATACAAAAACGCGCAGTATCTTCCTGCCTTTTTCCTCATTCCCGAAGAAATTTTGAAAAGATGCGGCAAGGAAATATATAACCTCCCTCGCACTAAACGTGAGCTTTTGTATGATAAGAAAGCTATTGCTATGGTGGAAAGCGATTTGTTTCGCCTTGTCATAATCGATGCCTTTGCATATATGGTGTGGCCATTTATGAGACCACAAGTAAAGCGAGAAATTTATTCCGGCTACGAGCCCTCTTGGATATTGGCGCATAATCCTGACTATTGGATTAGGACAATGGTGGACTTAGAACTTCTCCCCACGGTTGAAGCGTGGATACAAAATGCACCTCTTGATGAGCATTTCGGTTTTGTAGATATTTTAGAGGTGCATACAATTTTAGAGACCGTTGTACCTGCTACGATGGAAAGATATAACTTCGATCGTGTATTACAAATCACCGATGAATATCGTTGCTTTGAGGATTTTGATACTCGCTACAGCTTACAAAAAAGCGAGTTCAAACGAGAGTGGTATCACAAAAGAACCAAGAAGCCAATGATTTCTCTAGAATCATTTAAAGAGGACTATGCCGAGCAAAACGATGGCGCCGAATGGGACATAGCTGACCCGACAGTAGAAATAGAACTGTACGTAACTGACCAGGTTCAGGTGGAACAGTTTATAAAAACGTTAAATGAAAAAGATATACAAATCCTTGAGATGCGAATGCTCGGTTTAACGTTAGAGGAGATTGCAAATAAGCTCGGCTACAAAACACATACCGGTGTATTAAAACGCATTCGCAAGATAGGAAGATATTATGAAAAGTTCGCAGGTGTGGACTATGGATTCTCGGAAAAGAAAATAATTTAATTTTAATAGGAACAATTTGTATATACTTATGCCATATATAAATAGAAAGGCACAAAGCCGTCGGAAAAATCCGGCGGCTTTTTTGTACCATAAATTTAAAAAAAGAAAGGAGAAAACAAAATGTTTCTAACAAACAGGCTCAAAGAGCCGTAGCAAAACGAAATATGCCATGGCATTGGTCTCGCAAGCATCGTGCTTGGATATCACAAGCACACCTTTAAGGGTTTTCAACCCCTAACACCCCGAATGAAAGGAGGAAAAATTATGTCTCAAAAAATGCAAAGCTTTATTTTAAGGCTCGATCCAAAAGAGTTTGCGTGGCTTGAAAGACAAGCAAACGAAAGCGGTCTTAACAGGCAGGATTATCTTCGCAAGTTGTTCAGAGAAGCAGTTATAGTACCTTGCCCATCTGCCGAGCTTGAACCACTTGTAGAAGGCTTGAAACCTATTGAAGAAAACTTAAAACAAATAGAAAAGCTCTTTTGCAAAACAAAAACAATCGACATGGTAAAGCTCGATGAAAATATGGTTGAGCTTAAAAAGTTGGTTACAAAAATAATCGACTATGATTATGACAAAGAAATTTAATTAAAAAGAAAGAAGGAATTTATTATGAATCATAAGCAAAAAGGAATTATCGTTAGGCTTTCGGATGATGAGTTCAACGTCTTAAATGAAAAGGTTGAAATGTCAGGGCTACCCCGACAAACCTATGTCAGAAAGCTTATTCATGGTGTAATGCCCGATGGGAAAATGTCCGAAGAATGGCACACCGTTTTTAGGACCTTGGATTTAATTAGGAACCACATTCACTTACTGATACTGTTCGGCGGTGGTAAAAATGCTGATCTGTTGCAAAAATTAAAAGACTATCGTAATTGGGTTACGAAGGTTGAATTTGGATTAGACAAAGGTTTTGTTTGGAAATGGTATAAGGAGGATAAATATTATGGCTAAAAGGAAAAGAGACAGTATTGTAAACATTCGGGTGACGAGCTTTGAAAAACAACGCATTTTACACCACGCTAAACAAAGCAATCTAACTGTATCCGAATATTTAAGACGGCTTGTTATTACGAACGAATTAAAAATTGAAAAAGAAAAGGAGAATATAAATGAAGGATAAAATTACTGTTTTGAAAATCGATACCTTAAAGGAATTCGAAGGTCATCCTTACAAGGTGACTGACAATGAAGAAATGGAAGCATTGGCACAAAGCGTCAAGGAAAACGGGATATTAAGCCCCGTTATGGTGAGGCCGATTGAGGATACTGGCGATTACGAAATCATCTCGGGACACAGACGAATATTTGCAGCGAAAAAGGCAGGGCTTACTGAAGTTCCTGCCTTAATTTATGCCATCAGTCACGAAGAAGCCATTATTGCTTTGGTGGATAGCAATCTTCACAGAGAGCATATCTTACCAAGTGAAAAGGCGTTTGCGTACAAAATGAAAATGGATGCGCTTTCCCATCAAGGAAAACGCACCGATTTAACTTCCGACCAAGTTGGTCTAAAGTTGTCTGCCGAGCAAGTATCTAATGATGACAGTGCCACCCAAGTTAAAAGATTTATCCGCTTAACCAACCTCATAAAACCGCTACTGGATATGGTTGATGAGGGCAAGATAGCGTTTACCCCTGCGGTTGAACTTTCCTTCTTAAACGATACCGAGCAAGCCGACTTGGTTGAGGTAATTGAGGTTTGCGATGCCACTCCGAATTTATCTCAAGCACAGAGGTTAAAGAAGATTAGCCAAGGCGATGGTCTTATCCCTGAGGTTATAGCAGAAATATTAAACGAGCAAAAAGCCAACCAAAAAGAACGCATTAAAATTCCCACAGAGAAGCTTCGGAAATATTTCCCCAAGCGCTATACGGCGGCAGATATGGAAAAAGAAATCTTTGCAATGCTCGAAAAGCGTTACAGAGAAAAACAACAGGGAGCGAGGTGATAAATATGGGATTGATTGTAGGTCTCGGCGGAGAGCAAAAGTATAAAATCGGCAAAGTCAACTATGTAGTAACCTCATCCTTTTTGCCGCCCAAAGAGAAGATTGGTCTTAAAGACCGAATGGCAATAGTTATTACAAGCGATTTCACAGATTGGACAGATGCGCCAACAACAGATAATATGAATACGGAATATATGTGCTCGACTGTCGGAAAGGAGGACTAATGCAGTCGAAAGAAAATTTAGGAATTACGGCTCTTTACTGCCGCGTCTCTCGTGACGATGGCACTGAGAAAGAAAGTAATTCCATCACCAATCAAAAACGTATGCTTTCTAAATACGCAAAAACCAACGGCTTCAAAAACATCAAGGTTTATGAGGATGACGGATTTACCGGCACCAACTTTAACCGACCGGATATGCAACGGCTTTTAGACGACGTTGAAATGGGATATGTTTCAACCATTATTGTAAAGGATATGTCTCGATTTGGTCGTGAGTATTTGCAGGTAGGATACTACACCGAGCATTACTTTCCCGAAAAGAACGTGCGCTTTATTGCGGTTAACGACGGTGTAGACAGTGCCAACGAAGAGGATAACGATTTTACCCCTTTAAGAAACTTTATGAATGAGCTTTATGCTAAAGATATTAGCCGTAAGGTGAAATCGGCTCATCGTGTTAAAGGAATGTCAGGCGAACCATTATCTCAACCGCCTTACGGGTATATGAAGGATCCCGAAAACAAAAAGAAATGGATCATCGACCCCGAAGCCGCAGCAGTGGTGCGTGATGTTTTCAAAATGTGTTTAGAGGGCAAAGGCAATGAAACTATTGCAAGAATACTACAAGAAAGGCAGGTGTTAATTCCAATGGCTTATTGGCAATCCAAAGGGCTTCCGAGAGGCGGAAAGATAAAGCAACCAAACCCCTACAAATGGTGTAAAACAAGTATTGCTAAGATTCTTTCTCAGCAAGAATACTGCGGTGACGTCATTAACTTCAAAAGCTATTCCATATCCTTCAAAAAGAAAAAACGAATACCCAAACCAAAAGAGGAGTGGATGGTGTTTAAGGACGTACACGAACCAATTATTGACCGTGAAACCTTCGAGCTAGTGCAAAAAAGAAACGTTTCTACAAGACGAAGGCAACCCAAACCGCAAAACGCTATTAAAAGTATCTTTTCGGATATGCTTTATTGTGCTGACTGCGGAAGCAAACTTTGGTTTCACACCAACACCAAAAATCCAAACATTCACTTTTTCAGTTGCTCAAACTATGTAAATGATTACAGAGGTACTTGTCAAACAAGGCATTACGTCAGAGCCGATGCGATTGAAGAAGTAGTAACCTATGAGCTGCAACGACTTGCCGACTATCTAAAATATGACCAAGAAGGGTTTGCGAATCTGCTTGCCGAAAAGACAAACAAAGATATGCTTGACGAACAGAAAAACGCCAAAACGCAAATCGACCAAAGTCTTGCGCGAATCAATAAAATTGACGTGCTTTATGAACGGCTTTATGAGGACAATGTGTCGGGCAAGGTCACAGATTCATTCTATATGGAACTCTCCCATAAATACGAAAATGAGAAAGAAGAACTCAAAAAGAAAATCTTTAATCTTAAAATTAAACTCGATGAACTCAACAAGAAAGTTTTTCACAAAGAGATGTTTTTATCGGCAATTGGGAAGTTTATGGAGATGAAAACCATAACGGCACCACTGATTCGAGAGCTTATTGACCACATTGAAGTACACGAAACTGAGGGCGAAGGGAAATACAAAACCCAACGGATTGTGATTTTCTACCGATTCGTAGGGTATATAGAAATCCCGGAAATGGCTTTAAATCAAGGCATAACAAAGGATACAAGGCAAGGCGTGTCGGTTTCGTATATACCCAAAGCTTTGCCGGCATAACAAAAAAGAGCAGGTAAAACCTGCTCTAAACACTAATGTGCATAAAAAAGAATGTTCATAACGGTCAAGTCCGTTATGAACATTCAACATGGTGCGGGTGACAGGACTTGAACCTGCACGGGTAGCCACTAGATCCTAAGTCTAGCGCGTCTGCCAATTCCGCCACACCCGCATATATTAAATTGTAAAAATCGCAGCCGCGCTTACGCGTAACTCTTGCGGTGCCCGAAATTTTTTAGGTCTTGGAGCGACCTAAAATTTCGACCGCGGCGCCTTTTCAACTCTCGCTTTTCCTCACACCGTGAGCGCTCGGTTGAAAACTGCCAATTCCGCCACACCCGCATATATTAAATTGTAAAAATCGCAGCCGCGCTTACGCGTAACTCTTTAAGCGCCTATTAATTATAAAGTCCCGAACTGATTTTGTCAAGTAAATAATATTTTCTATGTAAAACAACACAGGTATTACCTGTGTTGTTTTATTACTCTATTTTGTTTTTGCGGCATCTAGTTTATTTTTACGGCGATGAATAACATCGTGCGGTTTTGGTTTTATTTCGCCCGCCGCTTGCAATGCCTGACGGGTAAGCAACGGACCTACAAGCTCATATATAAGCACCGCAAACAGTGTTATATTGCGAATAAGTCCACCCTGCTGCCCTAACTGCATAGCCGTAGCGCACATACCGAGTGCAACACCTGCTTGCGGGAAAAGGGTTATACCCAAATATTTGCATATATTACTCTCGCACCGTGTGGCTTTTGCGCTTACAAGCGCGCCAAAATATTTACCGACACAACGGGAAAGTATATACGTTGCACCGATTATAACAATAAACACGTTTAAGAAAACATCAAGCTGCAGTTCTGCACCGCTTATTACAAAGAACAATGCAAACAAGGGCGATGTCCATTTATCTGCGGCTGCCATAAGGTCGTGCGAGAGTTCGCAAATATTACAAAATATGGTGCCCAGCATCATACAGGTAAGTAATGATGAAAAATGTATCATAACAGGGCCTATCGGAATTTTTATCATAGAAATTGATGCCGTTAAAAACACAACGCCGATGGTTAAATTTAAACGGTTTGTGTTGGAATTGAATAGTTTTTCAAGCTGTGTTAATATCCAACCCATTATGGCGCCTAACCCAAGCGAACAAACTATTTCAATAATCGGATTTACCAAAATCGAAATCAAATCCACTTGACCGCTTACCAAGGTTTTTGCTATGCCGAAGGACACCGCAAAGACAATAAGTCCCACCGCATCATCGAGCGCCACTATCGGCAACAAAAGTTTTGTTAACGGGCCATGCGCTTTATACTGGCGCACAACCATAAGCGTTGCGGCGGGGGCAGTTGCGGTAGCAATAGCCCCGAGTGTTAACACCTGCGGTATTGTGAGAATACTTGGGAAAATATAATGTAATACCAAAAGCGCCAAATCTACAACCAAGGTTGCCGCAAGGGCTTGAAATATACCTATTACCAGTGCTTGACGACCTGTTTTTTTAAGGTCATCAAGGCGAAACTCGTTACCTATGGAAAACGCGATAAAGCCGAGCGCAACCTCAGATACAAGTGCTAACTGCTCTACCGCCGAATGTGAAGTAAAGCCGATACCCTCAATATTTAACGCACCGAGGCAATAAGGGCCGATAAGCACGCCTGCAACGAGATACGCCGTTACTGACGGAAGCTTAAATGGTTTAAATAGTCGGGTCATCAAAAGCCCTGCTAAAAGGGCGAATGAAACTGTTAGTAAAGTATGCAAAATTGTCATCCCCAAAAACTGCTAAAATTTTTCAACGCCTGCAATTATACCACCGCCAAGCGCACTTGTCAATTATTCTTTAAGGTATTTATTTAAGTAATTAAGCACTGCTTTTTTATCGGCAGACCAAAGCGGTGCCACAAGGCTTTTCTTGGCGCCGTCGCCCGTAATTCTATGCACAACAATATTGGCCGGCAGCGAATTAATACACGCCTTTAAAATGCGCGCATATTTTTCCAAACTCAAGGCTTCAAATACGCCATTGTTATATTCTTCTTCTAAATCGGTGCCGCGAAGCACGTGAAAGAGATGAAACTTTATGCCATCGGTGCCCGCTTCTACCGCCGACCTTGTAGAAAGCAGTGCATCTATCTCTCCTTCGCCCGGCAAGCCGATTATTATATGCGTAACTACGTTTATGCCTTTTTGCTTTAAACGTTTTACAGCATCAAAATAAACGTTATTTTGATACCCTCTTCTTATATATTTTGCCGTTTCTTCGTTTGCGGTTTGAAAGCCGAGTTCTACGCTCACGGGCTTTATTTTGTTTATGCTTGCAAGCAATTCTATCGTTTGTGTTGGCAAGCAATCGGGCCTTGTAGCAACCGAAAGCCCGACTATATAGTCGGGCAAAATGGTTTGTGTATACAGTTTTTTAAGTGTGGCTACATCGGAATAAGTGTTACTAAAAGACTGGAAATATGCAATATATTTACCGCTTTTATTCTTATTTTCCACCCTTTTCTTTGCTCTTTGCAGTTGAGATAGAATATCGCTACCGCATTCGGCAAACTCTCCGCTGCCCGCTTCCGAGCAAAAAATACATCCGCGATTTCCTACAGTTCCATCCCTATTTGGACAGGTAAATCCTGCATCAACCGAGAGCTTATACACCTTGCAGCCAAAGGTCTCTTTATAGTAATCGTTAACTGTTTTGTACATTTTTTAGTGCCTTTAAAATCTCCGCTGCCGACTCTAAAACAAAATCGGGCTTATCGCTTGATTTTTCGAGTATCTCATAGGTGGTTTCGCCGCTCATAACAAGTATACTTACCATGCCCGCATTTATACCACTTTTAACATCGGTATAAATTCTATCGCCCACTACTGCGGTTTGTGTGCGGTTGTACCCTGTCTTTTCCATAGCGAGTATTGGCATTAATGGCTCGGGCTTGCCGATAAACACGGGGCGTTTACCCGTAGCATTATAAAGCGCATCGGCTATACTGCCGCAATCGGGCACACTACCAAACTCGGTAGGACAAACATAGTCGGGATTTGTTGCAATATAAGGCAAATCTCTGGTGCACAGCATCTCCGATATATCACGCAGTTTTTTAAATGTAAGCTCGGTATCAAAGCCCATAACTATACACTCTGTAGCGTTTATATCTTCGGTTAAGCTAAAGCCCTCATTAATGAGCTCGGTCTTTAACGACTGAGTGCCGCAAACATAGAGCTTTTTGCCGCCGTGATGCTTCTTTAAATAATATGCCGTTGCTTGTGAGGATGTTATAAAATCCTCGTAAGCGGCATCTATTCCAAGATTTTTAAGCTTTATGATATAATCGGCAACACTCTTTGAGGAATTGTTGGTCATAAACATATAGCGACCACCGCTTTGTTTTATTGTTTGCAACAATTCCTTTGTGAAATCATAAAGGCGGTTTCCAAGATAGAGTGTGCCGTCCATATCAAACAAATAAAGCTTTAACTGTTTTACAGCATTGTTAATATCCATAATTTAGTTACTGCCCCATTTTAGCATATTTTGAGAAAAGCTGGTCAATTTCGGGTCCTGTAAGGTGGTTTTTGCTAATCAACACCTCTACCATAGCATCAATGGCGGCCGTGTTGTTTTTAATAATTTCCTTGGTGTTTTCCAACTCGCGGGAAAGAATTTTATTAACTAACGGGCGCACTACGGGTGCCAATGCATCGGAATTTTCCGTATCAACTACTGCCATGCCAAACTCATCATCCATACCGTATGTGCAAACAATTTGCTCGGCAAAATAAGTTGAGTTTTGCAAATCGGATCCGGCACCTGTTGTAAGGCCTTCCTCCTCGCCATAATATACAAGCTCAGCCGCACGGCCTGCAAGGGATGTACGAATGCGGTCTATCAATTCCTTGCGGGTGCGCATCATTTTGCCACCCCTATCAGCGTGGCCCATATAGCCGCCGTGGCCATCACGCGCAACAACTGTTACATAAGAGGGTATCTCTCCCGAGTGCCAACAAACAAAGGCGTGGCCTGCCTCGTGGCGGGCGGTCCTTTCAAGCAGAGATTTATCCCACGGCTTTTCTTCGCCGTATTTTGAAATCTCAAATGCTTCATCAAGAATTTCATCGGTTACTTTACCCGTGCCGCTGCGTATTGCCATACGAAGTGCCAATTCAAGCACATTTTCAAGGTTAGCAAGACTCATACCCGTTGAACGCACCGAAATATTCTCATATTCCTGCTCACTAATCTCATAAGCGGGATTTTGGGAAATTTTAAGGCGCAAATATTTCATACGCTCTTCACTTGTCGGTAAATCTACAAATATTTTGCGGTCGAAACGGCGCACAAGCGCGGGGTCCAGCGTTCTGCCGGAGTTGCCATCAACCTCATAGTTTGTTGCCGCCAAAACAAATACGGGCTTTGTGGGGTCTGATTTAAAGCCGTCAAGCTCGGTAAGCAAAGCCGTAAGTGTTGCATCAACACCACGGGTTGAAGAGCCATCACGGTTTACGCCCACAGCATCAATTTCATCAATAAAGAGTATTGCGGGAGCGTATTTTCTTGCGGTTGCAAATATTTTGTGAACCGATTTTGAGCCCTCGCCTATCCACATATTTAAGAACTGGTTGCCCTGTGCCGATATAAAGGTAACACCGGCCTCACTCGCCATTGCTTTTGCGAGCAAGGTTTTACCCGTTCCGGGCGGGCCGTAAAGCAATACTCCCTTGGGCGGTCTTACACCCGTGCCCATATATTTTTTGGGATTTTTAAGGTATTCAACAAAGTATTTAAGCTCGGTTTTGGCATCCTCTGCGCCGATAACTTCATCGAAGCTGATTTCGGGTCTTGAAATATTGCTTAAAATATCCTTTTGGTCCTCAGCTGATACCGCAACCGCTTCCCTAAAATCAAAGAGTGAAATATCGGCGGTTTTTCCATCTGCGCTAATGGTTTGAGCGCTATCATATTTTATCAATTTGTTTGAACGTGCAAGGGTTATCATACTGTTATGATATGTAAGTTCCTTGCATATATTGGTTATTTGTGAAGCAAAAGCCGCCGTATCTTGCAAGGTTATTATACCGCGTACACCCTGTCGCAAGAAGGACACACGCTCTTCTTCCAAATATTCATTTTCCTTTTTCTCAAGCAAATAAACAGGTAGTGTTATGTGATATTCCCTTAAATACTTGAAAATTTCACGCGATGCGGAATCTACATCCTCAATGTTGAGATACTTTTTGCTTGACTTCTTATCATCACACATAAGGTCAAGTAGAACAAACTCAATGTCATTATTTTTAATAATTTCAACCGCCGCATCAACATTATCGGCCGACAGAAACTCGCAGTCGGTTGCAGCCGATATACATTCCTTTTGAGTTTTCTTGGATGTAAATAAAAGTATTTTGGGCTTAACTATACTCTTGAAAAGACCTGTAATATTGCTGTTTTCGGGCAAATCTAACGAAATTTTAATGTTTTCAATATTCTTTACCTTGTCGGCATCAATAAGGCGGAACAGCTCATAAATCTCATTGTCAAAAAAGCTTGCCGCCCTTGCTTTTATGGTACGCGCATCAGCCGCGCCACCCTCGGAAAAAAGGATGGCCGCAAAGGCCTCATCCGCAATATCAACATTAATTGACATTTCGTTTGTAAAGTTTTCGGCGTTGCGCAAAACTTCGCGTTTTGCTATGCCTATAAGATTATGCGCTGTGATATGGTTAAACATAACAACATTGCCCGAAGCAAATCTCGAGCACATTGCAGGTGGGAAAAACGGCGTGTTTGTACCCGTTTTTCTATCATCCTCTATCGCTTTAAGAATAACCTTGCGCGGAAGGTCGGAGAAATCTTGCGCATCGGTTTCTTCATACAATGCTTTACCTGCATTGGTAGTAAATATAACTATGATATTCTTAAACGATACAGTTTCGCCCGTATAATTATCGCGTAGTCTACCCGCATCAAGCAGCTGTAAAAACAAATGAATGATGTTTAGATGAGCTTTTTCAATCTCATCAAAAAGTATAATGGCATTGGGATTTTTTGCCGCAAATCCCGTTACATCGCCGCCCTTGGAATTTTTATAAACACCGTCCGAGCCGCAAAAATCGACAATGGCGTTATGGTCGCCATATTCGCTCATATCAAAGCGCATATATGGGCGGCCCAGTTCTTTGGCGATTTGCTCGGCCAAAAAGGTTTTACCAACACCGGGAGGGCCCGCAAACAAATACGTTGCAAGCGGTTTCGAGCGATTTTTATCTGTCATATCAGCAAGCTGTGCGTGGAAATAGCCCGTTGCAAACACATCTATCGCCTTTTCTTGACCGAAAACGACCGCCGATAATTTTTTGCGCAACTGCTTAACCTCATCAGATAAATCCGAAAGGCGTTTTTTTGCGAGTACAGGATTGGCTTTTATTTCGGTTGTGGCAGGTTTTACATCTATTTGCTCTTTGCTGACACCATTTGCAAAATTCTTTAAAATGTATGTAACTGTATCGAATTTTCTTTTAAACAGTTCGGTTAATACCTGTGCGGCGGTTATCTCCTCGGCTTTATCGATGGCGGCACACCTTTTTACTTCATAAAGCACTGTTTGAAAATTGATTGCCGATATATACTCTGTGCTTTTTTCGGTGTTTGCCACGGTTAAAAGATAATCCTTGGTTTTTAATAAATCAAGTTTAATATTTGCGAGAATTTTTGCCGTTTCCAAAGCATCTGCATCCTCCATATCGCAATTTATCTCTCCCGCATAAAGCGCAATGGTAGATAACAAAAAGTTTTCGACAGTAAGGTTACCGCACTCGCCTTCCTGCGATGGTAGCATATATAAAATAAGCTCGTTTAATACTTTACTGTTTTTAATTCCCATACTAATAAACCTCCAAAGCCACCATTAAAACAGCTTGATATACTCAGTAATGGTGCTTTTCCCATCACATAAATCGGCTATTCGATCATTACATTTATCAACTGCATTGAGCGCCTGTTCCAGCATATACACAATGCTTTCAACACCGATTTCGCTGTCCTTATAAGAGTAAGACATTCTAAAGGTGATTTCGCCGCTTGTAACATCATAATCAAAGCTGCCGTCCGTTATGCTAAAAGAAGCCACACAGCAAGCAATGGCGCCATCTACCAATTTATCAATTTGAAATTTTGAATCAAGAAAACAAAATATTCTTAAAAGCTCGCGTTCGCCATCAACAAACATAGCAAAACTCATCGGTTTATCGTTGCCGATTACACCGAAATGTACACTGCGTTTTGCTTCATCCTTCTCATACTTGAATTTATTATCATCCATCGCCTTGCAAATAAGTTGATACATATTATCGGCGGCTAAAATTTTATTTTCATCCATTGTTTGCATCCCCCTAAACCATCTGTCGCTTTAAAAACTCTTCGAGTGTGATAAGACCGCGTGCAAGTTTTAAAAATAGGTCGTTATATTCATCGATGGCTTCTACCGAAGTATCAATAAGGTATTTATATAACTCTTTGCCAAGAGTGGAGCCCGCATAGCTGTTGTTAATTTCAAAAAACAGTTGTCCGCGGAAAATATCATAATTGAATCGGCCAATAGAAAGCGTTTGGTTTACCGAGCTTACCGCTACGGCCATTTCTACTCGCTTTTCTTCGGGTATGCGTATCGGAATACCCGAGCACATATACAGCACTTCTTTATCAAGCTGAACGCCCATACCAATTCTTATAGGAATGTCCTTGCTCACTGCGTTAAACTCAACAATAAAATCGCCCTTTTGTGTAAACTTGAGTTTTTTCTCCTCAAGAACCGCACAAAAATCTTTTATTGTATCCATTCCCTTTTGGGTTTTTGCATCTATTGCCATGGTTATTCTCCTTTATTAATCGTCATCCTTTTCCTGCTCGGAAAGCGGTAATTTTGAAAATGCAACAAGGCAGTTGTGTTGTTTTGCTAAATTATTACGAGAAGCTTTTTCGGTACTGCCGCTATACACATACCCTTCGCTTCGCATATAGGCATTCCAACGGCGGTGCTCAAGAATGCGAATTGCCGTTTTTTCGTTCTCCTCACGCTCTTCGGGTGTTTTTTCAATACCGGGGATACCACACAAACGCTTCATTTTGCTATGTATTGCGGAGGCTATAGAAGATTTGTAGTTATAATCATACTGCCAGAAGGTTCTTTCCTCGCCCCATTTTTTGTGTCTGAGCAAGGCTATTTGCTCTAAATCCGAGCCGAGAATTACGGCTTCGGTATAGGCTGATTCAACATCGCCTATAAAATCAATATCATAGGGTTGGCCGCTATAATTCTTAACGCCCGCCAACG
Organism: Oscillospiraceae bacterium; assembly: GCA_015066405.1. GTDB lineage: Bacteria > Bacillota > Clostridia > Oscillospirales > Acutalibacteraceae > SIG565. The sequence goes on from SVOM01000023.1 coordinate 14,613, forward strand.
CCATTTTCTTTTCATCATCATAAATCACTGCTTGTATTTGCGGATGTGCACCCTCTCGCATAAACATAGCGCGCAATTTTACCGCCACCGCCATATTAAGCTCATCGCTGCCAAGAGAAATGAAAATATATGTTGGGCGAGCCAACGCTTTAACCTTTTCGTCAAAGGCCGCTGTTTGTACATCCATATCGGGATGTATGGTAATCTTATACTGTGTTTCGCCCTTTAAATTAAATTTGCCGTTGAACTTTTTATCCATTAGTTCAGGACACAGCGATACAAACCTTTCCTCCGCAGTTTTTTGAATATCAAAGCAGTTAATTTCAGGACGGTAACCATCCATTTGGCAAAACCACGAGAGTGCCTTGGTCATTTCGGTACCGTGTTGTCCCATACCTATAATCAAAGCGTTGATTTTTTTAACACCATCAGTATCGGTATAGGCGCTTTCAAAAATCTTTTGATAGCCTGTTTCATAAAGATTCCTGAAAATAAGCGACTGTACATCATTTACGCGATGGATTTCAACCTTTGTTTGGCCACATCGACCCGACAATACCATCTCGGCATCGGTACCCGATGCGAAAACATAAAGCTTTGTTCTTTTTCGGTTTTTATAACGTTCAACAAGCTTAAGTGCCGTTAAAATATTATCCGACTGGTTTTTGCCAATGGCGAAAAACGAGATGGTGGAAAGAGGACAATGTAAAGCAAAATTGCTTTCGGCAATGCTTCTTTTAAAGCAAATTGCACCTATTTCTCTTGCGCGCTCGTAAAGGTCATTATTTGTGTCATTTACCCCTGCAAACACAACAACGCGCCATCTCTTTTTCTTTAAATCACTGGCTAAAGCGAAAGATTTTTCGTTAAGCTCCGAAAAAACAAAGGCACTGCAAAAGAAATTTTTAACATACTTAAGATTTGCGCTTATATTTTTCATAAAAGATAGAACAAATCCAAAGGTAAGTATAGGGGCCATAACAAACAGCACCGAGAAAAGCTTGGAATACGCACTGAACATTTCGGGTGTAGCTGCGCCCAAAACCTCGGTAACAAACTCAAAATCGCCGTCTCCTGCAAAAAGGCGTATCATATTGTGTATTGAAACAAACACCGCCTCAAAAGGCCCGCACTGTGAGGTTTCAAATGTGGTTGTGTATATCGGCAAAAACATGGTTAGCGCCGATAAAACAACACCTATAAACAAAAGATTAAACGGGGTTAAAACCCTGCCGCTTTTATATTTTATCCTACTAAAAACAAATGCTAAAACGATGGAACCGAAAAATATTGCTGACGCAACATAAAAATACGTTTTCCAATCCATAACAATTCCCCTTTATTATTTTGAAATTAAATATTTAATAGCTGTTTTAAACTCTTCATCGGTTTTAAATTTATGTACATCACTGATAATCTTAATTTGCATAATCCTTGCGCGCTCTTCAAACGCGGCGAGAGATTTACCCTTTTTATTAAAATATGTTGCAATTAATATCTTTTTTGTGTAAACGCTGCCAAATCGGTTGGCAACCGTTTCTAACTTATAAAGCTCATCATCATCAACACGGCCGTTTTTACAGGATATAAACACAGGTGTAATGCCGTGCATGGCGATTACATCTATCTCGTTTTTAATATCTTTGCCATCGAAATTATCGTAAATTTTGCCATCCCAGTCGATATGCACGCCGCTCATTACATCATTGCAGAGAGGTGTGTTATTTTCTTCATCTGTTATTTCTCTGACAATCACAGCAACCTTTTGTTCAAGCACCGTGCCCGCTGTAGTAAGACAATTTTTAACCTGCTCATTTTTATATGTAATGGTTACTTTATTATTTTCGGTTATTGTATATGCGAGTAGTTTTTTGGAGCTTAGCGCCACCAGAAGACCCTTTGGAGTGATATACTCCATCCTATCGTTTAAAAGCCGCGCTTTAAACTTTTCAATATCGAAAGAAACGGTTAGCGAATTTTTATCGCCATAATATTCCTCCGCTTTTTCCAACATATTTATCCTTGCATTCCAAAAGCCCGGGTTTTTGGCGCAAATTTCCCACATCGCATTGACATCACTTATAAAATCCTCGGTATATTGATAACAATAAGTGCCCGTGGACGGTGTATCGGCATAGCGTATGTCGCCGCCGTGCAAAATGATATTTTCCCCAACGCTTATTTCGGGCTTGCCTTTATATACAACACAGCCGTCATTATCGCAGTCGGTAACAAGCGAATCGTTTATATTGAAGCGTTGTATTTTAACACCCTTATGCTTGTACTTTTCATAGACAATACCCATTGCCACAAGCACTAAATCATCGCCGCCCGTTAAATCAAAAACGCACTCTTCCTCGGTTTCCACAATTTTAGATAATACGCTTACTATATTGCTTAATTTATTGCGTTTAATTCGCTCAAAGCAAACCTGCGTTTTAATATCTCTTTTTTGGAAAAACAGTTCAAGACTTTTTAAAAATTTGTTTGCGCGGTTACCGTCGCCAATAAAAATAATTTTATCGGGCTTAACGGTAAGTGAACTGATTGCATTTTCTATCGGGGTGCGGTCATAAAATTCTACTGCGGTCATACCCTTCTCCCATTAAAGCTTTAATAATGTTTCGCCGTCAGCAATATAATGATTTGCTATTTTTTTGATTTCCTCTTGATAAGGATTAAATTTATCGTAAATGCCAACAGTGTTCATACCAATATCGTGTGCCGTTTTTATGGCTACAAAAGAATCTTCAAAAACCCAAGTTTCCGAAATTTCGGTACCGAGATATTGCTGAGCTAACAAATATATATCGGGCTTGTCCTTGCCAAGACCCAAATCTCCGCAAGAAAAAACTTTGGGGAAATATTTATTTAATTCGCAATGATCCATAGCTATTTTTACAAGGTTTGGAGCGGTTGCCGATGCAATGCACATTTTAACGCCTTTATTATAGAGGTTCTCCAAAAACTCTTTAACACCGCTTTTTAACTGTACGGTGTTGGAATAGAAATCAACCATCATTTCGTTAGTTTCATCCAACAGCTCTTGTCCGCTTTTGCCGATATTATAATTTGTATGTACTAATTCCATAGCATTTTTTAAAGGAAGAGTTCTAATTGCTTTGTCATCCTCGGGAGTTGGTGCAAAAGGCCGGCCGCCGAGATATTTATCGCCGAATTTCTGCCACAAAACATCCCACACCATAAGCGAATCTACAAGAGTTCCATCCATATCGAAAATTGCTGATTTGATTTCCATCTGATAACCCCCTATAATCCATTTTATTGTATCACATATTTTTTTATAAAGCAACGATAATTAAAATAAAAGTCCACCCGTACTTAACGGGTGGATTCTTGTATTAATTAAGCAAATCTTTAGATAATTATAAAACTAAATACGTGCAACGCCTGTTTCCTTAGCGGTTTTAATAACTGCCTCGGCTACCACCTGTGCTACCCTCTTATCGAGTGCAGGTGCGATAATATTTTCTTCGGTTATCTCTTCATCCGGAATGAGAGATGCCAAGGCGTAAGAGGTTGCAACCTTCATTTCCTCATTAATGCAGGATGCTCTGCAGTCGAGCGCACCGCGGAAAATACCGGGGAAAGCGAGCACGTTGTTTATCTGATTCGGGAAGTCCGAACGGCCTGTACCTACAACCCTCGCTCCCGCCGCCTTTGCGATATCAGGCATAATTTCGGGTGTGGGGTTTGCCATGGGGAACATAATGCTGTCCGCCGCCATAGATTTTACCATTTCGGGTGTTACAAGGTTGGGGGCTGAAACACCGATAAATACATCGGCGCCTTTGAGAGCATCGGCAAGGGTGCCTTTTTTATGCTCAAGGTTGGTAACCTTAGAAATCTCTTCCTGTGCGGGATTGTTATTTTCATCGCCCTCACAAATAATACCAAATCGGTCGCAGAAGGTAAGGTGCTTAACGCCCATATTCATAAGATGCTTGCCTATAGCAATACCTGCTGAGCCTGCGCCGTTAATAACAACCTTAACATTGCCGATTTCCTTTTTAACAAGCTTTAAAGCATTTATAAGTGCCGCTGCAACAACGATAGCGGTGCCGTGCTGGTCATCGTGGAAAATCGGAATATCACATATCTCTTTAAGCTTTTGCTCTATCTCAAAGCAACGGGGTGCCGAGATATCTTCAAGGTTAATACCACCGAAAGAGCCCGACAAAAGATATATTGTGCGAACAATTTCATCAACATCCTTGGACTTAATGCAAAGCGGGAAAGCATCAACATCGGCAAACGCTTTAAAGAGCGCGCATTTGCCCTCCATAACAGGCATACCCGCCTCGGGACCTATATCGCCGAGACCTAAAATAGCGGTGCCATCGGTAATAACTGCAACAAGGTTAGAACGGCGTGTTAGCTCGTAGGACTTATTTATATCTTTATTAATTTCAAGGCAAGGCTCGGCAACACCGGGGGTGTATGCAAGCGAAAGGTCTTGCCTTGAATTTATGGGCGCACGAGAGATAACCTCGATTTTGCCGCCCCATTCATAGTGCTTTTTAAGTGATTCAGCTCTGATATCCATTGATTAGTCCTCCCACGGAAATTTATACTGTGTAAGGCCAAGCTCATCACGAACAGCGATGATTTCTTTTTGTACCGACTCATTTATCGGCACACCCGAAGCACGAGCAAGACCAATTTCATACTCTTTTTCACCTGCGGTGTAGATTCTTTCAGCTCCCGGAGCCTTCTTGGATGCGCGCATACTGCGGCAAATATCGCCTGCTTTTTTACGTGCAATATCTTCGCCCATAAAGTGATCGGTATCAATAGCAATAAACCAGTGGCCAAGCTGATACGGGCGGATGTTTCCGTTTTCATCCTTACCGTCAAGTGCCTTACCGTAAGCACCATCCTGAAGAATCGAGGAGAAAAACTCAACAGCCAAAGCAAAACCGTAGCCCTTATAACCTGCAAGGTCCTCGCCGATACCGCCGAGGGTTGTGAGTGCGGCTGTGCCGTTTCTTATTTTCTTAAGAGCAACGCCTGCATCGCCCTCAACAGCGGAGCCATCATTAGCGATAATAGTACCGGGATGTACATCTTCGCCTATACGCTCATAGTATTCTACCTTACCGTTTTGGGTAATAGAAGTAGCGCAGTCAAAGTTAAAGTCAAATGCTTCATCTGTAGGCACACCGATGGTAAAGGGGTTAGTACCAAACATACCCTCAACACCGTGCGTAGGAGCAACTGACGGGCGCGCGTTAGTGCCTGTCATACCAATACAGCCTGCTTTGGAAGCCATAGTTGTATAATAACCTGCAATACCATAGTGGCAGGAATTACGAACAACTACCATACCCATACCGTATTGCTTCGCTTTTGCGATAGCCATGCTCATAGCGGTGTGGCCGATAACCTGACCCATACCGTGATGTCCGTCAATAACGGCGGTGGTGGGTGTTTCTTTAATTATTTCTATTTGGGTAACTGCGTTTTGGATGCCTGCTTTGATTCTATCAAGATAAACGGGCTTGAAGCGGTTTACACCGTGAGATTCAATGCCTCTTTTATCCGATTCGAGAAGAACATCCGCGCATATTTCAGCGTCTTTCCTCGGGATTCCGTAGCCAACAAATGCATCGATTACGAAGCTTGTGATGGTTTTCCAATCTACTATATTTGTTTTTGCCATTTTTGTTCCCTCCAATTTTAATAAAAAAAGAGCACACCTATTTTAATAATAAGCGTACTCTTAAATCTCTACACTAATAGTATACCATAATTACAAGTTTTGTCAATTATTTGTTATATTATGTTTCGAAAATGAAAAATGTGCACGCTAAGTATGGTTTTTCGTATCATTTTAAAAAACAAATAACATTTTTTATAAAATATTACAATTTTTGTATAAATTTTATAGCAATACTATTGAAATCATACCAATTATTTGGTATACTAAAGTTTCTAAAATTTGTCTGGAGGGTTGATATGAAAGCGATTGTTAACGGTAAAATTATTTTAAAAGACCGTATTATGGAAAATAGTGCTCTGCTTTTTTCTGATGTTATTGAAGGAATCGTTCCCGAAGATAAAATTCCTGAAGGTGCAGTTGTTATAGATGCCAAGGGTGGCTTTGTTTCCCCAGGTCTTATCGATTTGCATATTCACGGATATCTCGGCAAGGATGTATGTGATGGTGAGGAAGAAAGTATAAGAGTAATCTCGGAGGGTTTGCTTAAAAACGGCGTTACAGGCTATTTGCCCACTACTATGACGGTAGATATGAAGGTTATACGCAAGGCGCTTGAAATTTGCCGCGGACTCAAGGAAGAAAGCAAAACCTGGAACGGCAGTGAAATTTTAGGTTGCCATGCCGAAGGTCCGTTTATAAGTGAAAGCAAAAAAGGCGCTCAGGATGCGAGATATATTTTGAAGCCCGATGCCGCTTTTGTTAAGGAATATGCCGATATTATTAAAACAATAACACTGGCACCCGAAACCGATGAAAACGACTTTGCTGCAATTCGTGAGATTTGCCGCGATACCGATGTTGTTGTTTCTATCGGACATACCTCGGCCGACTATGATACTGCAATGGCAGGTTTTAATGCGGGCGTCCGTCACGTAACTCATTTATTTAATGCTATGACACCTTTGGCCCACCGTGCCCCCGGTGTTGTAACTGCGGCGCTAAATTCAGATGCGAGTGTTGAGCTTATTGTTGACACCTTCCATGTAGATAAGTGTTTCTATGATTTGCTTTGGAAATTAAAAGGCAGGAAGCTTTGCTTTATTACCGACTGTTTACCCGCGGGTGGCTTACCCTATGGCGAATATACCCTCGGTGGTGCTAAGATAATATACCGAGATATCGTTTGCCGCTTGGAAGACGGAACGGTTGCAGGCAGTGTACTGCATCTTAACCGCGGTGTGTGGAACGTTTATAAAAACTCGAATATACCGCTTTATGAGTGTGTAAACTGCGCTTCTTTAAACCCTGCAACAACTATCGGCGTTAATGACCGCAAGGGCTCACTCGAAATAGGCAAGGATGCCGATATAATTATAACTGACTGTGAATTTGAAGTTAAGAAAACTATTATAAAAGGAGAGACTAAATATGAAGCTTAAAGTTAATGCAAAATTAGACCCAAAATTCCAACCCCTTTCACTTGTTTGCCGCGAAATGCGTGAAGCAACAAAGGAAAACGGACAAGATATTGTTATCGCAATTGAGAGAAATAAGGGTTATACTTCTACATACAAAACCCGCATTTACAAAGATAATACAGGACACGATGAGGAGAACTTCCGATTTGTTGAAAGAATCGCAAAGTCGCTCCTTTGGGTTGCGGGCGGCTATAAAATTATAATTGCCGGTAGCGAAATTGTAGGCAACAAAATTAAGGAAGCGTACACCGATGGTGGTCTTCGTGATTTTGACGTTCACTTTATGGAAAAAGTATACGAGGAAAAATTTGAGGTACAGGTTTGCGCTCTTGAGGATGCTCCTAAGGATAAGTCTTCTGCTTCGCCTATCGGCCGCCATCTTGACGGTTGCCGTATCGGATTTGACGCGGGCGGCAGCGACCGTAAGGTAAGTGCTGTTATTAATGGCGAAAGCGTTTATTCCGAAGAGGTTGTTTGGTTCCCAAAAATTAATTCCGACCCCGATTATCATTACGAAGGAATTTTAAATGCAATGAAAACTGCCGCTTCACATATGCCGCGTGTCGATGCAATCGGTGTATCGAGTGCAGGTGTTTACGTTGATAATCGTATAATGGTCGCTTCCCTTTTCTTAAAGGTTAATGAAGAAGATTTTGATAAAAAGGTTAAAAATATGTACCTTGACGTAGCTAAAGAAATCGGTGAAAACATCCCGATTGAAGTTGCAAACGATGGCGATGTAACCGCTTTGGCAGGTGCTATGGACTTAGGTGATGATGCAGTGCTCGGTATTGCTATGGGAACGAGTGAAGCGGGCGGTTATGTTGACCCGCAGGGTAACATTACAGGTTGGTTAAACGAGCTTGCATTCGTGCCCGTTGATTTCTGCGAGGACGCTATGGTTGACGAGTGGTCGGGCGACTATGGTTGCGGCGTTAAGTATTTTTCACAGGATGGCGTTATAAAGCTTGCTCCTTATGCCGGCATCGAGCTTGATGAAAATCTCTCCCCCGCCGAAAAACTTAAGGTTGTTCAAGGTCTTATGAAGGACGGCGATGAGCGTGCCGCTGCCATTTACGATACTATCGGCGCATATTTCGGTTATGCAATAGCCTACTATGCCGAGTTCTATGAAATCAAACACGTTCTTATTATGGGTCGCGTAACTTCGGGAGAAGGCGGCGTAATTCTTCTCGAACGTGCTAAAGAGGTTCTCGATACCGAGTTCCCCGAGCTTGCTAAGAAGATAGAGCTTCACATCCCCGATGAGAATTCACGCCGTGTAGGCCAATCGGTTGCAGCTGCAAGCTTGCCGAAGATTAACTAATTTAATATCTAATATTATAAAAAACCATCCCGCGAGGGATGGTTTTTCTTTTTGAGTTACCCCAACAGAATTGAACCGTTGTTAATTCTTAAAAAGTCCTAATAACAAGATCGCGAGTATTGTAAAATACAATATATCAAACAATATAAAAAACAACAGTCCCCATTTTAGCTTTGTTGTCTTTTCTTTCAATTTGATTAGTCCAACAGTAAACCAAATCAAAACTCCGGCAAACATAGAAAATGCCGTAATGGTGCTGAGCAACAAAGGGATTTTAATGTTAAGTGAGCTTAAAATAATCTCGGTAGAACGTCCTCGTCTATTCGGAATTCGAAATATATATGGAGTGCAGGGTATGGGCGAAATGATTTGTAATATAACTGTAGCAATCAGCAAAAGTGCTTCCCAGATATACAAGATTACACTTAATAAAGATATTTTCTTGCGGTCTGCCACTTTCACATATCCGTCAATATAAAAATTTCGTTTAGAAATAAGAAGCTTAGCTAATACTTTGTTTTCAATAGATAAATATTTCATGTGCTTCGCTTTTGGGTTATACGGCGACCAATAGACAATCATAAAATGAATGAGAAAAAGAAAAAACGCGAAGATTGTCCAAGCAAGCATCTCATCCCTGAAGTTAAAGATGATACCCAAACAAACCAATATCAAAAATATCACAAAAAAAACAATTCGAAACACGTTTAGAGATGACCTGCTCTCTTTTTTCATAATGTCACCTTCTTTTGCTTTCATTTTATCATAAAATTACTATCTTTTCAATATACTTCCGCAAAGTCTCGGGTTCAAGTCCAAAAGGTCGGGAAAATGTGCAATATGCGGTATAGAACTAATTAAAGGCAAAAAGAAAAACCATCCACAAAGGATGGTTTTCTTTTTGGCTCTCGTGTCCGAAAAAGAACTGAGCAAAAACCGAGGATTTACTAATTATTAACCGCCGATATAACCTTCTCTTAACATAACCTCGACGGCTTTTCCGTTTTCAAAATATATTTCATACCACAGGGAGTCATCGTAGCTCATTATCAATTCAGGTGTGTTATCACGAATCTTATAAATTCCACAAGTTGTTTCTCCATCATCATTTTTATGTGCACCATAAAACTCGCCATACTTTTCTACTATTTTTTCTTGGGTATTACCTACGATAAATCTATCATTATAAGCAAAATGTGTGGGATGATAATATTTATAAACACATATAAAAGCAACAACAATTAAAACTACGCTTACCAAAATAATTGTTTTCTTTTTCATGTCATCACCGCCTTGGGTATATTATAGCATAAAAGCGGCGGAGGGGCAAGAGATAGTGATATTCTGTGCTTCGCACAGAGTGATATTATGCCTTACGGCATAGTGATATTTTTGCCTTTGGCAAAAGTGATATTATATTCGCCTCCAAAACTTGCGAAGCGAATATCACTTGCGAAGCGAATATCACTTGCGAAGCAAATATAACTGAGCGAAGCTCAATATAACTCGCCGAAGGCGAATATAACTGAAAAAACTCTTGTTCTTTCGAACAAGAGTTTTTTCTGGCGCCTCAAACAGGGCTCGAACCTGTGACACTCTTTTTTCGGTCTGCAAAGTGGTTATCTTGACTCTAAACTGTACAGTCGACTCTTGCGGTGCCCGAAAGTTATAACGGCTTGGAGCGCCTATAACTTTCGACCGCGGCGCCTTTCAAGCCACACCTTCATCTGCCACTGGCAGCGGTGTGCCTTAAAACTACCTCCTTCGCTTAGCTTAAGTCGGTAGAGCACGCGGCTAATCACAGTATTACAAACACGAACTTTATTAAAATGCCAAAAAGAAAAACCATCCACAAGGGATGGTTTTCTTTTTGGCGCCTCAAACAGGGCTCGAACCTGTGACACCGCGGTTAACAGCCGCGTGCTCTACCGACTGAGCTATTGAGGCAAAAGTGTTGGCACCTACTTATTTTCCCGGGCAGCTGCCCGCCAAGTATCTTCAGCGCAAGTGAGCTTAACTTCCGTGTTCGGGATGGGAACGGGTGGACCCTCACCGCAATCAGCACCAACTACTGTGTGTACCTTTCGGTACTATATATTAAACAGTTCGCACTGTTTAACATTTTTTCGAAAAAATGGTGACCCGTACGAGATTCGAACTCGTGTTGCCGGCGTGAGAGGCCGGAGTCTTAGGCCACTTGACCAACGGGCCACATATATCAACGCTTTAGCGTGAATAAACAAAATGGTGCACCATCAGGGACTCGAACCCGGGACACCCTGATTAAGAGTCAGGTGCTCTACCAACTGAGCTAATGGTGCAAGTTGGTTTAACACACCCTGAAAACTGAACAAAGTATATATGAAAGAAGAGAATCAAAGTAGGTCAAGCCCTCGGTCTATTAGTACTGCCAAGCACAGACGTCACCGCCTTTACACACGCAGCCTATCAACCCGGTAGTCTACCGGGGACCTTACTAGCTTATGCTATGGGATATCTAATCTTGAGGTTGGCTTCACGCTTAGATGCTTTCAGCGTTTATCCAATCCGCACTTAGCTGCCCAGCTATGCCCTTGGCAGAACAACTGGTGCACCAGAGGTGCGTCCATCCCGGTCCTCTCGTACTAGGGACAGCTCCTCT
>SVOM01000024.1 GCA_015066405.1 Oscillospiraceae bacterium
AAGCACACTCAAGCAAACGCGCACCCGCAGATAAAATATCGGTTAATGCGCCACAATTACTAAGCATTGTAAGCACTTGTTTGGAACCTGGAGAGACCGACAAGCTTACTGACGGCGGAATAATTTTACCTTTAAGCAGCGCCGCCACCTTTAACATATCGTAAAGCGAAGAGTTGGTGCAAGAGCCAATACAAACTTGGTCTACCTTTACGCCTTTAAGCGACTCTACAGTTACTACATTATCAGGACTATGGGGACACGCAATAAGGGGCTTGAGTTTTGATAAATTAATATCAATTATTCTATCGTAAACTGCATCCTCATCACTCGAAAGGGCTACGAAATCTCCCTCTCTACCCTGCGCTTTTAAAAATTCACGGGTAATTTCATCCGATGGGAAAATTGAGGTTGTTGCGCCAAGCTCGGTGCCCATATTTGTGATAGTTGCACGCTCGGGTACCGATAAGGTTTTAACACCCTCGCCGCCCCACTCTATAATAGCGCCAACGCCGCCTTTAACCGATAGAATACGTAAGATTTCAAGACTGACGTCCTTAGCCGTTACAAAATCGTTTAATTTGCCCGTTAAATTAACTTTATACATTTTAGGCATTGTAATATGGTATGCGCCGCCGCCCATTGCAACCGCAACATCAAGGCCGCCCGCACCCATAGCAAGCATACCTATACCTCCGCCCGTGGGGGTATGGCTATCGGAGCCTATAAGGGTTTTACCGGGGATACCAAAGCGCTCTAAATGTACCTGATGGCAAATGCCGTTACCTGGGCGCGAAAAATAAATGCCGTGTTTTTTGGCAACACTGCCGATATATCTATGGTCATCCGCATTTTCAAAGCCCGACTGCAAAGTGTTGTGGTCAATATAGGCAACGCTTCTTTCGGTTTTAACGCGCGGAATACCCATTGTTTCAAACTCAAGATACGCCATTGTACCTGTTGCGTCTTGCGTTAAGGTTTGGTCTATTTTAAGGGCAATTTCGCTGCCGACCACCATTTCGCCCTCAAGTAAATGGTTTTTAATAATCTTTTGTGCAATAGTTAAACCCATTTTTAACCCTCCATAATGCTCTTTTTAGCATTTAAAATATGTTCGTGTACGAGTTTTATGGCAAGGTCGGTATTACGCAGGGCAATAGCATTATACAGTGCCTTATGCTCGTTGATTGATTTTTCGGTGCGTCCCGTATGCTCAATAGACGCTTTACGGAATTTTACTACCTTTTTATGAAGTGGCAAAAGCGTCTGACACAAAATGGGACTGCCACAGTTTTTATAGATACTTTCGTGGAACTCGCTATCCTTGTAAATTACGCGTTCGCTATCGTGTTTGCCGCCGTAGAACTCCTGAAAATCGAGAATTTCTCTCAAAATCGCCAATTTTTCTTCGGTTAAATTTTCGATAAATTTAGCAACTGCCATACCTTCAAGCATAAGACGGATTTCATAAATGTCTTTTAAGTCATTTTCGGTAATACCCAAAACCTGCATACCTTTTTTGGTATCAAGCACTAAATTTTCCTGTTCCAAGCGGCTGAGTGCCTCCCTAACAGGTGTGCGGCTAACGCCGAGTTCATCAGACAAAGCGGTTTCGGTAAGCAAAGTACCGTAGGGGTATTTACCTATCAAAATATCAGCTTCAAGGCGTTCAAAAATCTGGTCCGCAAGGGACTGTGTTTTATGATTAAACATTTTTATTTACCCCCTTTTAATTTGCCACCTGAAAGCTCAGAGATTTTGCTTTCAAGCTCGGCGGTTGTAAGAGATGTCTGGCGACCGCCTTCATACTCGGAGTCAATCCATTCTTTAAGCTTAAGCACTAATTCATCACGCTTGCCTATTGCATTTTCGCCCGAGAGCGCATAGTTTTGGTTAATCCAATAAGCAATACCTGCAAGTCCGCTTGTTTTACTTACCATAACTGATGCGGGGCGGTTCAGGAATTTATCGGTATCAAAAATATTGTAGATTTCTTCATCCTTTAGCAGTCCGTCAGCGTGAATACCCGCCTTTGTAACATTAAAGTTTTTGCCTACAAAGGGTGTCATAGGCGGTATTTTATAACCGATTTCATTTTTAAAGTAATCGGCAATTTCGGTAATAACTGTGGGGTCCATACCATCAAACGAGCCACGAAGGGATGCATATTCAAATACCATTGCTTCAAGCGGTACGTTACCTGTACGCTCTCCGATACCTAAGAGTGAGCAGTTAACGGCAGACGCACCGTAAAGCCAAGCAGTTGCGGCATTGGAAACGGCTTTATAAAAATCGTTATGGCCGTGCCACTCGAGCATTTCGCTTGGAACATCGGAATAATGCTGAAGTCCATATATAATGCCGGGCACACTGCGAGGCAGTGCTACTTCAGAATAAGGTACGCCGTAGCCCATCGTATCGCAAGCACGAATTTTAACGGGTATGCCCGCATCGTTTGATAATTTCATAAGCTCGTTTACAAAGGGTACTACAAAGCCGTAAAAATCAGCTCTCGTAATATCCTCTAAATGACAACGCGGCATAACGCCCGCTTCAAATGCATCCGAAACGGCGGCGAGATAGCCATCCATTGCTTGCTTACGGGTTTTGCCAAGCTTTTTGAAAATATGATAATCACTGCAAGAAACCAAAATACCCGTTTCTCTGATACCTAAATCTTTAACAAGTTTAAAATCTTCCTTGCTGGCTCTAATCCAAGTGGTAATCTCGGGGAATTTAAGCCCCAAGTCCATACATTTTTCAATAGCTTCCCTATCCTTTTGGCTATAAACAAAGAACTCACTTTGGCGAATAATACCATACGGGCCGCCGAGTTTTGAAAGCAACTTATAAAGCTCTACAATTTGCTGTACGGAATACGGCTCCACCGACTGCTGACCATCACGGAAAGAGGTATCGGTAATCCAAATTTCCTCGGGCATATCCATCGGCACGCGGCGATGGTTAAAAGGAACTTTCGGAATCTCGGAATAGTTGTAGATATCTCGCCAAAGATTTGGTTCGGCAACATCCTGCAAGCTATACTTATAAGATTTTTGCTCCAACAAATTTGACTTTTTAGAAATTTCAAGCATAGTATTTCTCCATTCAAGTATTTATGGGTTTTATAATTCGTGTATTTGTGTATACAATTATACACACAAAAAAGGGATATGTCAACACATATCCCTGATTTTTTCGTTTATTTAAAGGCTTTTTTTATTGCGGGATGTACTTTTTGCAGATAAACATTTGCCACCCGTACAAGCACTATATCATATAGATAGAAGGTTATATTTGCAAGAACTAAAAAGACAACGAGTCCCCATTTGCCAAATGAGCCGAAATCATCAAGCGGCATTCCTAAAATTTTTACAGTTATAAAGTACACCGCAAAAATGGCTGCATTAAATACGGCAAATTTGATAATATACTGAACTATTCTACTTCCTAAGCGCTCAATATATGCTTTTAAAACGGGATAATAGCCGAAAAGCAAAACATACATAAACTTAGCTTCGGGCTCGGCAAAAATAAGACTCAGCACCGCCGTTACAATATATGTAAAAAGCGGCCACTTACCCCCTATTTCAATTAACACCACAAGCCCCGCAAGACCTGCCACAGCGGGCACTGCATAGGTGAAATATGGGAAATAAGCGAGCAGCATAATAGACACTGCCAAGGCCGACATAAGTGCGCAAAAGGTAATTTTAGAAGTTGTTTTCATAATTTTACTCCACAACTAACAACAAGGAATTAAATCTCCACCCATCATTTCGCAACAACAGTCCATACAGCAAAGTGTTGTACACGGGTCGGACGTGCAACAGCTACCGCCCATATTTCTTGAGGTTGAATAAGGGTTACCATAATGCATATTTTGGCGTTGCATACGGTTAAATGCTTGGCGATATTCGGCGTTTGAGGGGTCCATACGGCAAGCATTTGAAAAACTTGTATAGGCGCTTTCAAACCAACCGCGGCGATAAAGCACCGAGCCGTTCAAGAAATACCACTCGGCATCGCGCGAAGATATCGGCACACCATCCAACAACTCTTGTGCTTCTTCCAAACGATTTTGTGTAATCAATGAGCGTATATCGGCAAAACGAGAGGAACCGCCGTAATTAGCGTTCGCACCACTATTTTGTCCGCTTGTACCCGTTTTTCTACGATTGATAATTTCATCATACGCTTCATTAATTTCCTGCATTTTTTCCTTTGCCAAATCGGATAACGGGTTATCGGCATAATTATCGGGATGATATTTACGCGCAAGCTCACGGTAAGCTTTTTTTATTTCCTCATCAGTAGCATTTGGCGATACGCCGAGCACCTCATACGGATTTTTCATATTTTTAACTCCTTTTTTGCGGTATCTTCAAGTCCTAAATATAAAATATTACCCAAAATATTTTTAAGTTGCTTAATTTCTATTAATTCAAACGCCTTTATTGCTTCGGCTATACAAATATCGATTTGCCGCTCGGCATCGGCCCTAAAATTCTCATTAT
Source organism: Oscillospiraceae bacterium (assembly GCA_015066405.1). Lineage (GTDB taxonomy): Bacteria > Bacillota > Clostridia > Oscillospirales > Acutalibacteraceae > SIG565. Next base: position 4,515 of record SVOM01000024.1, read on the forward strand.
TTTTATAGGGATTGAAATTATTTTTCTTTATGTCATCCGGTAAATCCTTTGCGGCATCTAAAATATAAATATACCGCCCCATACAGTAGCCCATACGCGAAAGCGCCTTTTTGTTAAATTCATCAGCCGCACACATCGAAAACACGCTTGAAAGCATAACTGCTGTTGGCTCAGCCGCGGCATCTATACCGCAATTTTCTTGCAATTCAACCGCTTTTTGATGCGCCGCGTATTCTTTAAAGATATCATCAATATCTTTATTATCTTTAACCGCTTTTTTATAAGCGCGGCTAAAGGTTGGTTTTAGCAACAAATATTTAAGCTTGCTGATTCCCTTTTCGTCATCAATATTATCAAGTAGTTTATAGTAAAGCATTATCATTGCCGCCGCTGCCGAAAATGATAGGTCAGCTTGTTTATTTTTGCAATAATTACACTTTTTTATTGGGTTTAAAGCACAACATTTTCGCTCGGTTTCGGGAAAGCCATCAGAGAGCGACATTTGGAGCAATGCCAAAAAGGTAAAATCGTAGCTCAGGGTAAAACGCGCCAAAATGCCGTACTTTTTACCGAGTTCGCGACAAAGGGAACAGTAAACTGCTTTATACATTTCCCACTCTTTTATGCGAAGCTCGGGCTTATACGCCTTTACATATCCGAACATTTTACCCCTCCTTATAGTATATTAGCATCAACAAGCTGTAAATTAGTGAATAATGTGTAAATTTACAGCATTTTTTTAAGGAACTGACCTGTATATGATTTTTCGCATTTAGCCACCTGTTCGGGCGTGCCGCTGCAAACCACAGTACCGCCGCAGTCTCCACCTTCGGGACCTAAATCAATAATATAATCGGCGGTTTTTATAACATCGAGATTATGCTCAATAACCACAACTGTATTACCGCCCTCAACGAGTCGCTGCAAAACATCGATTAGCATATGCACATCGTACGAGTGAAGTCCCGTTGTGGGCTCATCAAGAATATAAATAGTTTTGCCCGTACTGCGTTTTGAAAGCTCGGTTGCAAGCTTTACACGCTGTGCCTCGCCACCCGAAAGGGTTGTTGCGGGTTGTCCGATTTTTATATAACCGAGCCCCACATCATAAAGCGTTTGCAGTTTACGTTTGATTTTTGGAACGGCGGAAAAGAAATTAAGACCCTCCTCAACCGTCATTTCCAAAACATCATAAATGCTCTTATCCTTATATTTAATGCTAAGTGTCTCGCGGTTATATCGGCGGCCGCCACACACCTCACACGGAACATAAATATCGGGTAAAAAGTGCATTTCGATTTTTATGATTCCATCACCCTCGCACGCCTCACATCTACCGCCCTTAACGTTAAAGGAAAAGCGGCCCGAATTGTAGCCGTGTGCCTTAGCATCGCGGGTCTCGGCAAACAGCTCTCTAATGTCTCCAAACACACCCGTATAGGTTGCAGGGTTTGAACGCGGTGTGCGACCTATGGGCGACTGGTCGATATTGATAATTTTATCAAGATGCTCGGCACCTAAAATAGATTTGAATTTACCGGGAAAGGTTTTAGCACCGTTAAGCTCGTGTGATAAATACTTCTGAATAATCTCATTAACAAGCGAGGATTTACCCGAGCCCGAAACACCCGTAATACCCGTAAATGTGCCAAGTGGAATTTTAACATTAACATTTTTAAGGTTGTTTTCTGCCGCCCCCGTAACTGTTAAGAAATTTCCGTTGCCTTTTCTTCTCGTTTTGGGCACAGGTATTTTTCGCCTACCCGTAAGATAATCGGATGTGAGCGATTTTTCGCAATTTTTAAGCTCATCCACAGTGCCTGAAAAGGTAACATTACCACCGTGTATACCGGCGCCGGGACCAATATCTACAACATAATCGGCTGAGCGGATGGTATCCTCATCGTGTTCAACAACAATTAGCGTATTGCCAAGGTCGCGCAGTTTTTTAAGTGTTGCTATAAGCTTTTCGTTATCACGCTGATGCAGTCCAATACTCGGCTCATCGAGTATATAGAGTACACCCATAAGTGAAGAGCCGATTTGGGTGGCCAAGCGTATACGCTGGCTTTCGCCACCAGAGAGTGTGCCCGACTCGCGAGACAGGGTTAAATATTCAAGACCTACGCTCTTTAAGAAATTAAGTCGCTCCTTAATTTCCTTTACAATCGGCTCGGCAATTTTTGCTTTAAAATCGCTAAACTCAATAGCCGACATAAAATCTATCATTGCCGTAACCGATAAATTACAGCATTCATCAATGTTTTTACCACTTACAGTTACCGCCAACGCTTCGGGCTTTAAACGCGTACCGCGGCAGTCGGGACAGTCGCACTCGTTCATACAGCTTTCAATCTCTCGGCGCGCCATATCACTTTTTGAATCACGATAGCGGCGCTCAAGGTTATTTACAACACCCTCAAACGCGGCATAATATTCACTCTTGCCCCAATGGTCAGCGCGGCGAAGCTTGATTTGTGTATCGCCTGTGCCGTAAAGCACCGCGTTTTTAGCTTCTTCGGGCAAATTTTTATAAGGTGTATTTATATCGAAGCCGTAATGCTCGGCAAGGCCGTTATAATACATTGAAGCAATGGTGCCTTGGTTTGGATAAAACCAAGAGTTAACTCCCCATCCCGATGCTTTGATAGCCCCATCAACAAGAGACTTATTTTCATCATTAATAATTAATCTAACATCAATTTTCATAAACTTGCCGATACCCGTACATTTAGGGCAAGCACCGGCAGGACTATTGAAAGAAAACAGTGTAGGAGTGATTTCAGGCAAGCTGATGTTATGCTCATCACACGCATAATTTTGTGAAAAGCGCAGCTCCTCCCCACCTATAACATCAACCGTTATAATGCCGTTTGTTAATTTTGCGGCTGTTTCTATGCTATCGCTAAGGCGACTTTTTATATTTTCCTTTACAACCAAGCGGTCGATAATAATATCTATATAATGCTTTTTGTTTTTCTCAAGCTTTATTTCTTCCGAAAGCTCGTACATATTACCATCAATACGAGCACGCACAAAGCCCGATTTTTTTGCCGATTCAAGCTCCTTTACATACTCGCCTTTTCTGCCGCGGGCTATTGGCGCCATAACCTGAATTTTAGTGCCCTCGGGCAATTTCATAACGCTATCAACTATTTGGTCGGTTGTTTGTTGTTTTATTTCTTTTCCGCAAACAGGACAGTGCGGTGTGCCGACTCTCGCATACAAAAGGCGCAAATAATCATAAATTTCGGTTATTGTGCCAACGGTTGAACGCGGGTTTTTAGAGGTTGTTTTTTGGTCAATAGAAATAGCGGGAGAAAGTCCCTCAATGCTCTCAACATCGGGTTTTTCCATTTGTCCCAAAAACATACGCGCATAGGAAGATAAGGACTCAACGTATCTGCGTTGTCCCTCAGCATAAATTGTATCAAAAGCCAATGATGATTTGCCCGAGCCCGAAAGTCCCGTAAAGACAACAAGCTTGTCCCTTGGTATTTCAAGGTTTATATTTTGCAAATTATTGGCTTTGGCGCCTTTTATAGTTATCTTATCTATTGCCATCTAAATCCCTCAAAATTTTTATACTATATCTTTTATATTTTACCGCATTTTTTTATAAAAGTAAACATTTATATAATAAAAATACTTCCATCGTTAATTGATGGAAGTATTCATTTATGCTTTATTTTTGTTGCGAGAGAAAAAGTTTTTGATTAAATCAAACATAAAGCGTTCGCGCATAACAAACAGCAAAATTATATAGATTATAACACCAAGACCCACACCGAAAAGCGATATCTCTATTTCGGCAGGCATAGGCCTTAACACAACATAAACTATAACCGCCATTATAATAGCCGCAAAAAAGTTTTTGGTACCCGTTAGCAGTATTGACAGTTTAAAGTCCTTTCTTACAAAGAAAAACTGAAGCGCCACAACGGCTATTTCTCCGACACAGGTGGCTATCGCCGCACCAAAGCAGCCCCATTTTGATATAAGTATCATGTTCATAAACACGTTAACAACAAGGCCAAACGATACCGCCACCGTGTATTCCTTCATTTTTCTTGTTGGCAAAAGGAATTGCGTGCCTAAAATGTTGCTTATGCCAATCAGTATAATAATAGGAGCTAAAAGCACCACGCAATATGCTGAAGGCTTAAAATCGTCTCCCAAAAACCAAGGTATTGTTTTTGAAGAAATTGCCATAAGCCCGAATGCCGCAGGATATGCAATAGTGAGCAAAAACTTAAACGATTTTTGTATATAAAATTTTATACCCTCAAAATCGCCCTTTGCATATTTATCGGCAACACGTGATAACATTACTGCGCCGAGCGAGGTTACCAAGGATAAAATAATCTTTACGATTTTTTCTGCCTGACTATAATATCCAACCTGAAAATAGTCAGAGAAAATTCTTATCATAGTTTTATCTATGTGAGAATAAATAGATGTTGCAATTTGCGGCATAAACATAAGCAATACGGGGGTTATATGCTTTGTTATACCGAAAAATGTAAGATAGGTGCTTGCAAGATATTTTGGCAAATGAAGCCACAGCGATAAACTGCCGATAAGGTTCGCACCCGCCGTGCAAGCAATATAGATACCCAAATCTTTTTCGGATTTTACGCACACAAAGATAAGAACAGTGGCAAGAACCTTAACAATTAAATTACGTAATGCCTGAACCTTAAATTCTTCCATACCTTGATAAAACCAACTGATATCAAAAAGGGATGAAAACATTTCGATAAGGAACACTGCATAATAAAGTGAATAGCTTGTACTGTTTTTGATGATTAGCAAATAGTAAGCCAACATACTAATCGAAAGCGAAACAATACGAATAATATAAAGTTCCAAGAAAACACGAGTACGCCGTTTGGGTTTATCCTTGCAAAATGCAATTTCGCGCTGTCCGTAAAGGTTAAGGCCGATACAACCGAAAAGCACGAAATACGACACCATCGAGTTAAAGAAGTTATATAAACCTATATTCTCATTACCCAGCACACGCGATACGTAAGGCATGGTAATTATAGGCGTTATAAGAATCAGCGCTTGATAGCACAGATTATATAGGTAATTACTTAAAAGTTTGCTCTTCATAAATCCGTATCCGTAAAAACGGAAATCCTTTTTTAAGGTTTTGTGCCAAAACACTTTTAATATTATACTCTTTTTATTATCAACTTTCAAGTATGCAAAAAATCAAGGGCATAAAGCCCTTGCTTTTACTTTTCAAAGCTTGATTTTTGCGGGAACTTTTTATCAAGCAAATCTAAAACAAATTTTTTCTCTTTTTCAAAATCGATATCGGGATTATCATCGCTTAAGCACACCATTTTATATTTACTGCTCGATAAAGCATCTACCATTTGTTCATCGTGCTTGCCTATGGAAAAGAACTTTCCTTGGGGCTTACTCGCTTGAATAAATTTTCCCGTAGCAAACTGCCAATAACGGATAAGCCATTGGTTTACGTCATCGTTACTTCTAAAGCGGTGGGAACAGGTATCATCAAGTATTGCGTTTTCCTTTTTCCATAGTGTTTCTATTGTGCTTTTAAGAAGCGGTAAGGGTAAATGCGGATTATCAAACTGCGAAAATCCGTTAGCGGCAAACATATACAAATTTTTAAGCGTGGCTTTGGGAGAACGAGGCGAAAACCATTTTTTAAAATTCTTCTTAATTACTTCCCGCTTATTGAAATTTTTATTTATAAGCATCATATCGTTGCCTATAATATGGTCTATTCCGCCGGGATTAAATCTGAGCGGCACTTCACACACTGTATCTACAGGAAGTCCGTTCTTAAAAAATACATCCGGAGCGGCAGGATTTATAAGCAAAGTATCATCATTAAAATAAATAAAATTTTCTGAAAGGTCATCGATACGATGAAAATTCAATTCTATAGGGTTCGCACTGAATACGGGCAAATATTTTTCGGGAATGTAATCGGTGTGGTTTACGATATTAAGCTTTGGATGTTCGGTATTAAGCCACTGGGGCAAATGTCCCCAAGTAACAAAATGAATTTTTCTTACCCATGGTGCATACTGCTCAATTCCCCTGAAAACGTAGGGCAAAAAGCCCCAGTCGCGATAACGATTTACTCTATCATCATTATTTTTGCAGGGTGTGTATTTTTTCTTTTCTGCAAGCCATGCGGGGTCAGAACCATCAACCCACGTAATTACAATATCTATTTCGTTATGCATTTGCATACTCCTTTGAATCACAATTTATAATATACAAAAGACCACCGAGAATTACCCAGAAAAATATGGTATTGGGAGACATATGATAGAACATAACGCTGCCGAACATCGCTGCAGCTGTAAGTGTTATAATACAAGACAGCGTGGCTGCAACTATTAACCTGTGTTCGCCTTTAACCTTGTAAAAACCTTTGAAAATAAGTTTAAGCGCAGTGAATATAAGTGCCACAAATGCAATCAAACCCAATGTACCTTGAGATACCATAATATTAAATATCTCGTTATCCAAGGTGTTAAACACTGTATAATCGTTATTAACAATATAGTTATTAGGTTGGTTTTGTTTTGCATAATCGGTAAATTCTTTGAAAGATGTGCCGATAAGTACTGTTTTTGGCGAATCAAGATAAAGCTCTACCGCGCCGCCCCAAATATCAAAACGGCGGTTGCTGACATCATCAGTTAAATCGTAGCCCCTATCAACTGCGAAGGGGTCATCTTCAACAGTACTTGTATTGATGGTGGTTATTATCTCATTATAAGCATCCTTTGTAAGTCGGGGTACCAAAAATCCTACAACCGCTATAACAATAACTATTAATACAGCAAGAAGTTTTTTGATAAGCTTTGCTTTTTCGCATTTATAAAGATACATAACACAAGCGAAAACTGCTACCGCAACACCTGTGCAAACAGCGCCTGTTCTTGAATCTGATAGTGCAACATAGAATATGCAAAGTGCAATAGCAAGTCCGCAAAGCACTCTTATAATAGGCTTTCTGTATTTGCAAATAAAGTATATAAGTATAGCAATTGTAGCAGACGAGGTCATAGCACCATTATTAGCGCTAATGAACACTCCAAAAAGACGTCCGATTTTAAAACCGTAAAAATACTCATAGCCTGTATCCTGTGTTACAACCTTGCCGTTAATGCCCAAAGCCATAAACAAGATACCGCCGATAATACAAATCACTGTGTACGCCACAAATACCTTCATCATAAGTTCTATATTTTTGCGCACCTGTTCGGCAGTTTTTCCTTGATTAATAAGATATAAAATTAAAAAACAATACGCCCAATGCAAACAAATAATAACATTCAGTTTAAATGACGGACCGATATTTGCGACCACAGAAATGCCGATACTTACAAGTAGTCCTACCAAGCACCAAAGTGCCGGCATCTTAACATACTCTTTATAGTTAATAACCCTGTAAAGAATAATTAGCAAACCCAGCATAAAGGTGGGCCACATTACAATGGAAATGATAAACTTTCCGTATGTTATAACATTAGAGCCCAAAGCTGCATATAACATAAAAGCATATATAAAAATATGTTCAAGTGTATTTATTACTTTACCGGATACTTTAAGTTTTACCATATTTCCTCCTATGGAACTACAAAATTATTGATAACAGTTTTTCTGTTTCGTCTTTAATATTATAACCTGCTTTTGTTATATCGGAATAACGATTTTTACGTGTTGTGCGTGTGATTTTTGATATTTCTTCCGCCCATTTTTTTGCAGGTAATGCAATGCTCATAAATCTAACGTTATCCGTTATTTCTACCATATCAGGTAGTTTATCAGATAAAACACACGGTAAATCAGCTGTCTGTGCTTCGAGAGCAACTATTCCAAATCCCTCAAATACAGATGGCAAAATAAAAACATCAGCCGCACACATAAGCTCCGGTATATCGCCTCGCTCACCCAAAAACATTATAGATGAACTAACTCCCAACTTTTCGGCATGTGCCCTTACATCAGATTCCATATTGCCTACACCCGCGTAGAGCAGTACTGCATCGGGTTTCATTTTCAAAAGCTCAGCAAAAATATTTATTAAATAAATCGGATTTTTCGCATTAACAATACGCCCTACGTGTAAAACGGCAAATTTATCTTCAATCCCTAATTCTTTACGTTTTTCATCTCTTTTTTGAGCATCAAAAATAAATTTTTCCACGTCGATGGCATTTTTTACAACAGTATAATTACCTTTATTTATATCCCTTTTAGTAAACATATGCTCGGCAGCACCAATAGAACAAGCAAGTTTTACCGATGTAAACTTATTCATAATACCTTTAAAAATTTTGTGTAGGCGTACATTTTCGTGAAAATCGGAATGGCTGTGAACTATGATTTTTCTGCCAAAAAGTATCGGGGCTATCATATTAAGAAAGCTGCCCGCATTCATAATATTGAAATAAACCTTTTTATACTCTTTATGCTTTTTGAGTATTTTTGAAAAGGCCGTTATTTGACCGATTATGCTATCACTTTTTTTGGGTATGTGATGTATAATTGAGCCGCCCGCCAACACTTCATCTTGATACGCCATCTTGTCCCAATCGGTAACAAAATCAAACGTTATTTTATCTTTTGGAATATTGCGGTACATTGTCATAAGATAGGACTCCATACCGCCTGCGGTATCAGTCATACCGTAAACTAAAATTTTTTCCATATTTAATCCTTCCTAGTAGACTGACGGAATTTTGCAATCATAAAAACAGGTAAATACAAGTTATGTTTTATAAAGAACAATGTCAAAGCGCGGGCTTTTGAAAACAGTGAATAATCTGAATCTTTTAATGCCTTGCCGAAGCACTCGTCGTTACAAAGTTTTTTAAGATATGCAAATTTTTGTTTAAGATTTAGAGGGTTTTCGGGATGAAAGACATTGTTAACAACAATAATTAAAAGATGGGAAAGCACAAAATTGCTTGCAAGCTTGTTAAATTCCTCACTATTTAACTGCTTTACACTGTCAACTATCTTTGCCATACCTTTTTCATAAAGCTGTGGCATATTCTCACGGAATTTTCGCACTGCCGAGCCCTCGGACACGGTGTAGCTATAAAGAATTTCCCTTAAATAGTGAATTTTTTGGGCGTTGCAATAACATTTAATTGCAAAATCAGCATCCTCCGCCAACACAAGCGATATATCAAAATACAAGGAGTTTTTAATCAAAAAATCTCTTTTGAATGCTTTGCCCCAACAAAGAGCAAGTCCCTTTTCCACTACCAGTGAGTCCCTTATAATTTGGCGACACTCAGCACCATCAAAGATTTTAGAATCTTCCGAATAATATACATTTTCTTTTGTACTGCCGTAGGTTTTGCAATAATCAAAACACACTATATCCGCACAAGACACATCGGTAGCGGCAATTATTTTTTCTATCGCGCCATCAAGCAAACAGTCATCCGCATCAACAAAAACAACGTATTCTCCGCTCGATAAGTCTATACCTACATTTCTCGCATTAGAAACACCGTTATTTTCAATATGGCGTACTATAACCCCTTTTTGTCCATCTAAATTGCTTAAAAAGGTTAATGTATCGCTGTTAGTCGAGCCGTCATCAATGATAATTAGTTCAAAAAGGTCGTTATTTTGACCTAACACCGACATTACAGACATTTCCAAATAATTAACGGGTGTGTTGTAAACGGGCATTATAACGCTGATTATGGGATTCAAAATATCACCGTCCCGAAAAATTTAGGGTTAATTAGTGGCAGAAGTAGTTTCTTGCGACTTAAGGTAAGTGCCTTCTTCTTTAATAAAGTCGTGTATTTTTTGTGTAGCTATATTAAGGTCGTATATCGAATACCAATACTTACCTATAAATGCATCATCACCTGATTTTTCGCCGCAATCCTCATCCGGTATGCTCAAGCTCTCAATTGTGGGAGATTTTGTGAGCGCCCATGTAGCCATACTTGTAATTTCGTTATTGGTAAGGGAGGTTTCGCATTTGCCGAGTGCCATTTTTATAAGTCCCGGTAATTTTGATATACCCATTTTCTTAACCCTCTCAAACATAAGAGAAAGTATCTCTCTTTGACGGCCGGTACGTGCGGCATCTCCACCGGGAGAATAGCGGTTGCGTGAATAAGCCAACGCCTGTGCGCCTGTTAAATGCTGAGGACCGGTTTTTGTTATCTTTTCGCACGGAATACCGATTCTGTTAAGCTCGGGCACATACTCAGTGTTCATAACATATCTTTCGCTCTCATCAACATCAACCGTCAAACCACCGATTTCATCAATGATATCGGCGATACCAAAGAAGTTAACCGTAACATAATCGGTTATGTTCATATCATAGTTTTCGTTGATTGTCTTCATTGCAAGGCGCGCACTGCCGTAAGCATAAGCGTGGGTCAATTTATCATAGCCGCGGTCCTCAATTTCTACATAAGAATCGCGCGCAATGGAGGTCATTTTAATTTTATCGTGTTCTTTATCGATAGTGAGTATAATTATCGCATCCGAACGGCCTTTAAAGGACTCGGTTCTTGTGTCGATACCCAATAAAGCGATATTAATAACCTCATGCTCTTCAAGGGTTGAGTTTACACCAAGCTCGCTGGGTGTATATGTTTCTCCCCTATTAACATTATTAAGTAAATCGTTTAAATACCAATATGCGCCGCCAAACAAAAGTGCCAAAACGGCAATAATACTTACAAGAATAATAATTATCCTTTTTTGGCGGTTAGCAGGCTTAACCTTTGCGTGTCTTGCGTGGCGTTTTGTGCTGCTATATATATCTATGCCACTGTTTACAGCAGTTGATTTTTTTGTCTTTTTCATTCTTACATCCCCATATATTTTTTAGACAAAATATGCCGTATAGTATTATACTACAAATCAATTCGTTTCGCAATATAAAAATATAATATTCGACAAATAATTAGGTTGTTTACTTTTTAAAATTTATGTTGTATATTTAATATAACCAATATATAGCGCGGCAGGGGTAAATCGATGGAAATTTTATTTGAAGATAAAGACCTATTAGTTTGTATAAAACCCATAGGTGTTACATCCGAAAACGGCATGGTACAGCTTATTCGTGAGCATTTGAATGATAACTTGGCTTACGTTGGCATTATTCACCGCCTTGATACAGCCGTTAGCGGTGTTATGGTGTATGCAAAAGGCAAACCCGCTGCTGCAAAACTATCTACACAAATACAAAATGGCGATTTTAAAAAGGAATACCTTGCGGTAGTTTCGGGTTGCCCCGAAGAAGATACCGGGACATACCGCAATTTGCTATTTAAAGATTCGGCCAAAAATAAAGTTTTCGTTGTAAAAAATGCGCGCAAGGGCGTAAAGACGGCGGAGCTTGAGTACAGCGTTTTGGGAACTCAAAAATGTGATGAAAGCGATATTTCACTTGTGAAAGTCAAGTTAAAAACAGGTCGAAGCCACCAAATAAGAGTACAGTTTGCCTCGCGCAAAATGCCGCTTTTGGGCGATGGAAAATACGGCAGCCGCACAAAATGCAATATAGCCCTATTTTCATCGGCAATTAAATTTAAGCACCCCGAAACGAAAGAAGAAATGTATTTTTCGGCACTGCCCGATGATACATTTCCGTTTGATAGGTTTGATATAAAAAAGTAGAGTCGAAGGCGTTGTACCCGTAAGGATACAACGCCAGTTTTATTCGCTAAAGGCGAGTTATATTGCTACGCAGTTATATTCGTCTATCGCCGAGTGATATTGCCTTCGGCAGTTATAAGCGAATAAAATACCACTGAAACCGCAAGGTTTCAATAACACTATTGCCGCAAGGCAATAATATCACTCCGACAAGGTCGGAATATAACTTGAAAGGCTATCGATTTTTATGTATAATAAATTTAGAGGTAAAAACTATGGCTGATAGCATTTTAAGAGATAAAGCAAAAGAGTTTGCAAAGAAAATCGTTTTTCTTTGCCGCGATATGAAAACAAACCACAAAGAATCCGTTTTAATAAATCAATTGCTCCGCTCAGCAACCTCTATCGGAGGAAACTTGCACGAAACTCAATATGCTCAAGGAACGAAAGATTTTATTTCAAAACTTGAAATAGCCCAAAAAGAATGTTATGAAACAGAATATTGGTTAGAACTTCTTTTTGAGACAGGTTGTATGACTGAAAAAACGTATAAAGGTATATAAAATGATTGTGGTGCCATTCGCAGAATGCTAATTTCGTCACTTAAAACTATTAAATCAAAATAAGGAGGCGATATTGTGAACGAAAATAGTGTGTGGATAAAAGCACAAACGGTAAAACTCAAAGTTTATAAAGATATTTTACCCGAATTTAATATTGGATTTGATAAAAGAATATCAAAAGACATTGAAGAGGAACTTCGTTCTTTTGTGAGTTGGGTAGAAGCTAATTATCGTATTCCAATTACTTTATGGGTAGACTTTGAGTACAACCACTATTTGATTAGTCGAAAAAATAAGCGAGTAGGATATTTGTTTTATTGGTCTGATTTTTCATCATATCCGGTTTTCGATAATAAAGAGGATATTCCACAGATACGCCTTCCCGTGCGAACAGAATATAGCACGATTGAAGAGATTTTATATTCTTTTATTGAGGCTATTACCGATTATTACGCTTGGATATGCAACGATATGTGCGAAGAATATAAGGCGGATGAGAAAGAGATTGAAGAAATTTTGCAAAAATATTTTCAATCCAAAAGATGATACTTACATACTTATATTTTTGTTGTTAATATAATAAAGGGTTTTAGGCTCTCCTAATAAGTGACATTTGGGCGCCTAAATGTCCTGCTTGTTACGGTATAAGACAAAATGAAAAGGAAGCGCGAAAAACTCGTGCTTCCTTTTTACTGTCCTTTAGAGTACGACTTAAATCCGACTCTACTTTTTATGTTTATATAGTTTTGCAAGGCCGCCCTCGGAGGTCTCTCTATAATGGCGAGATAAATCTTTACCCGTTTGATACATTGTTTCGACTATCAAATCAAAGGAGATTTTGCGACTACCCGATAAGAAGTTCGCAAGGCTCAGTGCATTTATGGCGCGCATTGCCGCAACGGCATTACGCTCGATACAAGGTATTTGCACAAGCCCGCAAACGGGGTCGCAGGTAAGCCCTAAATGGTGTTCCATTGCAACCTCGGCGGCATATTCTATTTGGTCAATACCCATCCCGAAAAGCTCTGCCAAAGCCGTTGCCGCCATTGAGCACGCTGTGCCAACCTCCGCCTGACAACCGCACTCAGCACCGCTTACCGAAGCATTTGTGGCAACTATATTACCTACCAGGCCTGCCGCGGCTAACGCTCTTATAATTTCATCATCCGAAAAACCGTTTTTCTCCTGCATATATTTAAGCACTGCGGGTACAACACCGCAAGAGCCACAGGTAGGCGCTGTTACAATAACACCGCAATCGGCATTTTGCTCGCTCACTGCAAACGCATAGGAGCAAACGATACGATTTTCTCGGGTTTGTGGGCTTTCATCAATGTGGCGTTGCGAAAACAAATACTGTGCCTTGCGCTCAACCTCAAGTCCACCCGGTAAAACACCGCGATTAACAAGTCCCGTTTTTATTGACTGGCACATTGTATGCCATACCTCACCCAAAAACGCTTTAAAATCGGGGTCCTCGTGCTCGAAAACATAATCAGAGAGGCGTATATTTCTCGATTTACAAATCTCGGCAATTTCGGTAAAGGTTTTTTCGGTATATACCTCGGTTTTTTTATGCTTTTCCTCTCCAAAACGCTCTATCTCACCGCCACCAATAGATAAATAACGCTCCCTTGCTATTTCTTTGCCGTTTTTATATGCTATAAAATCTATTGTATTTGGGTGCGGCAAAGATTGTGTTTCGGTATCAAATATAATTTCGCCTATTTTATCGGATAAAATATCCTTTACTGCACGATCGGTACCGTGGCCCTTACCTGTTTTTGCAAGCGAGCCGTAAAGAATTACATTGATTTTATCTGCCGATGCATTTTGCTCCAAAAAACTTTGGGCGGCAAAGGCGGGTCCCATTGTGTGTGAACTCGATGGTCCCTTCCCTATTTTATAAATATTACGAACCGATTTCATATTTTTCTCCATTAAGTAAACCGACTAAAAAATTAGTCGGTTTGCTTTTTTACTTTATTTCGCAACCGCCGATGGGACGAATAAGCAGAATATAACAGCTGTCCTCGCCAAACACCTTTTCAATAACGGTTTTATAATCATCCAACATATCTGTAGGAATAAAGCACTGAATTGTACCCGCAAAGCCACCGCCGTGAACACGGTAAGCACCCTTGCCCGTGCCTTTAAAGAACTGCTCGGTTATTGCCAAAGCTAAAGCTATGCCCTGCTCGTACAAGTTTGATGTTGAATAAACATTTTGTAGATACTTAAAGGATGAGTTGCCCGACTCGTTAACAAGGCGTAAAAACTCATTAAAATCATCCTTTTTAAGTGCTTCTTTTTCAAACTCAGCGCGATTATCTTCATTAAAGAAGTGGAGTGCTCGAAGCACTGCGCGGTCGCCATACTCTTCACGTAATTTTGCTATATTCTCAAAGAAATCTATCGGCTCAACATCACGCAAAAAGCCCTTACCGAAGAAATTACTGATATTGCGGCACTCAACCGTAATATCGGCATAATCTTGTGTCAAATTAGCGTGGTTACCGCCCGTATTTACTACACAAAGCGCATAGCCGTGCTCGGCTAAATCAAAGTCTACCTGCTCAACTACAGGGGCCTTCGGGTCCTTAAAATCAATGGCTGTAAAGCCACCGAGCGAGCTTGCCGACTGGTCAAGCAAGCCGCAGGGCTTACCAAAAAATACGCTCTCTGCCTTTTGGGCAATTTTAGCGATTTCAATGCGGTCAACTTGTCCGCCGTTAAACATACCGCTTAAAATATTGCCTATAAGCACCTCAAACGCGGCCGAAGAAGAAAGTCCCGAGCCCTTTAACACGTTAGAGGTTGTATAAGCATCGAATCCGCCTATTTCATAGCCGTTCGATTTGAAAATAGAACACATACCGCGAATAAGAGAAATTGCTCTGCCCGTTTCGGCATCATCAATTTCAAGGTTATCGAGATTTACTGTATCCATCTCATAGCCTGCCGATTTTATATGAACGATATTTTCAGTATTGGGAGATACAATGGCTATAACGTCCAAATCAACGCTACCCGCCAAAACTCTGCCGTGCTGATGGTCGGTATGGTTGCCGCCAACCTCGGTACGACCGGGGGCTGAGAACAAACGCATATCTTCCCTCACGCCATAAAGCTTTACAAACTCATCACAAGCGGCAGCGTAGCGCTCACGCGCCGCAAGAGTATCTTTATATAATTTCGAAAACATACCGTCATACTTTCCTGCTAATATGCTTTCCTTTAACTGATTAGTATTCATAATTACACCGCCAAAACTTATTATTTACTGATAATTCTTACTGTATCGCGTGCAATAGCGAGTTCTTCATTTGTGGGAATAACATAAACGTTAACCTTGGAATTAGCGGTGGAAATTTTGATTTCCTCTCCGCGTACTTTATTCGGTACGGGGTCAATTTCAATACCCATATATTCAAAGTTCTTGCAAATATCAACGCGAAGCTCGGGGTTGTTCTCACCGATACCGCCCGCAAATACAATGCAGTCAACACCGTTCATTGCGGCAATGTAGGAACCGATAAACTTAACTATCTGATAACGCTGCATCTCAAGTGCCAAAGCGGCTTTTTCATTACCTGCGGCTGCGGCATCAACAAGGTCGCGGTTGTCGTTTGTAAGGCAAGAAATGCCGAGTGTACCCGATTTTTTATTGCAGATATTGTTGATATCATCGGGAGACAAATTTTCTTTCTTGGCAAGATAGGTAAGAACCGAGGGGTCCATAGTACCGCAACGTGTGCCCATCATAAAGCCATCAAGAGGAGTGAAGCCCATTGATGTATCAAAGCAAACTCCATCCTTAATAGCAGAAATTGAGCATCCGCTACCTAAATGACAAGTGATAATCTTAAGGTCTTTTTTATCTTTGCCTTCCATAACTGCGGCGCGGTCGCTTACATACTTATGAGAAGTACCATGCGCACCATATTTACGTATGCCGTACTTTTCGTAATACTCATAAGGCAAAGCATACATATAAGCACGGGGCTGTAAGGTCTGATGGAAGGATGTATCAAATACTACAACCTGCGGAATTTTATCGCCAAAGGTTTTAAGGCAAGCACGAATAGCCAATACGTGCGGCGGGTTGTGGAGCGGTGCTAACTCGCCAAGCTCCTCAATATCATCAATTACTTCAGGAGTTACAAGGCAAGAATCACTGAAAATGCTACCACCTTGAACTATACGGTGGCCTATAGCCGTGATTTCATCAAAAGAATCCATAACCTTTGCATCACTTTTTGTGAGTGCATAAACAACGCTCTCGAAAGCTTCAGCGTGGGTAGGCATGGGCATTTCGGCCTCATATTTTTTGCCATCAGGTGTTTTATGTGTAATACTGCCGAGCGAGCCATCAGTTGCACCGATTCTATCACAAATACCTTTGCACACCAACGATTCATCCGACATATCAATTACTTGATACTTAAGTGTTGAACTACCTGCGTTTACTACGAAAATTTTCATTTCAATACCCCTCGTTTGTTAATAAAATATGTTGCATAAAGCCACGGCTTATGCTATTATTATATACGGAATTGGCAGACATTTACTGCCACATTATATAATACTTTATTTACACTTGTTTTTCAAGACTTATTTTATGAAAGGCGGACAAATTATGCAAAACATTGGTATTGTTGCGGAATTTAACCCTTTTCATAACGGTCATAAGCACTTAATTGATACGGTAAAGCAAAACGGCAACACCATAATTTGTGTTATGAGCGGCAACTTTGTGCAGCGTGGAGATACTGCTATAACCGATAAATTTACACGTGCCAAAATGGCTGTGCTCGGCGGCGCCGATTTGGTTGTGGAACTGCCAACACCTTGGGCGATGTCAACCGCGCAAAATTTTGCTACGGGGGCTATCGGTATTTTAAATAATCTCGGCATTACCGACAAAATAGTTTTCGGCAGTGAAAGTGGCGATATTGCCGCACTAAAGCAAACTGCAAGCATTATTAAAAGCGATGCTTTTAATAATAAAATCAACCGGCAAATAAGCAAAGTGTCATCCACCTTTGCCGCGGCAAGAAATGAAATTTTTGAAAAGGAATATCCCTTACTCGCATCGGTTTTAAGGTCCCCTAACGATACGCTTGGAGTTGAGTATATTCTCGCGGCCGAGCGTGTAGGTTTTACGGGCGAAACCGATTGTGTTAAACGTATCGGTGCGGCACACGATTCGGCCTATACCGATATTACCGTTTCAGCTTCCCTCATACGCGAAAAAATTAAAAGCGGCGAGTTTGATGAAATAGCACAGTTTATGCCCGAAAGTGCGGCAGAATTGCTTTGTAGCGCACCTAAATCGGACATTAAAAAAATCGAAAATGCAATACTTTGCAAGCTCCGTATAGATTTTAGCGGAGATAAAATTCCCCCTTTGCCCGATATTAGCGAGGGTATAGAAAATCGCATTAAAAATGCTGTTTTAGCCGCTACGAGCTTAGAAGAACTTTTTGCACTTGCTAAAACAAAAAGATATACCCTATCGCGCATACGTCGCCTTTGTTTATCGGCATTTTTGGGTATTGATAATGGCTTTTTTGGCAAAATACCGCCGTATATACGAGTCTTGGCTTTTAACAAGCGTGGTGAGGAGCTATTGCGGCAGGCAAGCAAGGTTTGTTCTTCACCCATAATTACCAAAACAAATCAATTAGATTTATCGGATGATTTTACGCGCAAAGTATGGGAATGTGAGGTGCTATCAAGCGATATTTATGCACTAACATTAGATACCCCACAAAAATGCGGGAATGAATATTATCAAAAAATTATTAAAACATAAGGAGTGTTTTAAAATGGCAATAACAAGAGATTTTATTAAGTACAAGCACTATGGGGAATGTATCCGCCTATCTAACGGCGAGGTTGAGCTTGTTGTAAGCATCGGCTTTGGTCCGAGAATTTTGCGCTACGCTTATGTAGACGGTCCAAACATTTTATGTAATAACGAGCAGCGTTTTCAGCCATCCACCTCTCCCGAGCTTGAAAAATATTTTGGCGAAGGTAAATATTTTAACCTCTACGGCGGCCACCGCTTGTGGACCTCTCCCGAGTATTATCCCGAAATGTATTATCCGGATAACGACCCCGTTGAATATGAGTGCTTCCCGAATGGTCTTATTTTAACCCCTCCCCCGCAGGAAGAAAACGGAATACAAATGCGTTGGCGCATAACTATGGCCGAGAGCGGCACAGGTGTTGAGATTGAGCACACCATAACAAACTTTGGCGAGCGTGTTAAGGAATTTGCCGCTTGGGCACTTTCTATTTGTGCCGAGGGCGGTACCGAGATTATTCCGCTTAACACCAACAACGTTCGCTTGCTGCCCAATGCGAGAATGATTATTTGGCCCTATACAGACCTTAGAACCAAGAACATCTATCTTGGTAAAAAATATGCAACCATCCGCCAACCCAAAGAAGGTGCACTTAAGCTCGGCTTTGACCTTAGAACCGGCAAGATTTATTATTCACTTGAAGACTGCGTATTTATTAAAGAGTATGAACCCAACTATCCCGCAGGAAACTACCCTGACGGCGGTGCTTCATACGAAACTTATTCTTGCGCACAGTTTACCGAGCTTGAAACCTTGAGTGAGCTCAAAAAACTTTCCACAGGCCAATCTATTGTTCACACAGAAAAATGGTCGCTTGCTAAAAAGCCCTGCGATTTTGACCCCACTGATGATGACTCAATTGACAATTTTATAAGCAAACTCTAAAAAATTTAGCGGGAGTTTTAAACTCCCGCTTTTTTTATAAAAAACTTGACTTTTCCCCACTTTATTTATATAATTGTTTTGTTGCAAATTTAATATGCAGAGTTGTCCGAGTGGTCGAAGGTGCAGCACTCGAAATGCTGTGTACGCAAGTACCTAGGGTTCGAATCCCTAACTCTGCGCCAAAATAAAAACCACCCCTTGCGGGTGGCTTTTTATTTTGCTGAGTGTTAGACTCGGATGAGAACTATTTTTGCCGAAGGGAAAAATGTTCGGCGACGCCACATCAAAGCCGCGATAGGTTTTGATGCGGCATAAGTCTCGAGTAAGGCAAACGATTTTGGGCACCGCTCGGAGCGGTCAAAAGCGTGCCGACGCAGAGTATCCCTAACTCTGCGCCAAAATAAAAACCACCCCTTGCGGGTGGCTTTTTATTTTGCTGAGTGTTAGACTCGGATGAGAACTATTTTTGCCGAAGGGAAAAATGTTCGGCGACGCCACATCAAAGCCGCGATAGGTTTTGATGCGGCATAAGTCTCGAGTAAGGCAAACGATTTTGGGCACCGCTCGGAGCGGTCAAAAGCGTGCCGACGCAGAGTATCCCTAACTCTGCGCCAAAATAAAAACCACCCCTTGGGAGACACTTCGTAAAGAAGTTTCTCCCAATTTTCTTTTTATATAAAAATTAACACTTTCTGTTTAAAAGTGTCATAGTGGGTTACATACTTTAAAATATTTCCTTTCTCAAATATAAAAATAATAAGTGATATTGTGAGACAGGTCTCACAGTGATATTTTTGATAAATCAAAAGTGA
>SVOM01000059.1 GCA_015066405.1 Oscillospiraceae bacterium
CGAGCACTACTGCTTTGAAGCTCTCAATGTTCCTGCCGACCACCCCGCGAGAGATATGCAGGACACCTTCTATTTAGCCGAGAATATATTGCTTAGAACCCAAACCTCCGCGGCGCAAATTCGCGTTATGGAAAACCGCAAACCGCCCATTCGCATTATTTGCCCCGGCCGTGTTTTCCGTGCTGACGAGGTTGATGCAACCCATTCCCCCGTTTTCCATCAAATTGAGGGACTTGTTGTTGATAAAGGTGTTACTATGTGTGATTTAAAGGGTGTGCTCGAGCAGTTTGCACACGAAATTTACGGCAAGGACACCGCCGTTAAATTCCGTCCTTCCTTCTTCCCGTTCACAGAGCCAAGCGTTGAGGTTGATGTTACCTGTTCTGAATGCGGCGGCAAGGGTTGCCGTGTTTGTAAAGGCAGCGGTTGGATAGAGATTTTGGGTGCGGGTATGGTGCATCCCAACGTTCTTCGCAACTGTGGTATTGACCCCGAAGAATACTCGGGCTTTGCATTTGGTATCGGTCTTGACCGACTCACAACAACCAGCCATAAGATTAGCGACATCCGTTTGCTTTTCGAAAATGACAAGCGTTTCTTGGAACAGTTTTAAGGAGGGGTAAAAAATGAAAATTTCACTGAATCAGTTAAAGAATTATGTAGAGATAAATGTGCCTGTCGAAGAACTGTGCGATAAAATGATTATGGCGGGTTTTGAGGTTGAATCTATTGAAAATACGGGCGATAAAATCCGCAACGTAGTTGTGGCTCGTATTGAAGAAATCACACCCCACGAAAACAGCGACCACCTGCAAATTTGCCAAATGAATATAGGAAAAGGTGAAAACATCCAAATCGTAACGGGCGCTCAGAATATCAAGGTTGGCGATTTAGTTCCCGCCGCTTTACACGATAGTTCACTGCCTAACGGTATGAATATTAAAGCAGGTAAGCTGCGCGGTGTAGACTCAAACGGTATGCTGTGCTCGGGCGAAGAACTATGCTTAACCGAGGCCGATTATGAGGGTGCGGGTGTTTATGGCATATTGATACTTAAAGGCGATTTAACGCCCGGTACCGATATGCGTGATGTGCTCGGACTTAACGACTATATTATCGACTTTAAAATTACTGCAAACCGCCCCGACTGCAACTGCTTCTTAGGTGTTGCTAAGGAAATTTCGGTAGTGCTCGGCACAAAATATATGCCGCCTGTTCCTACCTATAAAACTATCGGTGGCGATATAAACGACTACATTAAAATTGATGTTGAAAATTATGAGCTTTGTCCGCGTTACGTTGGCCGTGTAGTTAAAAATTTGCGCATAAAGGAATCTCCCGATTGGATGAAGCGCGCAATTACGGCTTCGGGTATGCGCCCGATTAATAATATCGTTGATATTACCAACTTTGTAATGCTCGAAACGGGACAACCGATGCACGCATTTAACTATAATGAGCTTCGCGGCAAGCACGTGATTGTCCGCAACGCCAAGGCGGATGAAAAAATCACCACGCTTGACGGTAAAGAGTATAACTTAAACCCTGATATGTTGGTAATAGCTGACGGCGAGGTCCCCTCCTGCCTTGCAGGTATTATGGGCGGACTTGAGAGCGAAATTACCGAGACCACGACCGACTTATTCTTAGAATCGGCAAAATTCAAGCGCGATAACGTCCGCCATACAGGCAGAGCGCTCGGTATACGCACCGAATCAAGTGGTAGATTTGAAAAGGGTGTGGACATAATCAACACACGCTACGCTATGGAGCGTGCACTACAGCTTATTGATGAGCTTGATGCAGGCGATATTATCGATGGCGAAATTGATAAAAATATGGGCTTGCCCGAGGACCGCATAATCACTGTTAAAACCGAGCGTATACTTGAGCTTGTAGGTGTAGACGTACCCCAAGATAAAATTCTATCAATTCTTAATAGCTTAGGTCTTGAAACTACCATTTCGGGCGATACCCTTACATGCCGTGTGCCTTCCATTCGTGATGATATTGAGGGCAGAGCCGATTTGGCTGAAGAAATTATGCGTATCTATGGCTACGACCACATAGTAGGCACCAAAATGCGCGGCGAAGTAACAAGAGGTAAAAAACTACCCGAAAGAATTAAAACCGATGCGTTAAAATCTTTGCTTTGTTCTCTTGGTGCTAATGAGATTACCACATACTCATTTATTGGCTCAAAGGCACTCGATACACTGTGTCTTGATGAAAATGACACAAGGCGCAATCAAATCCGCCTTATAAACCCCTTGGGCGATGAATATTCCACAATGCGCACACAGCTTACTACAAGTATGCTATCTGTGCTTTCCACAAACATTAACCGCAAAATAACTGACGGAAGATTTTTTGAAGTAAGCAAACGCTTTATTCCATTGTCTTTGCCCGTTACCGAGCAGCCCGATGAATTGCCGACATTAGCAATCGGTGTTTACGGCAAGAATGAGGATTTCTTCACTTTAAAAGGCATTATCGAGGATGTTTTGGCGCTTTTCGGTGCGCATAGCGACTACCGCCGAAGCAACGAGCCCTATCTCCACCCCGGTCGCCAAGCCGAAATACTTGCCAACAACAAGGTTATCGGTACGTTTGGTGAGGTACACCCCGAAATTGCGGCTAACTATGATATTGATACCCGCGTTTACGTGGCCGAAATCAAGCTTGATGAATTATTCGCTATCAACAAGCGCAAGGCAATTTATAAGCCGCTGCCCAAATTCCCCGCAGTTGAGCGCGACTTTGCTATGCTTTGTGATATTGATTTACCCATCGGCACACTCGAAAAAGCCATCATTTCAGGTGCTTCACGCCTCTTAGAAAAAGTTGAACTCTTTGATGTTTACTCGGGCTCACAAATTCCTGAAGGTAAAAAGAGCGTTGCATTTAGCGTTTGGCTTAGAAGTGCTGATGCAACACTGAGTGATGAAGAAATCGAAAATGTTACCGCAAGAATCATCAAAAAATTAGAAAGTGTTGGCGCAGTACTGCGTAGCTAAAAAAGTTCTTGTATTTTTGATTTTTTTGTTATACAATATAGATGTATAGAAATACTAACAAAGAAAGGGTGTTATTAATGCATAATCCGAATACCGATACTATGACCTTTTCGCTTGGAAACGAGCAAGAGATTGAGATAAGGCGTATACTTACTGCTGTTTACGATGCGCTTAAAGAAAAGGGCTACAACCCTATTAACCAAATTGTCGGTTATATTTTATCCGAAGACCCGACATATATCACAACCCACAATAACGCCCGTTCACTTATTCGCAGGGTTGACCGCGATGCGCTTTTGCAAACACTTGTAAAGTATTATTTATCTAACTAATAAATATCCACCCGCATAGCGGGTGGATATTTATTCATCGGTTAACCTCTATTGAACCACGCGACTATCGCGTGGTTTTCGTTATATAAAAAGGCATAGCCCGTGTGGGCTATGCCATATCCTGCAAAAGAACTGTCCTTTAGAGTACGCCTCTAATTCACTCCGTTTTTTATTTTATACTGTTAATACAACCTTACCTACATTTTCGCCTTTATAGAGTATATCCTGCGCCGCTTCGGCTTCGGTTATAGGCAACACCTTATAAATTGTGGGCTTAACTTCACCTGATTCAACCTTTGGCCATACATTCTTTACTAAATCGGCAAGTATTTGCGCTTTCACCTGTGGTGTGCGTGAACGCAAGGTAGAGCCAATAATTCTAACATTTCTAACATAAATATTTTTAAGGTCGATTTCGGTTTTTGTGCCTGCAAGCGCCGCAATCATAATCCAACGAGCGCCATGCTTCAAATAATGGATACATTTGCCCATAATCTCACCGCCTAAGCAGTCTATTGCAACATCTACGGGGTGGCCGTTTTCAAGCTCTTCTTTCAAAACTTCGGCAATATCTTCTTTAGTTGTTACTACAACCCTGTCGGCATTCAGGTGTTTAATGCTGTTTGCAATTTCTTCTGTTAAAACAGTAGTAATAACACGAATCCCAAACGCTTTTGCCATTGGAATAAT
>SVOM01000001.1 GCA_015066405.1 Oscillospiraceae bacterium
CCGCAGTGTTACGGGGGCTGAAGATTTTTTAAATGAAGAACAGGTGTGGCAAACCTTTATTGTGCTCGCTGAAGATATTGCAAAACGCTTGCGCGCCCACGGGCAATATGCGGGCGGTATACAGGTGCACACAAGGAATACCGAACTTAAAGTGCGGGAATTCAGCCGCGCGCTTGATAGCCCTACAGATATAAGCATAAAAATTGCCGAGGAAGGCATAAAGCTGTTCCGCGATAATTACTATTGGGATTTACCACTGCGTTCGGTGGGGCTTAGAGCCATAAATTTAAAGGATGAGCTAACCGCCGTTCAGGAAGATTTATTTTCTGATACTGATAATCAAATAAAACTCGAAAAAATCGAGGACAGCATACACTCAATTCGCAAAAAGTTTGGAGATACAAGCATAAAACGAGGGCGGAACGTATAAATAAACTGTAAAGAGAGAACCATTCTACGTACAGTAGAGTGCTCTCTCTTTTAAATTTATATTGCTTTTTTAAGTGTGGATGCAAAACCCCAACAATAGATTGAAAAGCATACCGAAGCAACACTATAATTGTGCAAGAAAGGTTGGGGAAAGCATGCAAATACACAAAAACACAGTTCCGATATTTTTCGCAACGGATGACAGTTATGCTCCGTTCGCGGCGGTTGCAATTAAATCACTGAGTGATAACGCATCAAGAAAATATCGCTACAAAATACATATTTTATTTACAGATTTATCAGCCGATAATCGCAAAAAAATCGGTACGCTTGAAACCGAAAATATGAAAATCGAGTTTTTTGATGTGAAAGAAAAAATGAAGAAGAGCGGCGGCAACTTTCATCTTAGAGATTACTACAGCTTCGCCACATACTACCGTTTTTTCATTCCCGAAATGTTCCCGCAGTATAAAAAAGGGATTTATCTTGACTCTGATATTGCGGTTTTGGGAGATATATCCGAGCTTTACAACATAAAACTATCAGATAATCTTGTGGCGGCGGTAAGCGATGAAATTGTTGCCGATATGGATGCGTTTGGCGAGTATGTCGAGAAGGTTATAGGCACGCCGAGAGAAAAGTATTTCAATGCGGGTGTTCTTTTGATGAACCTCGAAAAATTGCGTGAAGTGGACATTGAATTGAAACTTAAAAAGCTTATGCAGTTATACCGTTTTCCCGTAGCGCAAGACCAGGACTACCTAAACGTTTTGTGTGCGGATAAGGTTGTGTATCTTGATAAATCGTGGAACAAAACGGCATATCCCGAGTCGCCTAAAAATGCCAAGCCCAATATCGCACACTACAAAATGAACTATAAGCCTTGGCATTATGATGGTGTAGGATATGAAGAATACTTTTGGGAATATGCAAAAAAAACACAGCCGTATAAAGAGCAAATCATCAACATAAAAAACTCTTATACCGAAGCGGACAGAGAAAACGATGCCCACGCCGGTGAGTCCCTACAAGAACTTGCCTTGCTGGAAATAAAGAAAGCACTGCAAAGCGACTATGTTTTGCCGATTAATATGGCGGAGGAGGGCACGGGCGAGCAGCTTTCAAGAGCCGAAATACTCAAAAAAATAGAAGAGTATGAAAGAGAGGGGCTTTTTGATGTTGATGTAGAAAACGACCCACCAACAAGACCTCTTGAAACGGGCGAGGTAGATTATCTCGGCAAAAAACTTAAAACGAGGTTTTGTACATTTATCGCAAACGTTGTCGCTAAAACCTATTTTGATGGTCTAATCAGAAAAAATGAACTCATAATAAAAGAAATCCGCGGTATAGAAAATTATAAAGCGGTAGCAAAAAAAGGTGTTATAATTACCGCTAACCATTTTAATCCGTATGATAATTATGCAGTTTATAAGGCGATAGAACCGTTGCTCCGCGGCAAGCGGCTTTATAAAATAATTAGAGAGGGGAACTATACAACCTTTAAAGGTCTTTACGGCTTTTTCTTTAGGCATTGTAACACATTGCCAATTCCGTCAAAGCTCTCGGTATGGCGTGAGATGAGTGATGCAGTGTGCACACTTATTTCGAAAAACGAAAAAATACTTATATATCCCGAGCAGGCTTTATGGTGGAATTACAAAAAGCCGCGTCCGCTTAAAAGCGGCGCGTTTCGGTTTGCGGTTAAATCGGGCGCTGTGGTTCTGCCTGTATTTATAACGATGGAAGACTCTAAGTATTTAGAGCCCGACGGCTCCAAAAGGCAAGCATACACGCTGCATTTTCTAAAGCCGATTTATGCCGACCCCGATTTATCAGACAAGCAAAACACCGAAAAAATGGCTGAGCAAAACTATGCCGCATGGAAAGAGGTTTATGAGTCATTTTACGGCAAACCATTAAAATATTCGGATGGTGGGGAGAAATGAAACTATACACAATAATAATCGGTATTGCTAATTTAGTTATAATGGCGGCAAACATTTTGTGGCACGGAAATGTACCCTTGTCCTTACTGGCACCGCCAGCCGCCACGGTTTTTGTAATAGCACTTGATGGCGTTGGCGCCGCGCTTTTGCGAAAGCTCCCCGAAAGATTTTTCTCGCCCGACCGCCGCGTTTTTGTGGCAGGTAAAAAAGAAAGAAATTTTTATCGGTGTTTAAAAATCAAAAAATGGAAAGCCAAAATACCCGAGCTTGGCGGATTTACAAATTTCCACAAGGACAAAATCGAGAGCAAAACCGACAAGCAGTATTTACGCAAATTTTTGCTTGAAATAAACTACGGAGTTATAATACACCTGCAAAATGCGGTGTTTGGCTTTTTAACTATGCTTTTGCCGTTTCCGTTGTCCGTAACGCTGCTAGTAGCAATAGTTAATTTTGTTTTAAGCTTGATGCCTATGGCGGTGCTGCGCTATAACGGAACAGTGCTTAAAGAACTCTATATAAAACAAAAAACCGTCCGGTAGGGCGGTTTTTTAGGATTTGGGGGTTAGTTTCTTTTTATAGTTTTCGCCAAATAATTTATCGGCGAACCACACATTCTCTACAGTAAAGGCTTTGCCGTTTAGATAGTTAAGCTTGCCGGCATCGGTTGTGAAACAAAATGTGAGTTTATATGAATAAAGCGCTTGCTTATCAAAGCCCATCTTTTTGTCTTTTGCATTTTTACCGTACTTGCCGTCCCCAAGCAGTGGCAGACCGACACTCGCCATATGGGCGCGTATTTGGTGGGTCCTGCCTGTCAGCAATAAAATTTCGAGCAAGCACAAATCATTTTTGTGGCAAATAACACGGTATTTTGTTTTTATCGGCACATTTTTGCCATTGGCTTTACCCGATAAAAACACTTTGTTTTTATCGCTGTCCTTTTCGAGATACCCTGTCAGTAAATCTTCACGTACCTTAGGCACACCGTGTACAACGGCTAAATATTCCTTGTCAATTTCTCGTGTTTTTATTTTGTCGCAAAGGATTCGCAGTGCCTCGGCATTTTTAGCGGCGATTACAATACCGCCTGTGTTTCGGTCAATGCGGTTGGCAAGCGCGGGCTTAAATGAGTTTTCTTTTTCGGGGTCATATTCGCCCTTTTCATACAAATAACGCTGTATTCGGCCTATGAGTGTATCGTTGTACTCGGTATCATCGGGGTGCACGATAAGACCTTGCGGTTTATCAGCAAGCAGTATATTTTCATCCTCATAAACGATTTTCAAGGTGTCGCTCGCTCGCAAGAAATCATAGTGGGGCGGCACGGCAGTAAAGAACTCATCGTTTATATACATATCAACCACATCGCCAACATTAAGTTTTGTGGAAATCTCTGCGCGCTTTCGGTTGATTTTTATGTTTTTTGTGCGTATAGATTTGTACATAAGCGATTTGGGTAGCAGCGGCACGGCTTTAGATATAAACTTGTCCAAGCGTTGTCCTGCATCATTTTGACCAATTACAAAAGACTTCACTTCCAGCCCCCCTTTTTAAAATAATCATAACACAAAACCGAAAATTTTCAACGATTTTTATTTACTTTCTAAAATATTGTATTATAATGGTAGTATAATATTTTTGGCGGAGCGAATAATGGAACACAAAGAGCAACCATCATACATAAACCATAGAAAAAGGGTAAAAGAAAAATTTCTTAAAGACGGTTTTACCGAGGGCACAAAGGCATATGAAGTGCTTGAATTGGTGCTGTTTTACTGCATCCCAAGGGTAAACACCAAAGAAATAGCTAAAGATCTTTTAAGAAAATTCGGCTCGTTGGAGGGAGTTTTTAATGCACCCGCACAAGAGCTTAAAAAATTCCCCGGAATTACCGATAACGGAGTTGTACTTTTAAGGTTGATGATAGAGCTAACGCATATATGCGCCGCAAAATCGGTAGATAAGAAAACGGTATTTTCCTGTGTTGATGAAATCGGCACATATTTGCTCGGCCGATATGCCGGAATAACGGATGAGCGGTTTGCGGTGGTGTGCTTGCAAAACAACGGTAATTTCATTTCGTTTGACTTTATCGGTGATGGCGACAAATCGTCTGTAGGGGTTAGCACCCGCAAAATTATCGAAATAGTTATTGAACACAAAGCGACTATGATAGTCATAGCCCATAATCATCCCGGTGGGTTAGCATTGCCGTCCGGTACTGACCTTGAAACCACCAAACGCATAAGCGAGGCGTTAAAGCATATAGGAGTCAGATTGTTCGACCATATAGTTATAGCCGATGGCGATTTTGTTTCGTTCGCCCAGTCAGAACAGTTCCGTGAATATTTAAAGTAAAAAAAGTGTGCCGAAGCACACTTTTTTATTTTTTACCGCAATTTTTATCAAAACTGGGGTTGCAGGCATAGAAGTTTTTGCTGTTTAGTTTATCGGTCGTAATACCGAGTGCCTCACCAAAACGCTGATAGTGAACTATTTCGCGTTGTCTAAGGAACTTAAGCGGGTCGCGTACATCAGGGTCGTCGATTAGTCGCAACAGGTTATCATAGGTTGTTCTTGCCTTTTGCTCGGCTGCCAAATCCTCGTGCAAATCGGTTATAATATCGCCTTTTGCTTGGATATACTCGGCACGCCAGGGAAGGCCTGATGCGGCTATCGGGTACACACCTGCGGTGTGGTCGACAAAGTATTTATCAAAGCCCGATGCTACAATTTCCTTTTCGCTTAAATTTTTGGTTAGCTGATAAACCATAGCGCAAACCATCTCGAGATGGGCAAGCTCCTCGGTGCCGATATCGGTTAAGAGGCCCTTAACCTCGGCATAGGGCATTGAATAGCGCTGCGTTAAATATCGCATTGATGCGCCAAGCTCGCCATCGGGACCGCCGTACTGACTGATGATTATTTGCGCGTATTTCGGGTTGGGGTTTTTGATGTTTACGGGGTATTGAAGTTTTTTAGTATATTGCCACATAACTAACAGTTCGCCTCGTTTTCCCATGGCCACGGGTTATCTACCCAGGTCCATCGTTGTTCATTATGAGCATCCTTTGCCGTTACTACATAAGGGCCGAAGCGTGCTTCGTACTGCTCTATAGCAGCAGCTCTTTTGAGTTTATAGTGTCTAAGCTTTTCGAGTGCTTTTTTATCAAGCGGATGGGTATCAAGATACAGCACCATTTCATAAATGGCAAAATCGTATGCGTGTATTGTCCGCCTTAATTTTTGTTGCTCGCTCATATTTTGCACTCCTCCATAAACGGTTTATGAAGCTCGCGGAATATGGTGCCAACGCTGTAGCCCTCGGCAGTGGGGTAGGTGTCGAGCACCTTTTGCCTGCGGACATACGCCATTGCAAGCGGAACTTCATCGGTATCATTCCGTGTACCGTTTATAACAATAAATTCTTGTAATGGATTAATCATTATAAAGTTACCTTTCTTGCCGCCTTATATATTTTATGCCGAGTTTGGACGCTTGTTAAAAAGGGGTGGAAATTTTAAAAGAGATGTTGTATAATAATGGCATATTGATGTTAAGTAGGTAATGCTTATGAAAATTATGGTTGTAGGTTGCGGCAAAATAGGGGCTACCATCACAAAAGCCTTGATAGCTGAGGGGCACGATATTACGGTTATGGATAATGACCCCGCGGTTATTTCCGAGATTACAAACATATATGATGTTATGGCTATTTGCGGCAGTGGTACCGACTGTGAGGCATTAGCCGAAGCAGAGGTTGATACCGCCGAGCTTTTTATTGCCGTTACGGGTTCGGATGAATTTAATATGTTAAGCTGTTTCTTGGCACAAAAGATGGGTGCTACATATACTGTGGCGCGTATTAGAAATCCGCAGTACAACGCCAAAAAATCAGATTTGCTAAAGAAGGAACTTTCAATTTCTCACGCCATTAATCCTGAGCTTTCCGCAGCCAAAGAAATGCTCAATGTTTTAAAACTGCCGTCAGCCGTTAAGGTTGAAACCTTTTCGCGCGGTAATTTTGAGATGATTGAACTATCGGTCAAAGAAAATTCTCCGCTTGATAATATGATGCTTATGGAGCTTAGAAAAAAATACACCGAGAAATTCCTTATTTGCGCGGTTGAGCGTGATGACAAGGTTTATATTCCCGGCGGTAATTTTGTGCTTAAAAGTGGGGACAAAATAGGTCTTTTGGCCGCTCCAACCGAAATTCAGCGTCTACTTAAGCAGCTTGGCATCCTGCAAAAGCAAGCGAGAAATGTAATGATACTCGGTGCCAGCCGTACGGCATACTATTTATCTCGTATGCTGCTTGATAGTGGCAACTCGGTAAAAATAGTTGAAATTAATCACGCAAGATGCATTGAAATGAGCGAGGCCTTACCCGAGGCGGTTGTTATAAACGGCGATGGCGCCAGCCGTGAGCTTTTACTCGAAGAGGGTATAGCAAATGTTGATGCATTTTTATCTCTTACGGGCGATGATGAGAAAAATATACTTTTATCCTACTTTGCGCTTGAGCAAAATGTACCAAAGGTAATCACAAAGGTTAACCGCGATGAATATTTTGCAACGGCGGAAAAATTAGGTCTTGAAACAATAATCACACCGCGCAAGTCCATAGCAAACATTGCCGTGCGCTACGCAAGGGCACTGCAAAACTCTATGGGCAGCAAGGTTGAAACCCTTTATAAGCTTATGGATGAACACGCCGAGGCACTCGAATTTGTGGCGGCGGCCGACTGCGAGATTTTGGGCATACCGCTTAAACAGCTTTGCACAAAGCCCAATGTTTTGGTGGGCGGTATTATACGCGGCAGACGTGCCATCATACCAAACGGCGATGACGCTATCATGGCAGGGGACAGAGTGGTTGTTATATCAACCGGTCATCCGCTTGCCGACCTTGAAGATATTGTTGAGGGATAGTGTATGAACCGTAGAATGATTTTTAGGGTTATCGGCAGTATTTTGCAGATCGAAGCTATATTTTTGGTGCTTTCGGGCGTTGTATCGGCGATTTATAAAGAGAATAAATCGCTGTTAGCGTTTTTATTAAGTGCAGTTATAGCGATTACTGTAGGTACTCTTTTAAAGACCTTTTCAAAGCCGAAAACCTTTGTTATATATGCTAAAGAGGGGTTTGTAATTGTAGCGTTCGCGTGGATGCTTATGTCGCTTATCGGCGCTTTGCCGTTTGTTATTAGCGGAGATATACCAAGCTATGTTGATGCGGTTTTTGAGATAGTCAGCGGCTTTACAACAACAGGTGCTTCCATTATTACAAGCTTTGACGGCATCAGCCACGGCACACTTTTTTGGCGCAGCTTTTCACACTGGATAGGCGGTATGGGTATACTCGTATTTGTAACGGCTATATTGCCGAGCGTTTCCGAGCGCCCTATTCACATTTTGCGCGCTGAAATGCCGGGTCCCACAATGGGAAAACTTTTACCGCGCCTTAAAGATACCGCGGTAATTCTTTATATAATTTACGTGATTATGACTGTCATTTTAATCGCGCTGTTAATCTTTGGCGGCATGCCTGTGTTTGATAGTATCATACATGCGTTCGGCACTGCGGGTACGGGTGGATTTGGTGTCAGAGCTGATAGCGTCAGTTCATATAGTTCATACTTGCAGTGGGTAATTACCGTCTTTATGATACTCTTCGGCGTTAATTTCAATATATATTATTTACTGCTTATAAAGAAGATTAAAAATTTCTTCACAAGTGAAGAATTGTGGAGCTATATCGGCATAATTTTATCGGCGACGGCGATAATCACCGTTAATATTTTCTCGATTTATCAGAATTTTGCCGACTCGCTTCGCAATTCGGCTTTTCAGGTGGCATCGATTATATCAACGACCGGTTATTCCACCGTTGATTTTAACAACTGGCCTACTCTTTCAAAAACGATACTGATAATTCTTATGTTTATAGGCGGTTGCGCGGGCTCAACGGCGGGTGGTATAAAGGTTTCGCGCATCGTTATAATGTTTAAAATGATAGGCAAGGAAATAAAGCATATGCTCCATCCGCGCGCGGTATCATCGGTGAGATTTGAAAAGCGTCCCGTAGATGCGGCGACAACCAAGAATATAGGCAATTACTTTCTTATCTATTTTGTTTGTTTCTTTGTAATTTTGTTGCTTTTATCGGCGGATTCGATTACCGTGGGAACGGTAAATAATGCGTTTGAAACTAATTTTTCTGCCGCGGCGGCGTGTTTTAACAACGTAGGCCCCGGTCTTTCGGCGGTCGGACCCTTGGCAAGTTATGCACAGTACTCAGATTTTTCGAAAATTGTTTTGTCGTTTGCAATGCTGCTTGGCCGACTTGAAATATTTCCGCTGATTATTGCTTTATCTCCGTCTTGTTGGTCGAGAAACAAATAAAGACAAATAAAGAAATGTTTGACAAATAAGCAATTCTTGTTGACATTTTTTGTGCGGTATAGTACACTTATCCCGCAATATATGTGATTTGGAGGATATCATGAAGGAAAAAATCATGACATTTTTTAAAGCGGTTGCAAGGTTTATTACCGAAAATAAGCTTATTGTAACCCTTATAGCACTTGTGTTGGTGGCGGCAATAGTGGCGCTTAGCATCACTCTTGCGGGCAAGCCCACAAAACCTGCCAATAAACCCACCCCGTCTGAGCCCGCATCAAGCCAGCAAAGCAGTTCGGAAACACCATCTAATACACCGTCCGAACCCGAAAAGGTTGAGCTTACAATGGACGAGCTGTACAAGCAGTATAACGAAAAAATGGATATGGATAAGAATCCTTTTATGGATTCGCTTGAATATACCGGATACAACCTTGCAAAACATAGGGCTGATGGCGAAATGTGGAACTACGTTCTTGCTTCTACCAAAAGAGGCAGGGGTTGGCTTTCGAAAATCAGTTACGACTATGATGGCGGAACAACCGGTTATGAAGTAAATGAAGAGGGTAAACCCGACATTGAGTTCTTTGAAAAGAACGATATGGTTTGTGCAACCTACATTTCTTACGTTTACTTTAACTATATGGGTAACTTTATGGGTATTGACGTATCGGGTATTGAAAAGCCCGAAAAACCCGAACTTGCAAACTCTTGGTATCACACCGCAAAAAGATGGGTTGAGGCAGGTTATTCCAAGCAAATTACCTATGATGCTAAAATCGTAAGTGAACGCATAGTATTTAACGAACATGAGGAAATACCGATTGGTTCTCTCATATTCTTTAAATCTCGTTATGAGGACATAAGACCGGGCGAATCCACCCACGTTGCAATCTATGCGGGTTACAAAAACGGTAACCATTGGGTATACCACGTTGGTAACGATAACGGACCTGAATTTTGCTCCATTCAACGTATGTGCTGCAACTCGGCGCCGGGAGCCAGAGACGGTCAGTTTATGATGGGCGTTTTTACCACCCCCACCTACATTGCACAAGGTATTTTAGACAAAATGGGCGAATAAAATCAATAATTAACAAAAGATTTTTATGGACTGAGCATTTATCCATAAAAATCTTTTGTTTTTTTACAAAAAATGCGCAAAAAAAGGTGGAAATATTATATAAAGTATGATATAATTTTAACATAGTATACGGTGAGGAAATGCGGTCTTTTAAAAGTCCCATATTTACCGTAACTTTTAAGTATCAAAAGGAGGATTATCATGCAAAAGAAAATCAGTAAACTTCCTTTCAAAGGCACAGCCGAGCAGGAAGCAGAGCTCAAAGCGTTTATTGCCGAAAATAAGGATGATAAAAGCAAACTTATGGCAGTAATGCAACAGGCTCAGGAAATTTACGGCTATCTACCGATGGAAGTACAGCAAATGATAGCTGACGGTATGGATGTTCCGCTTGAAAAGGTATACGGCGTTGCAACATTCTATGCACAGTTCTCACTCTCTCCAAAGGGCAAATACAATGTATCTGTTTGCCTTGGTACCGCTTGCTATGTAAAGGGTGCGGGTGAGCTTATGGATAAATTGAGCGAAGTACTCGGTATCGGTGCTGATGAATGTACTGAGGACGGCAAGTTCTCTCTTACAGCATGTCGTTGTATCGGTGCTTGCGGCTTGGCTCCTGTTCTTACAGTAAACGATGATGTTTACGGTCGTTTGGTAGTCGATGATATTCCGGGCATTATTGCTAAATATCAGGATTAAGAGGAAACTCACATGAAAATAAGTCATATAATAGAGCACTTGGATGCCAAGGTTGTATGGGGAGAAGAGCATATCGGTCGCCACGTGTATTCTGCTTGCGGCAGTGATATGATGAGCGATGTTTTAGCCTATGTAAAGGACCAATCGGTTTTAATTACAGGTCTTGTAAATCCGCAGGTCATAAGAACTGCCGAGATGATGGATATGGTTTGTATAGTTTTCGTTCGTTCCAAAATGCCTACAAATGAGATGATAGAATTAGCAAAGGAGAGCGGCATTGTGCTGCTCGCAACCGATAAAAGAATGTATGAGGCATGCGGTAAGCTATATGCCGCAGGTCTTATAGGAAACGCGGTGCGCAAATGAGCGATAAGCTGACCTTTGATTTTTTGGTTGACGGTACCGATTTTACATCGGCGGGTCAAGCATCAGGAAAGCTTAAAAAGAATCTCAGGCAATTAGGCATAGCGCCTGAAACTATACGAAGAGCATCCATAGCAATGTATGAGGGCGAAATCAATATGGTAATTCACGCGGGCGGCGGCAAAGCCACCGTAACCGTTAGTGAAGAATGTATTGAAATCACACTTGCCGATAACGGTCCGGGAATTCGGGACATTGAACAGGCAATGCAGGAGGGCTTTTCCACTGCAACCGATACCGTCCGTTCGTTGGGCTTTGGCGCAGGTATGGGACTTCCCAATATGAAGCGCTATTCCGATGAAATGACGATAGATTCCACTGTCGGTGTCGGCACTACCATAGTGATGAAAATCAACCTTTAATGGTGAACAGATATGGAAAATTACAAACATTCCGTTTCGTTGGACGCATCTAAATGCACAGGCTGTACCACCTGTTTAAAGCACTGTCCCACAGAAGCTATCCGAATTCGCGACGGCCGCGCCGTTATAAATTCAGATAGATGTATCGATTGTGGAGAGTGTATCAGGGTTTGTCCCCACAAGGCAAAAAAAGCGGTGCTGGACAGCATCACGGATTTAGGTAAATTCAAATACAAGGTGGCATTACCCGCCCCGTCTTTATACGCACAGTTCGAAAATCTTGAGGAGATTGACTATGTTTTGCAAGGACTGCTTGACATAGGATTTGACAAGGTTTATGAGGTGTCGCGTGCGGCGGAACTTGTATCGGCATACACAAGAAACTATTTAAAAACCGAGGGTATACAAAAACCGGCTATCAGCTCGGCTTGTCCCGCGGTAGTTAGACTTATTGAACTAAGGTTTCCATCCCTTAAAGATAATGTTGTTCAAATGTTGCCGCCGATGGAAATTGCGGCATACTTGGCTCGCAAAGAGGTAGAGCAAGAACATCCCGAGCTAAAACCCGAGGATGTGGGTATATGCTTTATATCTCCTTGTCCTGCCAAAATGAGCTATGTTAAAAACGGACTTTCAAATTATAAAAGCAAGGTAGATGTAGTGGTTTCTATTTCCGATATTTACTTTTTGCTTATAAATGCTATGAATCGCGGCAAAACACCTACCGTTAATACAGGGTCGGGAAGAATAGGTATCAGTTGGGCTTCATCAGGCGGTGAGGCAACGGCAATTTTTAATGATAACTATCTTGCGGCCGATGGCATAGAGGATGTTAACCGCATACTTGATGAAATTGAGAACGGCAATATACCGCATCTTGAGTTTGTTGAGCTTAACGCCTGTACGGGCGGATGTGTAGGCGGTGTGCTTACAATGCAAAATGCATTTATAGCTAAGGCAAAGCTGCGCGGGCTTAGAAGATACCTGCCTATATCGGAAAACACGTTAAGTGATGCCGAAACCAAATACATACCCGAGCACTTTTTCTTCGAGGGTTTCTCAAACTATAGACCTATATCACGGCTTAGCGACAGTATGGCGGAATCTATGCGGATGATGGCCGATATACAAAAACTACGCGCCAATCTCCCCGGGTACGACTGCGGCGCTTGCGGTGCACCTACTTGCAGAGCCTTTGCGGAAGATGTTGTAAAGGGTACGGCAGTCCCGCAAGACTGTATACTTAAATACAAGGACGGCTTTAAAGAATATTTAAAGACTATCGGTAAGGAGTAGGGCGTATGACAGTAAGTGAGCTATCAAAAAATAATTCTCTTACCGCACTGTGTATGCCCGATGGCGATAGGGTTATAAAAGGCGCATATATCGGAGACCTGCTATCTTGGGTGATGGGCAGGGCAAAAGCGGATAATGCGTGGATAACCATTATGTCCAACAGTAATACAGTTGCGGTGGCATCTCTTGCCGATGTTTCGTGTGTTATATTAGCCGAAGGCGTAACTCTTGAAGATTCGGTTATTGAAACGGCGAAGCAAAATAATATAAATATTTTGTCAACTAACCTTACGGCGTATGAAGCTGCGGTTATGTTGAGCAAGCTTGAAGAAATATGAACCGTTATTATTACGATTTACACACTCATTCCTGTCTTTCGCCCTGCGCCGATAATGATAATACCCCGTATAATCTTGTGGGTATGGCGGTGCTGTCGGGCATAAACATTTTAGCGCTTACAGACCACAACACCTGTAAAAATTGCCCCGCGTTTTTTGCGGCGGCCAAACAGTACGGTATTGTAGCCGTGGCGGGAATGGAGCTTACAACGGCGGAAGAAATACACGTTGTATGCCTTTTTGAAGAACTCGAACGGGCAATGCAGTTTAGTGAAGAAATTGATTCGCGCCGTATAAAAATTAAAAACCGTACCGATATTTTCGGCGAGCAGTTAATTATGGGCGAAAACGATGAGATTGTCGGACATGAAGAGTATTTGCTCTCAAATGCCACAACAGTTTCTCTTGATGAAGTGCCAAAACTTGTCGAAAAATACGGCGGCGTGTGTTTTCCCGCGCATATTGACCGCGTGGCAAACAGCTTAATCGGAGTTTTGGGCGATATACCAAAAACACCCGAATTTAACTGCTTTGAGGTCTATGATGCTGAGAAAATACCCGAAATAGTAGAGAAGTACGCTCTTCAAGGCAAAAAAATAATAATCGATTCCGATGCGCATTATCTTGATAATGTTAGAGACAAGGAAAATTATTTCGACCTCGATGATGAGCCGTACAGCAGCAATAAAGTGAGAGCATCTCTTTTTAAGGAGTTAAGAGGATGAAGGAATTATCATTAAATATTCTTGATATCACCGAAAACTCGGTAAAAGCGGGCGCTACACTCACAAAAATTTTATTAGAAGAAACTGACGACAAATTGACCGTGATAATTGCCGATAACGGCTGCGGTATGAGTGAAGAAACGGTAAAGCGGGTAACCGACCCGTTTTACACAACAAGAACTACAAGAAAGGTAGGACTTGGTATTCCGTTTTATAAGCTCTCGGCCGAGCAAACGGGCGGCAGTTTCAAAATTGAGTCAAAATACGAAAAAGAATACCCCTTGGAACACGGAACGGTGGTAACGGCCGTTTATAACAAAAATCATATTGATTTTACACCACTCGGCGATATAGTCGCCACCATAACAACGCTGATTCAAGGGCATCCTGATACGGACTTTTTGTTTAGGCACACAAAAAGCGGTAAAACTGCCGAGCTTGATACACGGCAACTCCGTGAGGTGTTGGGCGAAGAGGTTTCGTTATCAGAATATGAAGTTATTAAATGGATTGAAGAGTTCCTAAAAGAACAGTACATCAATCCTTGATAGAATTAATTAAGGAAAGGGTAGAGATTTATGAAAACATTGGCTGAACTCCAAGCAATCAAAGACAAAATGAAGGATAAGGTTGTTCTTCGTGAGGGCTTTGGTGAAAAGCGTATAGTTGTAGGTATGGCAACTTGCGGTATTGCCGCAGGTGCACGTCCTGTACTTAATGCTTTTGTTGAGGGCATCAATAACGCGGGCCTTGCAGGTCAGGTGTCTGTTACCCAGACAGGTTGTATCGGTATTTGCCAGTACGAGCCGGTTGTTGAGGTGTTCGAGGCAGGCAAAGAAAAGGTAACCTATGTACAGATGACAGCTGAAAAGGCAGCAAAGGTTATCGAGCAGCATATAAAAAATGGCAAAGTTGTTAGTGAATACACATACGGCGCCAAGTAGATAAAAGTGGAGGTATTTTAAATGATTCGTGCACATGTATTGATTTGTGGCGGTACCGGTTGTACCTCTTCGGGCAGTAAAAGTATTCAGGCCGCTTTTGAGGAGAACTTAGCAAAAAATGGTCTTACCGATGAAATCAAAATCGTTCAGACCGGTTGCTTCGGTCTTTGCGCAATGGGACCTGTTGTTATCGTTCATCCTGACGGTACATTTTACAGCCGTGTAGAGCCCACCGACGTTGCAGAAATTGTTGAAGAGCATCTTTTAAAAGGCCGTGTAGTTACACGTCTTGAATATAAGGAAGATGAAAACGCAGAGGTTCACGAGAATGTAGCGCTTAACGATACAGCGTTCTATCGTTCTCAAACACGTGTAGCTCTTCGTAACTGCGGTGTTATTGACCCCGAAAAAATTGATGAATATATCGCTATGGACGGTTATGCAGCACTCGGTAAGGTGCTTACCGAAATGACACCTGAGGATGTAATCAAATGCATCAGCGATTCGGGACTTAGAGGACGTGGAGGCGGTGGCTTCCCGACAGGTCGTAAATGGAGCTTGACAGCTGCTAACTCTGCTGACCAAAAATATGTAGTATGTAACGCCGATGAGGGCGACCCCGGTGCATTTATGGACCGTTCGGTACTTGAAGGCGACCCGCACTGCCTAATTGAAGCTATGGCTATTGCAGGTTATGCTATCGGTGCTACACAGGGTTATGTATATGTTCGTGCTGAGTATCCTATCGCCGTTGCCCGTCTTGCAATCGCTATTGACCAGGCAAGAGAGTATGGTCTTCTCGGTAAAAACATTTTCGGCTCCGGCTTTGATTTTGACCTTGGCATTCGCTTAGGTGCCGGCGCATTCGTTTGCGGTGAGGAAACCGCTCTTATGACATCTATTGAGGGTAACCGTGGTGAGCCGAGACCCCGTCCGCCGTATCCGGCAGTTAAGGGACTTTTCGGTAAGCCTACAGTTGAAAATAACGTTGAAACATTTGCAAACGTTCCTCAAATTATTTTACGCGGTGCTGATTGGTTTGCTTCAATGGGTACCGAAAAATCAAAGGGTACTAAGGTATTCGCTCTTGGTGGTAAAATCAAGAACACAGGTCTTGTAGAAATCCCGATGGGTACTACACTTCGCCACATTATCGAAGAAATCGGTGGCGGTATTCCTAACGGCAAAAAGTTCAAAGCCGCTCAGACAGGTGGTCCTTCAGGTGGATGTATTCCGGCCTCTCTTATCGATACCGAGGTTGACTACGATAACTTAACAGCTATCGGCTGTATGATGGGTTCAGGTGGTCTTATCGTAATGGATGAAGATACCTGTATGGTTGATATGGCTAAGTTCTTCCTTGAGTTTACGGTTGATGAGTCTTGCGGTAAGTGTACACCCTGCCGCGTAGGCACAAAGAGACTTCTCGAAATGCTCGATAAAATTACCGAGGGCAAGGGAACACTTGAGGATATTGATGCTCTCGAAGAGCTTTGTGCTTATATTAAAGCTAATTCGCTTTGCGGTCTCGGTCAAACAGCACCGAACCCCGTACTTGCTACACTCAACTTCTTCCGCGATGAGTACATAGCTCACGTTGTTGATAAAAAGTGTCCTGCAGGCGTTTGTAAGGGTCTTCTCACATTCGTAATTGATAAAGATAAATGTATCGGTTGCGGTATGTGTGCAAGAAACTGTCCGGCAGATGCTATTGTTAAGACCGATTATGTAGCACCCGGTCATAAATTACCGTCCTACACCATCGATACCGATAAGTGTGTTAAGTGCGGTGCTTGTATTGCTAACTGTAAGTTTAAAGCAATCAGTAAACAGTAAGAAAGGAGCCTAATTATAATGGAAATGGTAAATGTAAAAGTAAATGGTATTGCCGTTAGCGTACCGAAGGGCTCCACAATTTTGGAGGCCGCACGTAAAGCAGGTGTTGAAATTCCGACACTGTGTTACATGAAAGAGAAAAACGAAATCGGCGCTTGCCGTATCTGCGTTGTTGAGGCAACAGGTGCCAGAGGATTGGTTACCGCTTGCGTATACCCCGTAGCTGAGGGTATGGAAATCCAAACCAACACCGCAAAGGTTCAGAAAGCTCGCAAAACAACACTCGAACTCATTCTCTCTACCCATGAGAAAAAGTGCTTGTCATGTAAGCGTTCTACCAACTGCGAATTGCAAAAGCTTTGCCGTGAGTATGGCGTAGAAGAAGACACCTTCGGTGGTTACAGACCGATTTATGAAATTGATGATTCAACTCCGCATCTTATCAGAGATAACAATAAATGTATTCTCTGCCGCCGTTGCGTTGCTGTTTGTAACGAGCAGTATGTAAGCGTTATCGGTGCAAACGACCGCGGTATTGATACCAACATCGGTTCACCCTTTAACCTTAAGCTTAACAATGTTCCTTGTATCTCTTGCGGTCAGTGTACTGCCGTTTGTCCGACAGGCGCACTTACCGAAAAGGATGATACTGATAAGGTATGGGCTGCTTTGGCAGACCCCACCAAGCACGTTGTTGTTCAGACGGCTCCGTCTATTCGTGCAACACTCGGCGAATGCTTTGATATGCCGATAGGCACAAACATTGAGGGCAAAATGGTTGCCGCGCTTCGCCGCCTTGGTTTTGCAAAGGTTTTTGATACCGACTTTGCTGCCGACCTTACTATCGTTGAGGAAGCTAACGAGCTTGTAGAGCGTATTAAGAACGGTGGCACTTTACCGATGATTACATCTTGCTCGCCCGGTTGGGTTAAGTTCTGCGAACTTTATTACCCCGATATGTTAGAGCATTTATCATCATGTAAATCTCCTCAGCAGATGGCAGGTGCCGTAATTAAAACCTATTATGCAGATAAAATGGGCATTGATCCTAAGGATATCGTTAGCGTATCTATTATGCCTTGTACTGCTAAGAAGTTTGAAATCGGCCGTGAAGACCAGTCTGCAGCAGGCGTACCTGATGTTGATATCGCTCTCACAACCCGTGAGCTTGCACGTATGATTGATAGAGCAGGTATTAAGTTCACAGCTCTTCCCGATGAAGAGTTTGATTCTCCGCTCGGCGAAGATACAGGCGCTGCCGTTATCTTCGGTGCAACAGGCGGTGTTATGGAAGCGGCAGTTCGTACTGCAAATGCTTGGCTTAACGGTGCAAATGAAGCTATCGAGCTCGAAGCAGTTCGCGGTACTATGGGCCTTAAAACCGCTACAGTTAACGTTGGCGGTACAGAGCTTAAATTAGCCGTTGCTTCAGGCGCTGCAGCCGCTAAGGTTGTTATGGATAAGCTCAAAAACGGCAACCCTGACGGGTGGGGCTTTATCGAGATTATGGGATGTCCCGGTGGCTGTGTAAACGGCGGCGGTCAGCCCATCCAGCCGCAGTATGTTCGTGATACTGTGGACCTTAAAGCAGTTCGTGCTAAGGCGCTTTATGACCAAGATAAAGCAAGTGCAATCCGTATGTCGCACGAGTCTCCCGTTATCAAAACTCTTTACAGTGAGTGGTATGACGGTTTTGGCGGCCACAAGGCACACCACGATCTCCACACAACATACACTGCACGTAAGAAATATTAATTTCTAAATTAATAACCCCGATATGCTAAGCATATCGGGGTTATTTTTTATAACTTCCCAAAGAACATTATTATATTATTAAAATATGCCGTCATAAAACTGCAAATCTTGAAACTTAAATCAGATAGTGGCTGAAAGAAAGGTACAGCGAACAAAATAATACCGATAAAAGCTGATACAACCGCCACAGTTACGGCGTGGGAAATCAGTATATTGACAAGAATTGCCCACGGGGATATCCAACCGAAGTAATATAAACAAATCGGCAGTGTGGCTAACTGTGCAGATATTGTAACGGTGGCAAGCTCGGCAATAATGCGAAGCGGTTTTATTTTCGATTTGTCAATTCGTATTAGCTTTAGCAGCAGTGGATTTAAAATGATAATACCAGCCGTTGATGTAACCGATAAAAGAAAACCGACATTATATATTAAAAACGGGTTATTAATCATCATAATCACAAATGCAACCGATAGGGAATTGAGTGCATCGGGCTGGCGGTGCAAAAGATATCCCACAAGCATTATAATATACATAACACCCGAGCGTATTACCGATGGTGAAAAACCGCAAAGCGCCATAAAGGCAAGGGTTACGGCAAGTGTTGAAAGGGAAGCCACAAGAGAAGGGCATTTTAAGAATTTGAGAAGCTGATAAAACGAGCCGCAAACTATTGCCATATGCATACCAGAAACTACCATAACGTGTGTTACGCCGCAATTTTTAACCGCCGCATAAAAGCTGTCTTCTTCATAGCTTCGGTCTCCCACAGTTAACCCATTTATTGTTGTGGCTATATCATACGGCAAATTTTTAAAAATTATATTGCGTATATTCTTTCGCAGCTTGCCAAGGAAATTTTTAGCTGACGGTAAATCTTTTACGCTATGTACCTTGTCAACATACCCTTTAAGATATATGTCATTTGAATAAAAACTGTAGCTATCTTCAATAAATGATAGCCGCACATCCATTTTTACTGTCATACCTTGGCCGGCACTCAAGTTATACCCGTAAAGCAAAGCCGTGGTGCCTATAG
The DNA here is from genome assembly GCA_015066405.1 of Oscillospiraceae bacterium. Lineage (GTDB taxonomy): Bacteria > Bacillota > Clostridia > Oscillospirales > Acutalibacteraceae > SIG565. The sequence continues at coordinate 19,288 of SVOM01000001.1, forward strand.
CTTGCGGTATAGTGCTGTCGGTTATCTCGACATAATACAAAACAGTGTCTTGATATCTATATGAAGAATCGGTTACGACACCCGTAACGGTCGCTTCATCCTTGTAAAGATTTTTACAGGTGTTAATGCGGGCAGTATAGGTGTTATAAAAACTAAGGCAAAGCAGCAATAAACACACCGCGATAACGGTGCATTCGCGAAAACTTTTATAAAAGGCGCATACAACGGTAGCCGAGAAAAATAATGCGGCAAAAAGTATAGAAAGGCGATAATTTACATTAAGCAAAATAAGTGATATAGCGGCCAAAAAGACCGCCGCCACAATGATCGGACGTTTCATAAGCACATAAATTTAACGCTACTTGTAAAACAAGTAGCGTTTTTGTGATTACTTAAAGAATAACGGCAGTGGCTCTAAAAAGATGATATCATCGCGGTCCTTAGCATCGCCTTCGGCTAATACCGCACAAGCAGCAACCTCGTTGCCACCTGCTTCGTTTACTAATTTTCTAACAGCAATAAGGGATTCGCCCGTGCTTATAACATCATCAACTATAAGTACACGCTTGCCCTTAATTTTTGCCACTTCGCCGTCTCCCAAATATAAGTCCTGCACCTTGTTTGTGGTTATCGAGCGCACACTTACGTGCAAGGGGTTGCCCATATAAACCTTAACACCCTTACGTGCTACTACATAGGGCTTGCCCGACTGGCGAGACATTTCGTACGCTAACGGAATGCTCTTTGCCTCGGGAGTTAAGATAATATCAAACTCGGGCACCTTTTTAAGCAACTCGGTAGCCGCGGCAACAGTAATTTCAGTGTCCCCAAAGAGAATAAAAGCCGCGATATCAAGCGTATCGCTTACGGGGAACATTTCGAGCTCGCGTGTCAGCCCTGCAATTTGCATTTTATAAGTCTTTCCCATATTAAAACTCCTCCATTAACCTGGTGGCCAGGCAAGATTTCTGCGTGCTAATAAATGAAAATGTATATGTCCTACAGTTTGTCCGCCATCAGCCCCACAGTTGTTGACTACACGGAAACCGTTTTCTAGATTTTCTTGTTTTGCAATTTTTGCTATTGCCTCAAAAATCTTTGAAATCAAAGCACTGTTATTACTGTCGATTTCGGCGGCAGAAGTAATATGTTGTTTCGGTATCACAATCGCGTGGAAAGGTGCTTGCGGGTCGATATCGGCAAAAGCGTAAACGTTTTCATCCTCATAAATCTTTGTGGATGGAATTTCGCCCGCTACTATTTTACAAAATAAACAGTCAGCCATTTTTTAGCCCCCTATTTTTTCCTTAACAAAATCGGCAACAAATGTAAGTGCTTCATCTACTTTTGAAGCATCCTTACCGCCCGCCATAGCGATATCGGGGCGACCGCCACCGTTACCACCTGTAAGCTTTGCTACAGCGCTTACAATTTCGCCGGCTTTAATGCCGTTTGCTACTGCATTTTTGCCAGCCGCCGCGCAAAATGTGAGCTTTTCGGGTGTAACAGCCGCTAAAACGATAACTGCGTTTTCGTTTTCAGCTTTAACCTTTTCGCAAATTGAGCGAATTTCATCGGCAGTAGAGCCTTGAAGGGCGGAGGTGATAATCTCTACATCGCCTATAATGGTTTTATTTTTAAGAATTTCATCAAGCTTGCCAAAAGCCAATTTTGCTTCCAACTGCTCGATGGTTTTATCTTTGTTTTTAAGCTCGGTCATTAACTGAGTAGCCTTAGCTGCAACCTCATTCGCGTTGCCGATTTTAAAGGCGGCTGCGGTGTCATTGAGAAGAGACTGCTTATCGTTAATGAGCTTTAATACGTTAAAGCCGGTAACCGCTTCTATACGGCGCACACCCGCCGCAACACTCGATTCCGAAACGGTTTTGAACATACCGATTTTGCCTGTGTTGTTAACGTGTGTACCACCGCAAAACTCAACCGATTTATCGGCGGCACGTACCACACGTACAGTATCGCCGTATTTTTCGCCAAACAGTGCCATAGCACCGAGTTTCCTGGCTTCTTCTATCGGCATTTCGCAGTTTTCAACCTCTATTGCATCAAAAATGTTGGCGTTTACAATGTTTTCAACCTTTTCGATTTCGTTCGCTGTCAAAGCCGAGAAATGTGTAAAGTCAAAGCGTAGGGCGGTATCACTAACCATGCTTCCTGCCTGCTCAACGTGTGTGCCGAGCACTGTGCGGAGCGCCGTTTGCAAAAGGTGTGCCGCGGTATGATTACGGCGAATAGCCGCACGGCGTACAGTATCTATTTCGGCAGTGATTTTATCATTTACACATACAGTGCCTTTTGTGATTTTTACAAAGTGTGTAAAAATGCCATCAGCGGTCTTTTTGGTATCAACAACCTTTGCCTCAAAAATATCGTTCGAGATAATGCCTGTATCTCCAACCTGTCCGCCCGATTCGGCATAGAATGGCGTGGTATCAAGCACTATAACCGCGTTGGTGTTTTTTGAGGCAGCCACAACGTGCTCGCCGTCAACCACAATATCAAGCACCGTGGCATCGGCAGTATTTTCGGTGTAGCCGACAAATAACGTTGCGGGGATGTTGTCGAACGCAATACCATCGCTCTTCCAGCTTTCAGCATCGGCGGCTTTGCGGCCCTCACGTGCTTTTTGGCGTTGCTCGTTCATAAGGGCTTTGAATTCCTCCTCATCAACGCTCATGCCTTTTTCGGCTAAAATATCCTTTGTTAAATCAAAGGGGAAGCCGTAGGTGTCATAAAGCTTAAATGCATCGGCACCCGAAAGAGTAGTGCCGTTTGCAGTTAAGTTTTCAAGCATATTAAGACCTTGGTCAATAGTCTTATTAAATGCGCTTTCTTCGTTTGTAATAACCTTTGTTATAAGCTCTTTTTTCTCTATAAGCTCGGGGTAGCCCGATTTATTTTCGCCAATTACGGTATCGCAAAGCTCCATAAAGAATGCGCGGTTTATACCGATTAATTTACCGTGGCGCACAGCTCGGCGGATAATACGGCGCAGCACGTAGCCCCTGCCTTCGTTAGAGGGGATGATGCCATCGCTTATCATAAAGGTAGCGGCTCTTGCGTGGTCGGTAATAGCGCGGATGGAAATATCGGTAGCGGCATCTTTGCCGTATTCCTTGCCCGAAATTTCACAAACTTTATTGATTATATTACGGATGGTGTCAACCTCAAACATATTGTCAACACCCTGCATAACGCAAGCAAGGCGCTCAAGCCCCATACCCGTATCAATATTTTTGTGTTCAAGCTCGGTATATGTGCCGTCTCCCATATTGTTAAACTGGGAGAAAACGTTGTTCCAAATTTCCATATATCTGTCGCAGTCGCAACCGGGTTTACAGTCGGCACTGCCGCAGCCGTACTTTTCGCCGCGGTCAAAGTAAATTTCGCTACACGGGCCGCAAGGACCGGTTCCATGCTCCCAAAAGTTATCGGCTTTGCCAAGGCGTACTATATGCTCGGGATTAACACCGATTTTGTCCTTCCAAATGGTGTATGCCTCGTCATCACTTTCGTATATAGAAGGCCATAAAAGGTCGCTCGGAATTTCCAAAGTTTCGGTTAAAAATTCCCAAGCCCAAGTAATAGCTTCCTCTTTAAAATAGTCGCCAAAGGAGAAGTTTCCGAGCATCTCAAAATATGTGCCGTGGCGCGCGGTATGACCTACACGCTCAAGGTCGGGCGTGCGGATACATTTTTGACAGGTTGTAACGCGTTTTGATGGGGGAGTAACCTCGCCAGTAAAATATTTTTTCATCGGCGCCATGCCCGAGTTTATAAGTAAGAGAGATTTATCGCCCTGCGGTACAAGTGAAAAAGAACCCAAGCGCAAATGTCCCTTAGATTCAAAAAATGAGAGATATTTTTCTCTTAAAGTGTTTAATGACATCCATTCCATACTGATACATCCTTTATCTTATAAAGATATTTACATACAAAATAATTATATAATAGATAGTATTTTTTGTCAATAAAAAAGGGCATCCAAAAGGATGCCTTTAAAAACTATTTAGTTGCATATTTGCTCTTTTTCTTTTGCGGAACTTCGATATTTAAAACCTCGGGCGGTGCTTCAAGTAATGACGGGTTGCTTAAATACTTTTTCATCCGTCTGAAAGCCAGTGCAAAATAACTGCCCGAGCATATACGCTCATCCATAACAATGCCGAGTGGCATACACTTTTCGTGTATGATTTCGCCGCCGACACGTTTTGGGATCTCGCGTGAGTTACCCATAGTGATTAAAATACCTGTTGTGCCAAACTCATAAACGTGGTGGAAAATATGGTTGGTACGGATGGAAGCCAAGTTAGAGATGACCAAGCTTGTATGGAAAGGACTCGCATCAATGATTGCCTTGGGGAGCAGTCCGTGGCGGTCCAAAAATTTAAACAGTGCAACGCCCACGGGCAAAACACCGGGAACACTCAGCAAAAACTTTATAAGCTTTTCGGTTGAGTTATTTTGTGCGTTGTTGCGGTTTTCGTTTACGTAGTCGTTAATAATATTGTTAACATCAAAAATGGTGTTTTCGTAATCAAAATACATTTTTGACATTGTGCCGTTATCCATTTTGCCATTTTGCAAAACAACCATACCAACGGCAATTTCGTTACGCGCATAAATGCGCTTATTAACGATAAAGCGGTTAAGAGAGGGGAATTCACCCATTGTTCTGACATACGCCGCAAGTATTACAGCCATATGGGAAATCGAAACACCTTCCTTACGCTTTTCGTTTATGTATTTTTGTATTGGCTCGGAGGGTATATTGAGCTCTATCATATTCATAGAGTCATATCTCTTATCCATAATAAAGGGCGCTACCGTGTACATCGGGTCCGCATTTTTAACCCTTTTGCCGTCAGCTCTCAGTGCCATAAAATTTTCCTCATTTCCCCCAAAAGATTTAATATTGTTATAATTATAATACAAAACCAACCTAATATCAACCTAAAATATTGTTGACTTTGTTGTTTGTTTATGGTAACATTTTGTCGAAAGGTGGGGAACTTTGATGACAAAGACCATGAAAATTTTGACAGTTGTATTCGTACTTGTACTGTCGCTTACAATGTTTGCATTCTCTGCCTCTGCTACCGAAGCGGTTGATTATACCGATTATGACACGGCGGTAGAGTATTTGGATGCATATACAGACAACAGCAATTCGGATGAGAATTTTGCCGAGAATTCAGCCACAGCGCTTGAGACAGTTAGGAAAGAAATTCCTTTATTCGCAACGTTTTGGGCACTCGTACCCCCGATTATTGCCATTGTTTTAGCACTTATAACAAAAGAGGTTTATTCTTCGCTCTTTATAGGTATTTTGGTGGGTGGTTTGTTTAGCGCTAACTTTAGCGCAACAAAAACACTCGATGTTGTTACCAACACAGGCTTTATTAATGCCGTTTCAGGCACAGCAGGTATATTTATATTCCTTGTATTGCTCGGCGTGCTTGTAGCTTTGCTTAACAAATCAGGCGGTTCTGCGGCATTCGGTCGTTGGGCTGAAAAACATATTCACACAAAGGTAGGCGCTTCACTTGCAACGTTTGTGCTCGGTGTGCTTATCTTTATTGATGACTATTTTAACTGCTTGACAGTGGGTTCAGTTATGCGGCCTGTTACCGACCGCAACAAAATTTCCCGTGCAAAGTTAGCATTTCTTATTGATGCTACTGCGGCTCCTGTTTGTATGATAGCTCCTATCTCGTCTTGGGCGGCTGCCGTTTCGGGCTATGCTCCCGAGGGCGAAGGTCTTAAGCTATTTATTGAAGCTATTCCGTATAATTTCTATTCGTTACTTACGTTTGTATTTATTATCACAATAACTCTTATGAAATTTGATTACGGCCCAATGAAGCTGCACGAAGCTAATGCTCAAAATGGCGACCTTTTCACAACCGGTAAGGATGATATTGCAAAGGAAGAAACCGTAGAAGAAAATCCCAAAGGCAAAATTATTGATCTTGTGTTACCCGTAGTTATTCTTATTGCGGTTTGTATTTTAGCCTTGGTTTATAACGGTAACGGCAACAGCTTTGCAGGATTAAACTTTATTGATGCTTTCTCTAATACAGATTCAACCGTTGGTCTGCCTTGGGGCGCATTAGTGGCTGTTCTTATAGCTATTGCTTACTTCGTTATCCGCCGTGTTGTTAGCTTTAAAGCAGCTATGAACTGTGTTCCCGCGGGCTTTAAAGCAATGGTGCCTGCCATAATTATTCTAACAATGGCAACCGCACTTAAGAATATGACAACTATGCTCGGCGCAAAGGTTTTTGTAGCACAGCTTATGGAAAATGCGGCAGCGGGACTTGATAAGCTTTTACCTGCAATTATATTTATTGTTGCTTGTGTTTTGGCTTTTGCAACAGGTACATCGTGGGGTACCTTCGGTATACTAATCCCCATCGTTACGGCAATTTTCCCGAACGACCACACCCTTATGATAATCGGTATTTCGGCTTGCCTTGCAGGTGCTGTTTGCGGCGACCACTGCTCACCGATTTCGGACACAACCATTATGTCATCCGCAGGTGCACAGTGCAATCACTTGAACCACGTATCAACGCAGTTGCCTTATGCTATAACAGTTGCGTGCGTTTCATTTGTGAACTTTATTATCGCACCCTTTATAAAGAATGCTTGGATTTGTTTGCCAATAGGTATTGTAAGTATGGTGCTTACCATATTTGTTATTAAACTCATTACAAGCAAAAAACAGGTTGCTGTTTAGTAATACTTGAAAAATTAAAGCGTTGCATCTATAATAAGGATGCAACGCTTTTTATTTTAGGAGTATTATGGAAAGACATATTGAAATTGAAAGAAGCATTATAAAAAAATACCGCAAAAGTATTTGGAATAATTTTGTGGGTGCAGTTAAGGAATATGAGCTGATAAGAGAAAACGATAAAATTGCCGTTTGTATTTCGGGCGGTAAGGACTCGGTATTGCTCGCAAAATGTATGCAGGAATTATGTAGGCATAGCGAGGTGCCGTTTTCACTCGAGTTTATCGTTATGGACCCCGGCTATAAACCCGAAAACCGCACACTGATAGAATATAATGCGAAGCTTTTAAATATACCAATACATATATTTGAAAGCAATATTTTTGATGTTGTAACCGAGGTTACGGGCTCGCCCTGTTATTTGTGTGCCAGAATGCGCCGCGGGTATCTTTACAGCGAAGCCAAGAAGCTTGGCTGCAATAAAATTGCACTCGGCCATCATTTTGATGATGCTATCGAAACTTTACTTATGAGTATGATGTATTCGAGTGAAATCAAAACCATGCTACCAAAGCTTCACAGCACTAATTTTGAGGGAATGGAGCTTATACGTCCGCTTTATAAGGTAAAAGAGCGCGATATTATATCGTGGGCTAATTATAACGGACTTGAATTTTTACAGTGCGCCTGCAAGTTTACCGAGGCGGGTATGCAAAATGAAGAGCTATCAAAACGCAAGGAAACCAAGAAAATCATTGCCGAAATCAGAAAAATAAATCCCGAAATGGATGATAATGTTTTCCGCAGTATGCACAACGTAAATTTAGCGCAAATTGTGGGGTATAGGGACGCCGACAAGGGCGAAAAGCATCTTTTCACAGAAAAATATTAAAACGAAAAGCACCGAAAATTCGGTGCTTTTTAATTAATATATTTTTGTTAAGCGTTTAGTGTTGAATTTAGAATCAATATATATTCATTAGTTATTTTATTCGCTTCTGTATAGTATATATTGGTGAGTTTTTGCACCCAATCTTTGTATGTACTCTCATTATCGTTATTACTTGTTTTAATTTCGGCCATTTTTTGAGTACCTTCCGCCAAAAGATCGTTAAGCAGGTTTATCTTTTGTTTATAAAGCTTAGATAACTTAGCAGTGTCAGTAATCTCAGAACCTTCGCTTTTAAATTCTTTAACGAGTTGTGAAGATGCTTCTTGGAACTTAACGGTGTATTCATCTAAAACGCTTTGATAGGTTTGTCCGCCGCATCCTGCGAAAATGCACAAAACTATCAATGCAGTCAAACAAATTATTGAAAACTTTTTCATATTTTCTTCTCCTTAAAATAAATATACCAAATCGGGATATTTATATTATACCAATATGGGATAATAATGTCAAGGGGGAGATTTTATGAGATTGAAAGAAATAAGAAAATCGAAAGGCATTTCCCAGTTAAAGTTAGCATTAGATTTAAACACAAACCAAAACACCATAAGCCGATATGAAACGGGGGAACGTGAGCCCGGAATTACTGAGCTTATAAAAATAGCCGATTATTTTAATGTTTCGGTGGACTATTTACTTGAGCGTACAAATAACCCTGATATAAAAAAATAAGCCGTGAACAGCGGCTTTTTTGTATTATAAAATGGTGGAAAGCACAAGATTTTAGTGATATTCTGTGCTATGCACAGAGTGATATTATGCCTTTCGGCATAGTGATATTTCTGTTATGCAGAAGTGATATTATATTCGCTCTTAAAACTTGCGAAGCGAATATCACTTGGACTTTAGTCCAAATATCATTGCGGAGCAATATCACTCGCCGAAGGCGAATATAACTGAAAAACTCCTTGTTCTTTGGAACAAGGAGTTTTTCTGGTGCCGCTGACCGGACTTGAACCGGTACGGTATTGCTACCGAGGGATTTTAAGTCCCTTGTGTCTGCCTATTCCACCACAGCGGCATACTATATTGAATTTAAGCACATAGAATATGTTAATTTATTTTGCCCGATTTGTCAAGTGTTTTTTGATAAAAGCGGCGGTTGAAAGTTAAATTTTTCACTTTCAACCGCCGCTTTTAAAAATTATTTAAAATAGCGAACTGCAGCGCGGAACATATTTATATCATAGTTACCGGGAACATTCTTATAAAGTCCATCGCCAATACGCTCACTGTGTCCCATCTTACCGAATACACGGCCATCGGGGGATGTGATACCTTCTATAGCGTACATAGAATCGTTGGGGTTAAAGCGTATATCACTTGTGGCGTTACCCTCAAGGTCAACATACTGCGTTGCGATTTGTCCGTTTGCGGCTAATTCCTGAATTAGCTTTTCATCCGCAATAAAGCGACCTTCGCCGTGTGAAATCGGCACGTTGTAAACCTCGCCAACGTTTGTGTAGCTAAGCCACGGAGATTTGTTTGAAGCAATGCGCGTTCTAACAATTCTCGACTGGTGGCGCGCTATGGTATTAAATGTAAGTGTTGGGCAGTTTTCATCGGTATCGATAATCTTGCCGTATGGAACAAGGCCAAGTTTTATGAGTGCTTGGAAGCCGTTGCAAATACCGCACATAAGTCCATCACGGTTATCGAGCAAGTCGGTTACGCCCTCTTTAATGGCGGCATTGCGGAAGAACGCAGTAATAAACTTACCGCTGCCATCGGGCTCATCTCCACCCGAGAAACCACCGGGAATAAAGATTGCCTGACTCTTTTTGATTTCCTCAGCAAACTGTTCTACACTGCGGGAAATACCCTCGGAGGAAAGGTTATTGATAACCATAATCTTGGGCTCTGCGCCTGCATCTCTTACAGCTTTTGCCGAATCAAATTCGCAGTTTGTACCGGGGAATGCAGGGATAAGAATTTGCGGCTTGGCAACCTTTATAGCGGGAGCGGGATAAGAGGAAGCCGAGAAATTAAAGTTTTGCATATTCTTCTCTTTATTTTCGATATTACAGCTGTAAACACTTTCAAGCTTATCTTCATAAATACCGAGAAGCTCCGCTAAATCAATTTGTTCATCTTTAAGGGTTATAGCACCGTTATCGGTTACTGTACCAATTACAGTGGCACCCTCAATATCACTTGTTGTTTCAAGCACAAATCCGCCGTAGTTATAGCTGAAAATATCCTGGGTTAAAATGCTGTCATCATACTTAAAGCCTAACTTATTACCGAAGCACATTTTCATAACCGCCTCGGCGATACCGCCAAGACCTACAGTATAAGCCGATACGGCTTTACCGCTCTTTAATGCGTTTGTAACAACATCAAAATTTTTGATAAGGGCATCTGCTTTAGGCAGATTATCATCATCATAAATTACGGGTAGGAATACAACCTTGTTGCCCGCCTTTTTAAATTCGGGAGAAACAACATCCTGTGTTTTGCCCGTTGTAACGGCAAAGGAAACGAGTGTGGGCGGTACATCGAGGTCCTCGAACGAGCCGCTCATAGAGTCCTTACCGCCGATAGAACCGATACCAAAATCCAACTGTGCTTTAAATGCGCCAAGCAAAGCGGCCAAAGGTTTACCCCAGCGTTTGCCATCCTTTCTCGGATGCTCAAAATATTCTTGGAAGGTAAGATACACATCCTCAAATTTAGCACCCGTAGCAATAAGCTTTGCTACCGATTCCACAACGGCTAAATATGCGCCGTGGTAGGGAGAAGCTGACATAATAAAGGGGTTGTAGCCCCAAGCCATAAAGGAGCAGTCATCGGTGTGTTTTTTCTCAACCGATACCTTTTGTACCATTGCCTGTATCGGTGTTAACTGGTGCTTACCGCCAAACGGCATAAGCACAGTGCCAGCGCCTATGGTTGAGTCAAAACGTTCGGAAAGGCCGCGCTTTGAGCAAATGTTTAAGTCATCGGCTATTTTCTTATAATTTTCGGTAAATCCGCCTGTTACCGCCTTTTTATAATCAGCGGCAGCTACAGGGGTTATATCAATATGCTTATCAGCGCCGTTGGAATTTAAGAATTCACGGCTGATATCTACTATTTTTTTGCCGTTCCAGTTCATAACGAGGCGTGGCTCGGCTTTAACTACTGCAACGGGGAATGCTTGTAGGTTCTCCTCGTTTGCGAGTTTTAAGAAGTTTTCTACGTTGTGCGGCTCAATAACAACCGCCATACGCTCTTGCGATTCGCTGATAGCAAGCTCGGTGCCGTCAAGACCTTCATACTTTTTGGGTACTGCGTTTAAGTCAATTTCAAGTCCGTCAGCGAGTTCGCCGATAGCAACCGATACACCGCCTGCGCCAAAGTCATTACAACGCTTAATCATGCGAGTCGCCTCGGGGTTACGGAATAGGCGTTGTAGTTTTCTTTCTTCGGGTGCGTTACCTTTTTGTACCTCGGCACCGCAGGTTTCAACCGACTGTGCAGTGTGCGCCTTGGAGGAACCGGTAGCACCGCCTATACCATCGCGACCTGTTGAGCCGCCGAGTAATATTACAATATCTCCTGGGGAGGGAACTTCTCTTCTTACGTTTTCAGCGGGAGCGGCGGCAATAACTGCGCCGATTTCCATACGCTTTGCGGCATAGCCCGGGTGGTAAATTTCATCTACAATACCGGTAGCGAGACCTATTTGGTTACCATAGGAAGAATAACCTGCAGCGGCAGTTGTAACTATTTTGCGCTGCGGTAATTTACCCTTAATGGTTTCATTAACAGGCTTTAACGGGTCAGCGGCACCCGTTACACGCATAGCGCCGTAAACATAGGCACGGCCCGAGAGCGGGTCGCGAATTGCACCGCCAATACAAGTAGCCGCACCACCAAAGGGTTCAATTTCGGTGGGGTGGTTATGCGTTTCGTTTTTAAAGAGCAGGAGCCACGGCTCAGTCTTACCGTCAACATCAACATCAATTTTAACAGTACAAGCGTTGATTTCTTCCGACTCATCAAGCTTGTCGAGCTTACCTTGAGTTTTCAGGTATTTAACCGCAACAGTTGCGATATCCATAAGGCAAATCGGTTTAGTACGTCCGAGTTCCCCGCGAACACGGATGTATTCATCGTATGCATCCTGCAAAAGCTTATCTTCAAACTTAACCGAATCAATAACAGTTAAGAATGTGGTGTGGCGGCAGTGGTCCGACCAATATGTATCTATCATACGGATTTCGGTAATGGTAGGATTACGTTTTTCGCTCTTAAAATAGTCTTGGCAAAATGCGATATCATCAGCATCCATTGCAAGACCATAATCGCTGACAAATTTTTCGAGTGCGGCTCTATCTAAATCAATAAAGCCGTCAAGTGTTTTAACCGTTGTGGGAATTTCGTAATTAGCCTTTAATGTTTCGTATTTTTCGAAGCTTGCTTCTCTTGATTCAACGGGGTTAATAACGTATTTTTTAATCTCGTTAATATCGGCATCGGTAAGGTCGCCATAAAGCGCATAAATCTTGGCAGTGCGAACTAACGGGCGGTCAAGACATGAGATAATTTGAATACACTGTGCGGCCGAATCTGCGCGCTGGTCAAACTGTCCCGGCAAAAACTCAACCGCAAAAGCGGCAGCACCCGATAAATCAACTTCATCGGTTACTATATCGAGCTGTGGCTCGGAAAATACGGTGCCCTTAGCATACTCGAATAATTCTTCGGTAATATTCTCCGCATCATAGCGGTTGATTACTCTAACATCGGTAAGTCCCTTAATGCCAAGCAGTGCGGTAGCATCCGAGAAGAGTGCTTTCGCTTCATGTGCGAGTTCTTTTTTCTTTTCTACATATACTCTATAAACCATTTATTTCTCCTCCGTCGCTTTTAATGCCTTAGCACCTATATCATTTCGTTTATATGCGTTTTCAAAGTGAATTTTTTCGGTAAGCTTATATGCTTTATCAATAGCACTTTTAAGTGTATCGCCTATAGCGGTAGCACCAAGCACTCGGCCACCATTTGTAAGCAGCTTGCCGTTCTCACACTTTGCGCCTGCAATATAAACATTGTCGGCTATTTGCTTATCAATGGTAATTTCATAGCCCTTTTTATAGCCTTCGGGATAGCCTTTGGATGCCATAATTACGCAACAAGCGTGTTTATTCTTAAACTTAACCTCGGTGTCTTTAAGAGTACCATAGGTAGTGGCTTTCATAACAGTGAGCAAATCACTCTCGAGTAGCGGTAATACAACCTGTGTTTCGGGGTCGCCAAAACGGCAGTTATATTCGATAACCTTAGGTCCCTTTTCTGTTAGCATAAGTCCGAAATAAAGGCATCCCTTAAAGGTTCGACCTTCCGCGTTCATAGCATTTATAGTTGGCAAGAAAATGGTTTCCATACACTGCTTTGCTATGTCCTCGGTGTAGTAGGGGTTGGGGGCTACAGTACCCATACCGCCTGTATTGAGGCCTGTATCGTTATCTCCCGCGCGCTTATGGTCCATGGATGACACCATAGGCACTATAGTTTCGCCATCGGTAAAGGAAAGCACCGATACTTCGGGTCCCGTTAAAAATTCTTCAATTACAATGCTGTCGCCGCTCTTGCCGAACATTTTGTCCTGCATCATAGAGATTACGGCCTTTTTTGCTTCATCTCTTGTGTTGGCGATAATAACGCCCTTACCGAGTGCCAAGCCATCAGCCTTGATAACGGTAGGGATGGGGGCTGTTTCTAAATACTCAAGCGCCGCCGCCATATCGGTAAAAACTTCATACTCGGCAGTGGGAATTGAATATTTTTTCATAAGATTTTTAGAGAAAACCTTACTGCCCTCAATTATAGCCGCATTGGCTTTCGGTCCAAAACAGGGGATACCCTTTTCTTCCAAAGCATCCACGCAACCTGCAACGAGCGGGTCATCAGGTGCTACAACGGCATAATCTATTTTATTGTTTACCGCAAATTCTGCTATTTTGTCGGTATCGGTGCCAACAATGTCAACCAGTGTAGCATCCGCTACCATACCGCCGTTACCGGGGGCCGCAAAAATTTCGGTAATCTCTTTATTAGTCTTTAATTTTTTTATGATGGCGTGTTCTCTTCCGCCACCACCAACAACTAAAATCTTCATTTTAAAACCTCAGGAATATTAATGGTGGAACAAGCGCATACCTGTAAATGACATGGCCATTTTGTATTTATTACAGGTTTCAATTACTGCATCATCGCGGATTGAGCCACCCGGTTCAGCAATATATTTAACACCGCTTTTCTTTGCACGCTCAATATTATCGCTAAAGGGGAAGAAGGCATCGGAGCCGAGCGCCACGCCATCAATAGTGTCAAGATAAGCGCGAATTTCGGCATCGGTTAACGGCTCGGGCTGACAAGTAAAGTATTTTTGCCAGTTGCCCTCGGCGCAAACGTCCTCTTCATTGCGGTTGATATAACCGTCAATTACGTTATCTCTATCAGGTCTGCCTAAAGTGTCCTTAAAGGGAAGCGCTAACACTTTATCGTGCTGTCTAAGGAACCAGGTGTCTGCCTTAGTACCTGCAAGGCGTGTGCAGTGTATACGAGATTGTTGACCGGCACCCACACCGATTGCCTGTCCGTCTACGGCATAGCACACCGAATTTGACTGTGTGTATTTAAGGGTAATAAGAGCAATAATTAAATCTCTTACCGCACTTTCGGGCATATCTTTATTTTCGGTTACGATATTAGAAAGCAATTCTTTATTAATTTCAAAGTTGTTGCGACCCTGCTCAAAGGTAATACCGAATACCTGCTTGGTTTCTTGAACCTCGGGCACATAGTTGGGGTCGATTTTAACGATATTGTAGTTGCCCTTGCGCTTTGTTTTGAGTATTTCGAGTGCCTCGGGTGTGTAACCAGGCGCTATAACGCCGTCAGACACCTCTCTTTTGATTAAAAGGGCGGTGGTTGTGTCGCAAACATCCGAAAGGGCTACCCAGTCGCCAAAAGAACACATACGGTCGGTACCGCGGGCTCTCGCATACGCCAAGGCTAAGGGAGAATCATCAAGTCCCTCAATATCATCAACAAAGCATGCCTTTTTTAATTTTTCGCTCATAGGAATACCAACTGCCGCTGATGTGGGGCTTACGTGCTTAAAGGATGTAACTGCGGGAAGTCCTAATGCCTCCTTTAGTTCTTTTACCAACTGCCAAGAGTTGAATGCATCAAGGAAATTTATGTAGCCTGGTCTTCCTGAGAGAATTTCTATCGGTAATTCGGAGCCGTCTTTCATATATATTTTTGAGGGCTTTTGGTTGGGGTTGCAACCGTATTTAAGTTCAAATTCTTTCATTTCAGTTACTCCTTATTTATTCTTGTTTATGATAATTTCAGTCGGCTCGTCTCCATCAAGCGGAATAGCGCGCACGAACAGTGATACCTTATTGTCTTCATTTAAGTTGTTCCATACAAGGTCGGCTAACTCTTCGGCAGTGTTAGGCATTGTAACCTCTTCGGGCTCTCCATAGAAAGAGGGGATGGGGTTTCCATCGCACTTGTAGGTGTGAATAAAGTGGCCGATACCGTTTTCGGGTACATAGTTATAGAAATAACGGTTACACGCTTCGGGTCTGCCGTTAGAACTCTTTAAAATTGAGAGTTTATAGCTAAAATCAGTATTTTCAAAGTCATAGTAGAGCGCACCTGAAATTCTTGGGGTAAAGTTCGGTGCATCATCTTCAAACTCACGTGTATAGAGTGCATCTTCAAAGGTTTTACCGTTATTGATAAAATCAAAAATAGTATTTGTCTGGTCGCCGTTTGTGATAATATCAATGTTTCCGCCCTTTGTTGTAAGATAGGGGTTATATATGATAAGATGCGGGTCGGAAAGCTTGCTTTCATCAAACGCCTTGGTACGCATACCGTTTTCAAATCGCTCGAATATACGGTTGCGGCTGTTTTCACTTCTACCCATAATAAAATAGGCAATTAAAGCACACTTGCCGTCAGCCGATTTACCGATAACTATACCACGGCCGGGATATGTATTTTCACTAAGCAATGTTTTCAAATCAAATAAAGACATATTTAAAACCTTCCTTTATTTTATAAGTTCGGCACACACTTTTTCTACCGCGCGCGGCAGTATTTTCCACTCAGCCGTTTCCATAACGCGCTTTTGCAGTGTTTCGGGTGTGTCGGTGTCTAAAATATCAACGGCCTTTTGCATTATAATTTCGCCGCCATCGGGTATTTCATTTACAAAATGCACAGTAGCACCCGTAACCTTTACACCATACTTTAAAGCCGCCTCGTGAACGTGCAGTCCATAAAAACCTTTGCCGCAAAAAGAGGGGATGAGCGACGGGTGTACATTTATAATGCGTTTGGGATAACGTTTTGTGAAATTCTCACTGAGTATTGACATAAAGCCCGCAAGGACAATTATATCAACGTTGTATTCATCAAGTTTATCTATAATTGCGGTTTCAAAAGCATTTTGGTCCATACCGCAGTCTTTTTTTGTTATAATAGCAGTATCAATGCCTGCATTTTCGGCTCTTGTGAGTGCATAAGCATCGGCATTGTTGGAAATAACAAGCTTTATTTCGCCGCTTTTTATAATGCCGCTCTTGGTAGCATCAATAAGCGCTTGTAAATTAGTGCCGCCGCCTGATACGAGCACGGCAATGTTGGCCTTTATCATAAGATTATTTTATCCTCCGACTCTATAATCTCGCCAATTACATAAGCATCCTCGCCGTTTGCTTTTAATATTTCGAGAGCTTGTTCGGTGTCTTCCTTTGCAACCACAATGCTCATACCAACGCCCATATTAAAGGTGTTGAACATATCTCTCTCGGGGATGTTGCCAACCTTTTGGATAAGTGAGAATATCGGCAAAATTTTAACTGCCGATTTATCAATTTTAGCACCAAGTCCGTCAGGAATGCTTCTCGGAATATTTTCATAGAAGCCGCCACCTGTTATGTGGGAAATACCCTTTACTTTAACCTTTTCTAAAAGTGCTAAAACTGATTTTACATAAAGCTTGGTGGGTGTGAGCAAGGTTTCTCCTATACTTTTGCCGCCGAGTTCTTCGACAGGCGCCGTAATATCAGCGTTTTCAATATCAAACACCTTACGTACAAGTGAAAAACCGTTTGAGTGCACACCGCTGGATGCGAGCGCAATTACTGTATCGCCCGCACACATGGTTTTATTATCAATTATTTTAGATTTATCAACGATACCTGTGCAGTAGCCCGCTAAGTCATAGTCGTCCTCGGGCATAAGACCCGGGTGCTCGGCAGTTTCTCCGCCTATGAGCGCACAGCCCGACTGTACACAGCCCTCGGCCACACCTGCTACGATATCGGCAATTTTTTCGGGTTTATTTTTGCCGCAAGCAATATAATCCAAGAAGAAAAGCGGTTTAGCACCACAACAAATAATGTCGTTAGCGCACATTGCAACACAGTCGATACCGATAGTATCGTGTTTATCGAGCAACATTGCGAGCTTGATTTTGGTGCCTACACCATCGGTACCTGCAACGAGCACAGGCTCGGTAATACCTGCGAGATTAAGTCCAAAACAACCGCCAAAGCCACCAACGTCATCAAGGCAACCCTCGTTTTTTGTGCGGTTTATATGTTTTTTCATAAGCTCAACTGCTTTGTAACCTGCAGTAATATCAACGCCCGCTGCTGCGTAAGAGTCTGATTTAGATTGCATACTCATTATTCTATTCCTTTCCGTTCCAACAGTAAGTACAAAGATTTTCTTTATCTATACCAATTGCTCTAATGATACCTTCGAGCGACTGGAATTCGAGCGAAGCAAAGTTAAGCTTTTTGCATATCGCCGTGCGTAGTGCCTTTCCGCGCTCGGTTGTGGAGTCTATATATTCATCGATATATTCAAGCCCCTTTTCGCCCTCAAGTTCAACTATTGTGCGGCGGGCAATTAACTCCATATCATTTGTGGCGCGCGAGAAGCAGAGATATTTACAACCGAACATAATTGGTGGACAAGCAGAACGCATATGAACTTCTTTTGCACCGTTTTCATAGAGGAAATCAACCGTTTCCTTTAACTGTGTGCCACGCACGATAGAATCATCTACAAAGAGTAATTTTTTATCCTTAATTAAATCATGTACAGGTATTTGTTTCATTTTTGCTACACGCTCACGCTCGGCTTGATGCGTGGGTGTAAAACTACGCGCCCAGGTAGGAGTGTATTTAATAAATGCACGTGCAAAAGGTTTGCCCGAACCACCTGAATATCCTATCGCATGGGGCGTGCCTGAATCGGGAACACCGCCCACGTAATCTATATCCTGCGCAACACCGTTTTTGCGGTCTTGCTCTGCTATTATCTGTCCGTTGCGGTAACGCATAAGTTCTACATTAACACCTTCGTAAGAAGACGTGGGGTAGCCATAATAACTCCATAAAAACGAGCAAATTTTCATTTTTTTGCCCGCATTAGAGAGCACGGTTAAAGTATCGGGTGTTAATTCAACAATTTCTGCAGGACCTAATTCCTTAATTAAATCATAGCCAAGCTTAAAGCAGGCAAAGGATTCAAAGGAAACACAGTGGCCGTCTTCGTTTTTGCCGATATGTACGGGTATACGCCCGAGCTTATCACGTGCGGCAATAAGCGAGCCATCGTCCTTTAAAATAAGGATGGATGCGGTACCTTCGATTTCTTCTTGTGCAAATTTTATACCCTCGCAAAAAGAGGTTTTTTGGTTAATTAACGCCGCCACAAGCTCGGTTGAATTAATTCTACCCGCCGTCATTGCATTGAAATGACCGTTAAGACAGAGATATTTTTTTATAAGTTCTTCAGAATTGTTTACGATGCCAATAACACATATAGCGTATGTGCCGAGATTTGAGCAGATAAGCAAAGGCTGTGGGTCATAATCACTTATGCAACCGATGGCCGATGTGCCTTGCATCTCATCAAAAACATCATCAAACTTTGTTCTGAAAGGAGAGTTTTGTATATTGTGGATTTCGCGTTGCAGGCCGAGTTCGTTATCATATACTGCCATACCTGCGCGGCGTGTTCCTAAATGCGAATGGTAGTCGGTACCGAAAAACACATCGGATACTGCGCTTTTCTTACTTACTACGCCAAAGAATCCTCCCATAGTTTGCTCCTTTTAAAGTTTTATGCAAAGAAAAGTTTTGATAAGGTCATAGGGTCAATATATTCGCCGTTTTTATAAACGCGCATATTACCCGATGCAATTTCATCTATAAGCATTACGCTGCCGTCTTTGTCATAACCAAATTCAAATTTGATATCGTAAAGAACAAGTCCTTTTTCTTTAAGATCATCAGCAACAATTTGAGTGATTTTTTGTGTCATTTCCTTCATATCGTCATACTGCTTTGCAGTCATAACGCCGAGGTCTACAAGGCCGTCCTTGGTTACAAGCGGGTCGCCCTTTTCATCATTTTTGAAGGTCATTTCAACGTAAGCAGGTAAATCAGCACCCTCTTCAATGTAATCGCTATAGCGGCGGTAGAAGCTACCTACTGCCTTGTGGCGGCAAATAACCTCAAGACCTTTACCGAAAACTTTGGCAGGGAGAACCTCCATTGTTGTGTCCTCAAGGTTTGCACTTACATAGTGGGTTTTAATGCCCGCGGCATTTACCTTTTCGAAGAAATAGATTGACATACGAAGGTTAACGTCACCAACGCCATCAATTGTGAGACCTACTGCATTCTCACCCGGGTCAAATACACCGTCTTTACCGGTGCAATCATCTTTAAATTTGAGCAAGTAGTTGCCATTGTCGAGTGCAAAAACGTCTTTAGTTTTACCTGTGTAAACGAGTTTCTTTTCCATTTTTATATATCTCCTTTTTAATTAAATACGTATTAGAGTTTTGACATTATATCGGCATCTTTTTTGAGTACCGTTTCGGCTGCGGACACACGCATATTATCAAGCTTGTCCGCAAGAACAGTATCTTCTACAGCGATAATCTGGGCTGCAAGCAAGGCCGCATTTGCGCCGCCGTTTATTGCAACGGTTGCAACAGGGATGCCTGAGGGCATTTGCACGGTGGAAAGCAAAGCATCCATACCGTCAAGAAATGCACTGGCGCAAGGAATACCGATTACGGGCAGTGTAGTGTTAGCCGCAATAGCACCCGCTAAATGTGCCGCCATACCTGCCGCGGCAATAATGGCACCATAGCCGTTTTTACGGGCGTTAAGTGAGAATTCACGCGCCTCATTTGGTGTGCGGTGTGCGGAATAAATATTAACTGTGTAGGGGATGCCGAGTTCACTAAGAACTGCAGTGGCTTTTTTAATGATTGGCAGGTCGCTATCGCTACCCATAACAATACCAACTTTTTTCATACTAATCACCCTTTTAAAAAATATTATAGGACACACCTAACCTACCGTTTTTCACGGCGATTAAATGTGCCCAGACGGTCGGCCTAAAAATATGAATTTCCTGTTCCATTGTGGTGCTCCACTTAATTTCCGTCAGTTACAGAAAACAAACAATTTCGACAAATGAATTATACCATTTTTGCGCCTTTGTGTCAAGGAAATAAGCCGTAATTTAATGCGATTTTTAGCGGCTTGCCTTGGTTTCGCAATAGATACAGCGATATACTCGTTTTTCGCGGTCGGTAAGCTTGAAAATATGCTTAATTTCTTGCTCTGTTGTGGTAATGCAACGCGGATTTTTGCATTTTATAACGTTTGTAAGTGTTTCGGGCATTTCTATGCCGCGTTTTTCAATAAGCTTACCATCTTTAATGATATTAACTGTGATTCCCGGGTCCACATAACCGATAATTTCAAGATTAAGCGGTATATCGGCATCAATTTTTATAATATCTTTTTTGCCAAGCTTTCGGCTTGTTACATTTTTGATAATAGCAACCGAGCAGTCGGCACTGTCAAGACCGAGCAGCTCATAAAGACGCATACCGCGTCCTGCTGAAATATGGTCTATAACATAGCCGTTTTGAATAGAATCTATATTCATTTTTCCGCCTCCTCTAATAATTTAAGTATAAGCGCCATACGGATGTATTTGCCGTTTAAGACCTGCTTAAAGTAGCAAGCGCGCGGGTCATCATCAATGGCTACACTTATTTCATTTACACGGGGTAGGGGATGCATAATAGACAGGTCGCCTTTAGCGTTTTTAAGCTTGCTCGGCTCTAAAATGTAGCTGTCTTTAAGGCGTAAGTAATCTTCCTCGTTAAAGAAGCGCTCACGCTGTACCCTTGTCATATAGAGTATGTCAAGGTCGCCTATTGCATCCTCAAGGGACGGATTTTCACAGTATTCAATTCCGTTTTTATCGAGTACATCGTGTTTAACATAGCTTGGTAGCTTTAGCTCGTCCGGAGAGATAAGCACAAATTTAATACCCTTATAGCGCGATAACGCATTTATAAGTGAATGTACCGTTCTGCCGAATTTAAGGTCTCCGCAAAGGCCTATGGTAAGATTATTAAACCTACCTTTTTCGCGGTGTATTGTAAGCAGGTCTGCCAAGGTTTGCGTTGGGTGATTGTGTCCGCCATCTCCCGCATTTATAACGGGAATAGAAGCGGCTTTAGCGGCTACGAGCGGTGCGCCCTCTTTTGGGTGGCGCATTGCTATAATATCGGCATAGCAGCTGATAGTTTTTGCGGTATCTGATACGCTTTCTCCCTTAGCAGCGGAGGATGAATTGGCTTCCGAAAAGCCGATAACATTGCCGCCGAGCTCATACATTGCCGATTCAAAACTTAAGCGAGTGCGGGTTGACGGCTCGAAAAAGAGTGTCGCCAACTTTTTACCGCGGCATTTTTCAGAGTATTTTTTGGGATTGTCGATAATATCGCAAGCAGTATTAATAAGCGCGTGGATTTCTTCAACCGAAAAATCGAGAATATCAATTAAACTACGCATATTTTTTCCTTCCTATGCTTTCGCACCGTTTATTTCAAGGTATTTCTTAATTCTATCAACATTTTCGCGGTTTTTCTCATCTTCTTCAAGATACTCAATAATATCGTATACATCAACTACCGAGTATACGGGGAAGCCGAATTCCTCGCCAACCTCTGCCATAGCAGATTTTTCGGTTTGACCCTTTTCCTTGCGGTCAACCATAACAAATGTGGCGGCAACCTTTGTGCCCTCGAGTTTTGATAAAATAGCCATACTCTCGCGAATAGCGGTACCTGCGGTAATAACATCCTCAACTATTACTATTTCCTCGTTTTTGGTAGGCTTATAGCCTACAAAAACACCGCCTTCGCCGTGGTCCTTTTCTTCCTTACGGTTAAAGAAGAAGGGAACATCAAGGCCTTCTTTTGCTAACGCTACTGCAACAGATACAGCAATCGGTATACCCTTATATGCAGGGCCGTAAAGTACAGTCTTTTTGTTGCCTACTTTTTCAAAATATGCCTTTGCATAAAACTCGCCAAGCTTGCAAATTTGCTCGCCTGTTTTTATATCGCCTGCATTTATAAAATAGGGGATTTTTCTGCCCGATTTAGCGGTAAAATCGCCGAATTTGAGTACGCCTGCACCCTCTAAAAACTCAATAAATTCTCTTTTGTAAGCTTCCATTTTTCTTCTCCTTCAAATTGAATTTGTTTGTAACATGGCCTTCTCCAGCGGAGAAGGGGGACCGCTTGCGGTGGATGAGGAGAACACTCGATAATCATCTTTACAATAATCTCCTCATCCGTCTTTGCCTTGCGGCAAATCCACCTTCTCCGCTGGAGAAGGCTGATAGACGGAATACTAAAACTTTATATTATTCTCATTTATGCCCAAGTGCAACAATATATCCTGACAAACTGAATTAAAGCGTCGGTTAATATCTTCATTGGTATAGCGCAAAACAGTAATTCCTAAATTGTCGAAATCCTCATCACGATTTTTATCTTTTTGTATGTTCTCTTCGAATCCGTGCCCTTGACCGTCAATTTCAATAACAATTCTGTTTTTGGCAATAAAAAAATCAACGATATAATTGCCTATATTTTTTTGCCGATTAACTGTGATGGGTAACTTTTTTAAAAAATCATACCAAAGGCGCTTTTCTTCGCGTGTCATATTTTTTCGTAAGTTTTGCGCCAAAGAAACATATTTTTTATTGTATTTATAAATCATACATCTAATTCCAAACCATGACTTGCATATTATCAGTAAAATTCAAACTTTCTTCGTTTATATTAAACATACTATTACACAAATCAACAAAACGCATGTAGAAATTGCGCCAAGTATAATACCTGCGGTTTTCTTTTTAAGTTTACAACCTTTGAAATGGGATACCAACCCAAAGATTAAAGAAAGACCGCTAAAAATCAGAATATATACAGCGCTTGCAATTTTTTGCATAGTGGCAATATTCGGTATTGATACGCTTGCAATGATCGGCAAAGTGTACACGCAAGCAATAATACCTAAAACCAAACTCGCTATTGCAAAACCACGCCCTTTTTTCGTTAAAGGCATGCCGCAATTAGGGCAAAATTTTGCCTTGTCGGAAATTTCTTTTCCGCATTCAACACAATTTATGAGCGCCATATTCTTCTCCTTAACCGATAAATTCTTCAACGCATCTATTGTATGCGGCAACTACGTCTTCAGCAGCGGTAATCGGTCTGCCAACAACTATGTAGTCCGAGCCGATTTTCTTAGCTTCGGCGGGTGTCATAACTCTTCTTTGGTCGCCAATATCGCCATCGGCAAAGCGCACACCGGGGGTTATGGTTAAAAAGTCGTTTCCGCATATTTCGTGTACTTTACCCGCTTCCAAAGGAGAGCAAACTACACCGTCAAGCCCTGCTTTTTTTGCGGTTGCGGCATAATGCATAACAACCTTGTCGATAGGTTCTTTGATAAGTAAGTCATTTTCCATACTCTCTTGGTCGGTAGAAGTAAGTTGGGTAACGGCTATAAGCAGCGGTCTTGTGCCATCAGGTCTGGTTAGTCCTTCAAGCGCTGCCTCCATCATACGTCCTGTACCACCTGCGTGTAGGTTGCATATATCAACATCAAGGTTTGATAACACCGCCATCGCCTTTTTAACGGTGTTGGGTATATCGTGAAGTTTAAGGTCAAGAAAAATTTTATGACCGCGTTTCTTTATTTCTTTAACTATTGACGGGCCCTCTGCATAGAAAAGCTCCATACCTATTTTTACAAACGGTTTGCGGTCGGTAAACTTATCTAAAAACTCATAAACCGCAGTAGCACTCGAAAAATCACAAGCTACAATTACATCCTTACCCATTATTTAACTCCTCCTATAATGTCTTTCAAATTTCCAATGCCGTATTTATCCAAAACAGCAGGCAATTCATTTATAATATCTCGGCAAATGTAGGGGTCTACAAGGTTTGCCGCACCGATTTCTACGGCTGTGGCGCCCGCTAACATCATTTCAATTACGTCTTCGGCACTTGATACACCGCCCATACCAATGACTGGGATATTAACAGCATTTGCCACCTGATAAACCATACGAACGGCAACGGGGAATATTGCAGGGCCCGAAAAACCGCCCATTTTGTTGGCGATTACGGGGCGCCTTGTTTTAAGGTCAATTCTCATACCGAGCATTGTATTGATTAAACTTATACCGTCAGCACCCGCCGCTTCACACGCCTTTGCAATGCTTACTATGTCGGTAACGTTGGGCGAGAGCTTTACTATAACGGGCTTGGTGGTAACGGCTTTAACGGCCTTTACAACCTCGGCCGCCGCCTCGGGCGAAGTACCAAAGCTCATACCGCCACCGTGGACGTTCGGACAACTAACGTTAACCTCAAGCCAGCCAACCTGTTCCTCTTTGTCTAACTGCTCGCAAGTGTAGGCATAGTCGTCTACCGCGAATCCGCTAACATTTGCCATAACCTTTTTATTAAAGCATTTTTTAAGCTTCGGCAATTCTTCGCTAATTACCTTTTCTACCCCTGGGTTTTGAAGCCCTACAGCATTTATCATACCGGCATAGCATTCGGCAATTCTCGGTGTGGGGTTTCCAAAACGCGCATCCTTAGTAGTGCCTTTAAAGGAAAATGTACCAAGCACGTTTATATCGTAAAGCTCGGCAAACTCATAGCCGAAGCCAAAGGTACCACTGGCGGGGATTATGGGGTTATCAAGTTCAATACCGCATAAATTAACGCTTAGTCTTCCCATAAAATCTCCTCCTTTTGCATTACTGGGCCATCCTTGCATATACGCTTATAACCCGTAATGGTTTTGCAAGAGCATCCCATACAAGCACCAAAGCCGCAACCCATACGCTCCTCAAAGCTGAGTTCGCCACTCGTTTTGGATGCTTTATAAACGGCTTTAAGCATAGGCTCGGGTCCGCAGGTGTAAAAGTAAGAATATTCTATATTTTCCATTGCGTTTGTTACAAAGCCCTTTATGCCTTTTGAGCCATCAACCGTAGTAACAAAAACGTGGCAGCCTAAAGCCTCAAACTCTTTTTCATAAAAGATTTCATCCGCTGTATTAAAACCCAAAATAACCGATACATCTTTTTCTGCCGCTTTTAGCTGTTTTGCTAACATATAAAGTGGAGGAACACCTACGCCTCCGCCAAGTAAAAGCGGTGTGTCGCCCGAGCGTGATACATCATAGCCGTTGCCAAGACCTGTTAATACATCCAACTCTTGTCCGTGGGGCATTTTGCTCATTTGCTCGGTGCCATGGCCTACCACCTTGTAAATAATGGTAATTTCAGTATCGGTGCTATCGCAAACCGAAATCGGTCGGCGCAAATATTTGCCGTCAAGCTTTATGTTAATAAACTGTCCGGGAGCGGTTATGGCTGATGCATCCCCCGAAAGTGTCATCAGCATAACATCACGCGTTAAATTAACATTTTTTGTTATTTTGAAAATTCCTTGTTTCATTATAAACCTCACGCATCAATGGTGGAAATTGTAAGGGTTGTTTCTTCCAATACGTCAAGCAATACCTTTACAGTATCAAGTGCTGTGAAAATTGTGATATTATTTTCGGTGGCAATTTTACGTATCTGATGGCCATCACTTTCGGGGCCGCCCGCGTTAATATCCTTGGTGTTAAGCACATAAGCGATGTGTCCCTGGCGGAGCGCCTCTTGAATTTCATCACTGCCATCACTGATTTTCTTTAATATATGTGTGCGAATACCGTTGTCTTTAAGGAACTTAGCCGTACCCTCGGTAGCTTCAATATTAAAGCCTAAGTTATAGAAGCGGCGAATAAGCGGCAATGCTTCGGGCTTATCTCTATCAGCTATTGTTGCAAACACTGTGCCGTAATTTTGCAAATGCATACCCGATGCCTGAAGTGCTTTATAAAGCGCACGGTTTAATTTATCATCATAACCTATCGCTTCGCCCGTTGATTTCATTTCGGGGGAGAGATATGCATCAAGTCCACGCAGCTTATTAAAGGAGAATACCGGTACCTTTACGTACCAACGCTTTTTCTCGTCTGGGTATATGCCGAATATGCCCTGTTCTTTTAAAGATTTGCCCAAGATTACCTCGGTTGCAATATCTGCAAGACTGTAGCCCGTTGATTTTGACAAGAACGGTACAGTACGAGATGAACGGGGGTTAACCTCGATTATATAAACATCATCATTTTCATCCACTATAAACTGGATGTTGTAAAGGCCAACAATGCCAATACCGAGACCGAGCTTCTTAGCGTACTGCAAAATTGTACCCTTAACTTTATCGGAGATGCTGAAGGTGGGGTAAACGCTTATCGAGTCGCCGCTGTGTATACCTGTACGCTCTACAAGCTCCATAATACCTGGCACAAACACATCTCTGCCATCGCAAATGGCATCAACCTCAACCTCTTTACCTTGGATGTATTTATCAACAAGCACGGGCTTGTCCTCATCAATTTCAACCGCGGTTTTAAGATAGTGGCGCAGTTGCTCCTCGTTAGCAACTATTTGCATGGCGCGGCCACCAAGCACGAAGCTGGGGCGCACAAGCACGGGGTAGCCGATTTCCTTTGCCGCGGCAATACCGTCCTCAATTTTTGTAACGGCTTTGCCTTTTGGTTGCGGAATATCGAGGTCGCGTAAAATCTTCTCAAAACTGTCGCGATTTTCGGCACGCTCAATGGCATCACAATCAGTACCGATAATCTTAACACCGCGCTTCATTAACGGCTCAGCAAGATTAATAGCGGTTTGACCGCCGAGAGACGCAATTACACCCTCGGGTTTTTCAAACTCGATAATGTTCATAACATCCTCGGGGGTAAGCGGCTCGAAATAGAGCTTATCGGCAGTTGTATAGTCGGTAGATACTGTTTCGGGGTTATTGTTTATAATAATTGCTTCATAACCCGATGCTTTAATTGTCTGTACGGCGTGTACGGTAGAATAGTCAAATTCTACACCCTGACCTATACGGATAGGACCTGCACCCAGTACTACAATTTTCTTTTTATTGGTAAGGCGAGAAGCGTTTTCGCCCGTATATGAAGAGTAGAAATAGGGTATATATGCATCTGTGTGGCAGGTATCTACCATTTTGAACACGGGGAAGATGTTGTTGGCTTTTCTTGTGTTGTAAACATCAAGCTCTTCACATTTCCAAAGACGAGCAATATATTTATCACTAAAGCCCATTTTCTTAGCGGCAATAAGTGTATCAACATTATTTACATTCTCTTTGAGGGTGTCTTCCATATCGATAATATTCTTTATGGCTTCAAGGAAAAATGCAGTAATTTTGGTGATCTCGTGGATTTCTTCTACCGTTGCGCCGCGGGCAATAAGCTCGGCGATGGCAAAGATATTGTCATCCTTAAATTCTTTAATATAGTCAAAGAGTTGTTCTTTGCTCATATTATCGAACTTTGGCATATAGAGATGGTTTACATTAATCTCCAGTGAGCGTACTGATTTGAGCATACACTCTTCAAGGTTTGAGCCGATACCCATAACCTCGCCGGTTGCTTTCATCTGTGTGCCGAGTGTATTGGCGGCCGACGTAAACTTATCAAACGGGAAGCGGGGGAATTTTGCAATAACATAGTCAAGCTTCGGCTCAAATGCCGCGGTTGTGTTGGCGATTTGGATGTCTTCGAGCAACATACCGAGCGCAATTTTAGCAGTAACTCTGGCAATCGGGTAACCGCTCGCTTTAGAAGCGAGCGCAGAAGAACGTGATACACGAGGATTTACTTCAATTAAATAGTATTCGCTGGTGTTGGGGTTAAGAGCAAACTGTACGTTGCAACCGCCCTCAATTTTAAGCTCTTTGATAAGCTTAATGGCACTGTCATTAAGCATTTTTTCGTCTTCTTTTGAGAGCGTCATAATCGGCGCTACAACCAACGAGTCGCCTGTATGCACACCAACGGGGTCGATGTTTTCCATACCGCATATAGTTATAGCGTGGTCGGAGGAGTCGCGCATAACCTCAAACTCAATTTCCTTGTAGCCCTTAACACTTTTTTCAACAAGTACCTGATGAACAGGGGAAAGCTTAAATGCGTTAAGACCAATCTCTATAAGCTCGGTTTCATTTTCGGCAAAGCCACCGCCCGTACCACCGAGTGTAAACGCAGGGCGGAGCACTACGGGGTAGCCGATTCTTTCGGCCGCCGCCTTTGCTTCTTCAATGCTGTATGTGATTTCAGACGGAATAACAGGCTCGCCGATAGATTCGCAAAGTTCTTTGAAAAGTTCGCGGTCTTCCGCACGCTCGATACTCTCACTGCTAGTACCAAGCAACTCTACGCCACATTCTTTCAAAATGCCTTTTTTCTCGAGCTGCATTGCGATATTAAGTCCTGTTTGACCGCCGATACCGGGAACGATGGCATCGGGGCGCTCATAACGGAGAATTTTTGCGATATATTCGAGCGTTAACGGCTCCATATATACCTTGTCGGCAATAGTGGTGTCGGTCATAATTGTAGCGGGGTTTGAGTTGCAAAGAACAACCTCATAGCCCTCTTCTTTAAGTGCTAAACACGCCTGTGTGCCTGCATAGTCAAATTCAGCCGCCTGTCCTATAACAATAGGGCCTGAGCCGATAATCAATACCTTTTTAATGTCTGTTCTTTTAGCCATTTTTTATTCCTCCATAAATACTTTCTTGCCATCATATACTGTTAAGTGGCATTTGCCGTCAAGCTCGTAATCTTTAAACGGTGTTGCGCGACCCATAGATAAAAACCTATCGGGGTCAACCGTCCATTTTTCTTCTAAATCCCAAACCGTAAAATCGGTACCCAGCGGTATACCAAATCGGCGCCTTGGGTTTATACACATAAGCTCGATTAGTTTTTCGAGCGTTATTATACCCGTCTTTACAAGATATGTGTACATAACTGGGAATGCAGTTTCAAGCCCTACGATACCAAAAGCACTACTTTCTAGCCCTCTTGATTTTTCTTCGGCTGAATGCGGTGCGTGGTCGGTCGCTATCATATCAATAGTGCCATCCTTTATGCCCTCTATCAATGCCTCCATATCTTTGCGCGAGCGAAGCGGCGGGTTCATTTTAAATCGGCCGTCTTCCTTTAAATCTTCATCACAAAGCACAAGATAGTGCGGTGCGGTTTCGCAAGTAACATTAAGTCCTTCGCTTTTTGCCTTTCGTATTAATTCGACACTTTCTTTTGTCGATATATGGCATATATGATAAGCGCATCCCGTTTTTCTGACTAAATCTAAATCTCGCTGTATCGGACCCCATTCACTTTCACTGCATATACCTTTGTGGTTATGCTCTTTGGCATAAATACCATCGTGTATATATCCGCCGTGAAGCAATGAGTTATCTTCGCAGTGCGCTACAATTATTTTGCCTAAGCTCTTGGCTTTTAGCATAGCCGCCGTCATCACGTCGGCTTGTTGCACTCCGCGGCCGTCATCCGAAAAGGCGCATACGCTATCTTCTATCTTTTCCATATCGGATAGTTCACTGCCCAGTTGACCTACAGTAATCGAGCCGTAGGGAAGCACGTTTATAAGTGCGTTTTGTTTTATTAAATCGGTTTGTATTTTTAGGTGCTCGGCACTATCGGGCACGGGGTTTAGGTTTGGCATTGTGCAAACTGCGGTATATCCGCCTGCCGCCGCCGCGGCCGAGCCACTCTTTATTGTTTCTTTATATGAAAAACCCGGCTCACGAAAATGCACATGCACATCGCAAAAGCCGGGAAAAATAAAATATTTGGATGAATTAAAACGGGAAAAGGAAATATCGGACAACAAAGTAGCCGCAACCGAGTTCTCAAAACCCTTGTCGGCTCCGCTTATTAAATTTGCAAGTAACTTGTTAGCCATTTTTCTTTTCCTTTCTAAAATAAAAACCTTGCTGTACAGCAAGGTTGAGCATAACAAAACGGGCAGTCTAAAACTGCAATTTTTTGTTTTTGTTCAATCTTGCCGATATCTCTGTATCGTCTTAAAGATTCATCTTTGTTATTTTAGCATAATAGATAATACTTGTCAACCGAATTTGTGCATATTTTTAAATTTTATTATATTTATATAATATACAATATATATAATGCGCGGTTTTTTGTCTTTTTAGATAATCACAAATAAAATGATTGACCGAAAAGTAGATTTGTTGTATAATGTTGTAAATTGTTTCTATTTTTAGGCAAAATTAATGTAAAAGAAAAAGGGGTAAAAATGGACAACACATTACAAATTCTTATCGCTATGATAATTTACATGGCGGCAGTTGTGGCTATTGGTATAGTATTTGCCAAAAAGGCCAACAAAAGTTCTGAAAACTACTTTTTAGGTGGCCGTACACTCGGTCCTTGGGTAACGGCTATGAGTGCCGAGGCATCAGATATGAGCGGATGGCTTTTGATGGGTCTTCCGGGTGTTGCATATTGGTGCGGCTTGGCAGATGCCGCTTGGACTGCCATCGGTCTTGCAGTTGGTACATATTTTAACTGGCTTATCGTATCCAAAAGACTTCGCCGTTACAGTATTGTAGCCAACAATTCTATTACTCTTCCCGAGTTCTTCTCAAATCGTTTCAGAGAGAACAAGAAGATTATTATGACCATTGCGGCACTATTCATTCTCGTATTCTTTACAGTTTACGCATCAAGCTGCTTTGTAACCTGCGGTAAACTGTTTTCGACTCTTTTCGGTACACCTTATATCGCTATGATGCTCGTTGGCGCACTCTTTGTGCTTATATACACAATTTTAGGCGGCTTCTTGGCTGAGAGCGCATCTGACTTTATGCAGGCGATAGTTATGGTGGTAGCACTTACTGTTATCGTTATTATTGCTACTGTAAAGGCAGGCGGTATAAATGCAGTAATTGAAAACGCAAGACAAATTCCGGGCTTCCTTGAGTTTTTTGGTCTTGCAACACCTGTAGTTGAAGAGGGCACACAGTTGGTTGAAAACGGCAAGCCCTTGTTTGGCGAAGCCGCACCTTACGGTATATTATCAGTTTGCTCTATGATGGCTTGGGGCCTTGGTTACTTCGGTATGCCTCAGGTACTATTGCGATTTATGGCTATCCGCAAAGAAAAGGAACTCAAAATGTCAAGAAGAATTGCAATGGTTTGGGTTGTTATATCTTTGGCGGTTGCAGTGTTTATCGGTATTGTAGGCCGCCAGTTATTCCCCGTAGAGCATCTTACAAAATCGGGTGCGGAAAACATCTTTATAACACTCGCAACTACATCCTTGCCACCCATTCTCGCGGGCTTCGTTATGGCAGGTATTTTGGCGGCGACAATTAGCTCGTCAGATTCTTATTTGCTTATAGCCGCATCGGCTTTTGCAAAAAATATCTATCAAGGTATTGTGAAAAAAGATGCAACCGACAAAAAGGTTATGGTTGTTACAAGAATAACCCTTTTAGTAATAGCACTTATTGCAATAATTTTTGCATTGGATGAAAAAAGTATTATATTTGACCTTGTATCGTTTGCTTGGGCAGGCTTTGGTGCTACGTTTGGTCCGCTTATGCTATTCTCACTTTTCTGGAAGCGCACAACACATACAGGTGCCGTTGTAGGTATGGTAGGCGGCGCCGCTATGGTATTCCTTTGGAAGTTGGTTATCAGCAAAATCGGTGGCGTGTTTGCAATTTACGAGTTGCTCCCCGCATTTATCTTCTCATCGATTTTAATCGTGGTGGTTTCTCTTCTCACAAAGAAACCCTCCGCCGAAATCGAAGCCGATTTCGAAAAAGCAAAAACCATTGCAATGGACTAACAAATAAAGCTTTTAACCGCAGTGAAATTTCACTGCGGTTATTTTTTTGCAAAAAACTATTGACAAATAAGATAATAGGGTGTACTATATAACTGTACTAATCGAACTAATACAGTAAGAACGGAGGAATGCATAGGTGCTACAGTTGGATTATAAAAGCGGCGTGCCGATATACGACCAGCTGGTAAATGGTATTATTCGCCTTAAAATGTGGGGTGTACTAAAACCCGATGAGCCGCTGCCATCGGTAAGACAGTTGGCGCAAAAAATGTCAATAAACCCCAACACCGTACAGCGCGCGTACAGGATGCTTGAAGAAAAGGGCGTAATATATTCTGTGGCGGGCAAGGGCTCATTTATTGCAAGTGAGTCGGACTGTGCGGCCGCAATAAAGCAAAAGGCGGCGGAGCAATTCTTAAAAGCTATAAACGATGCCAAACAAATGGGGCTTTGTGCAGACGAACTTATAAATATAGTAAAGGAATCGGAGGGTAAGAAATGATAAAAGCTATAAACCTTACTAAAAAGTTTGCTGAAAAATGTGCACTTGATAATGTCAGCTTTGAAATTCCCGAGGGCTCAATATACGGGCTTGTAGGCTCTAACGGCTCGGGTAAATCTACCTTTATGCGTCTAATTTCGGGTGTGTATATGGCGGACGGCGGCGAGATTTTGGTTGATAATGAGAATCCGTTTGATAATTCACTTATTAAAAGCAAAATATGTTATTTGCCTGATACACCCTACTTTATACATCAGTCAAATTTAAACGAAATGATGCGTTTTTATAAAATGATTTATAAAGATTTTAGTACCGAGCGATTCGAGCAGTTATTAAAAATTTTCCCGCTTGATAGACGCGCCAGAATTTCCACAATGTCAAAGGGTATGCAAAGGCAGGCGGCACTCATTTTAAGCATATCAACCAAACCGAAATATTTGCTGCTTGATGAAGCGTTTGACGGTCTTGACCCGATTATGAGAAAAGTGCTTAAATCACTTTTAGCTGAGGGTGTGAGTGATGGTATGACCGCCGTTATCGCATCCCACAATTTAAGAGATTTGGATGAGCTTTGTGATACAGTTGGTATATTGCACAACGGTAAAGTGCTGCTCAATGATGATATTGAGAATTTAAGACAGGGTATACACAAAATTCAGGCTGTATTCAATATGGTGCCCGATATATCGGCTTTCGATGGGCTTGATATTATGAATATCGAAAAAAGCGGCTCGGTGGTACAGCTGGTAGCTCGCGGTAACGAAACGGAAATAAAGGAATATATAGCCCGCCTTTTACCGCAGTTTTTGGAGATTATACCGCCGTCTTTCGAAGAAATTTTTATGTATGAATTGGAGGTAAACGGATATGACGCAAAAAATATTTTGTAATAAATTTTGCCCCACGTTTAATATGCTTTTGTTTACACTGCGCAAAAATCTCGGTTTCACTGCAGTGGCAACAGTTTTAGCACTTATTTTATCTCCGTTCTATATGATGAACTTGGTGGAAAACCAGTTGGAGTATTATGTAACCGAAAAACTGAATTTCCAAGAAATATTTTTCCCCGCCGCTATAATTTTAGCGATTGGTGCGACGCTGTTTCTGGTTATACTTTTGTATATTAATTTTAGCTTCCTGTTTTCGAAAAGCGCATCCGATGCTTTTCACTCTATGCCGATAAGCCGCACAAAAATGCTGCTTTCCCGCTTTTTTGCGTCATATATCAGTTCTCTGGTTCCCGTAATAGCCGCATATATCGGCTTTGTTGCGGTTAGCTTTAGTCCATCGGTTGAAGCAAATGTATCGGCAATAATAGTAGCAGGACTGTTTACTGTATTTATGATGCTGTTTTGCGGTGCATTTGCCTTGCTTTTCATAATAACCGCAGGCACGGTGTTCGATTCGGTTGTAGCGTTTGCCGCACTCAACGTGGGACTTCCCGTTATAGTGGCACTTATTTGCAGTATGTGCGAAGACAATCTTTACGGTGTAGCATCAATCGACTATGTTTACGCTTGGCAGTACACTTCTCCGTTTACCTTTTCGCTTATCAAGTTTCTCGCTTTTTTAGAAGAGCCGTTATTGGTAAATCCGTTTGCGTGGGGCACCACAGTACCCGTTATATTGCTGACGGCTGTGATTATGATAGTAAGTATTTTGCTCTATCGCCGCCGCAAGTGTGAAACGGCAGGAACGGCATACGCCTATAGGTTTGTACCCGTTATTATAGGCACTGTGGTATCGGTTATATGCTACTTTATTTTAGGCGCAATTTTCGCAAATGACCGCCTTGAAATTTCATTCTGGATACCGGGCGTTATCGGTGCGGTATTGGGTGCGGTAATTTACAATATAGTAATTAACCGCGGTTTTAAAAATATCAAAAGGGCAGTGGCACCTGTAAGTATAGCGCTTGTGTTTATCTTTACTGTAACGGCAGGTATTTCGCTTGATGTCTTCGGCTTTGAAGATTACGTACCCGAAAAAAGTGATATTGCAAATGTGAATGTAAACTACCGCGGTATGAGTATGAACTTTGATGATATAGAGCTTGCAACCGATTTGCATAAACTGATAGTGAGAGATAAGCCTGAAAGGAGCTATAGAGAAACCTATTCCGATTATGAGTATTTTCATTATACCTATACTCTTAGAAGCGGCGAAACGGTTGAGCGCAGATACTTTGTCCCTTTCACGTTTGCTACAGCCGAAAAGGCCGAGATAATTAAAACCGAATTGACAAATGAACTCGAAAGGCAGTTTGAAGAATACGGTGGCAATGAATTTTCGCTTGATGGCAATGTTGGTGGAGAGTATATAAACGTTATGCTAAGCCACGCCGAGGGCGAGAATTTAGTGAGGTCATATATTACAGACCTTAAAAATGCCGATACCCGACAACTGTTTAGAGAAGAGTACAATTCAATAGACACTCTTCATATTTACGGCAGTTGGGCAAATGCTAAACCCGATGAATATGATTATAAAAGCTTTGTTAGTTATTCTTCATTTTCTTTCTCTTTCCGTAATGATAAGGAGTATGTCAATTTCCAGCGAGCGCTCAGTGAAATTGATATAGAAGCCAGAAACAGAGCGGTGGAGAAATAAAATAAAACAACTCTTTAGTAAAAGGCGGCAAAAAGCCGCCTTTTACGCTTTTAAAATTTAGGGAAAATACCCCTTGACAAAGAAAAGTAATATATATATAATATAGGATGTGTCAATTTGGGGGTAAAGCGATGATTTTAGATTTAAAAAAAGCTTTTATAACCGATGGTTATACATCTCCGATTGAGTATCAGTTGGATTTAAGCGATATCGAATTTTCGGGTGTGTTCCCACTCAAGAAACCGATTTCGGTATCGGGTACAGTATCCAACAAAGCCGGTGTAGTTTTATTAAGTATACACTGTGTGGCGTGCTACGATGCGCCGTGCGACCGTTGCGGTGAAGAAGCCGTACGGGAAATCACGGTTGATAACGAGTATATCCTTGCTACCGAAATTGAAAATGAGGATAATGACTTTATCTTGCTCGTAAGCGATATGAAGCTTAACTTGGCCGAGCTTTGCCGCACCGATGTATTGCTTCACATCCCGATGAAGCATCTATGCTGTGACGAATGCAAAGGCATTTGTGCTAAGTGTGGAACAAATCTTAATAAGGCAACTTGCAGTTGTGGGGAAAGGCAAATAGACCCGCGGCTTCAAGCACTTGCAGATTTATTAAAATAATTATGATTATATGTTTTCAGGAGGTAATGAGAAATGGCAGTACCGAAGAGAAGAACTTCTAAAGCAAGACGCGATAAGAGAAGAAATAATTTATGGAAAATCAGTGCTCCGACACTTGTAAAGTGCAGCCGTTGCGGCGCTTATAAGAGACCGCACCGCCTTTGCACAGCTTGCGGTTATTACGGCGACCGTGAAGTAATCAAGGTTGAAGACTAATTAAAAAACTTAACGGGGTAGAGGAGGAGGAATTCTTCCTCTATTTTGTTTTATTTACGAAATTTGTCAGGGGGTGTCGGGATGTCGGTTATTGTAAAAAATGTTGTAAAAAATTCGCCTGTTTACAAAACGGGTATAAAGGCGGGAGATACGCTTATTTCCCTTAACGGTAACGAGATAATGGATGTTCTCGACTACCGCTTTTATGAGAATGACACAAAAATAGCCGTAGCATTTATAAATGCAAAGGGCAAAACCGTTACAAAAACGGTTAAAAAGTCGGAATTTGAGGAATTGGGGCTTGAGTTTGAGACCTATTTGATGGACAAGCAACGCTCTTGTAAAAACAAGTGTATATTTTGCTTTATTGACCAGTTGCCGAAAGGTATGCGTGAGTCTCTTTATTTTAAGGATGATGATTCGCGCCTTTCCTTCCTTTTTGGTAATTATATAACACTTACAAATATTACCGAGCACGAAATTGAGCGCATTATAAAAATGCATATAAGTCCTATCAATATTTCGGTCCACACAACCAACCCCGAGCTTCGCGTCCGTATGATGAAGAATAAAAATGCGGGTGCGGTTTTATCGGTTATCGAACGGCTCAACGATGCTGGTATTGATATGAACTGTCAGTTAGTTCTTTGCCCCCACATTAATGATGGGGCGGAGCTTGAGCGAACACTAGGCGATTTAATAAAAAAAGAGCACATTAAGTGCATAGCTGCAGTACCTGTAGGACTTACCAAGCACCGCGATGGGCTCGAAAAATTAGAGCCGTACTGTAAAGATACCGCAGCGGCAGTGCTCGATATTATCGAAAAATATAATGAAAAGTGCAAAGAAAACTATGGCGAGGCAAGGGTATTTGGTGCCGATGAATTTTATTTAAAGGCCGAGCGCGAAATACCAAGCGCTAAACATTATGGCGATTTTTTACAGCTTGAAAATGGCGTTGGACTCTGGTCGCTTTTCAAAAGTGAGGTTTTAGAAGCACTTGACAACTGCGATATAACCCCAAATGCCAGAGAAATTTCTATAGCTACGGGTGTTGCGGCATATCCGCTGATAAATGAACTAAGCGACAGAATAAATAAAAAATTTCCATCGGTTAAAATCGATGTTTATAAAATACAAAACAACTTTTTCGGTCCTCTTATAACCGTTGCAGGTCTTGTAACGGGCTCAGATATAATAGAGCAGCTAAAGGACAAAAAATTAGGCACCCATTTGTACATACCATCAGCAATGCTAAGATACGAAAACGATAGGTTTTTAGATGACGTAACGGTGGAAGAGTTGGAAAAAGCATTGGGTGTAACACTTGTGCCCGTTAATAATGACGGCTATGAGTTTTTGGGAAAATTACTTGGAGAGGAGAATTAACTGATGGCAAAACCGGTTGTTGCCGTTGTAGGACGGCCAAACGTGGGCAAATCCACGCTTTTTAATAAAATTATCGGAAAACGGCTTTCCATTGTTGATGATACCCCGGGTGTAACACGCGACCGAATTTACGGCGAAGCCGAGTGGGCAGGCCGCAAATTTATGCTGATAGATACGGGCGGTATCGAGCCGAAAACCGATGATATAATACTTTCAAGTATGCGCGAGCAAGCCAATTTGGCGATAGACACCGCAAACGTTATAATTTTTGTAACCGATGTTAAAAGCGGTGTTACCGCATCCGACCAGGATGTTGCCATAATGCTGCAAAAAAGCGGAAAACCCGTAATACTTTGTGTTAACAAATGCGATGGCATAGGCGATGTGCCGATGGAGTTTTATGAGTTTTATAATTTAGGTCTTGGCGACCCTGTGGCAGTGTCCTCGGTGCACGGTCATGGCACGGGAGATTTGCTTGAGCGCGTGTTTGAGTTTTTACCCGAAAACGCGGATGAAGACGATGATGAAGATATAATAAACGTAGCCATTATCGGCAAGCCCAATGCGGGTAAATCTTCACTTGTTAATCGCTTATCGGGCGAAGAGCGTTCTATTGTATCAGATATTGCGGGTACTACGCGCGATGCGATAGATACTTTTGTTGAAAATAAATTCGGTAAATTTAATTTTATTGATACTGCGGGACTGCGAAGAAAAAGCCGTGTTGAAGATAATATCGAAAAATACAGCGTTTTGCGTGCCGAAATGGCGATAGAACGAAGCGATGTTTGCGTTATTATGCTTGACGGTGTCGAGGGCTTTACCGAGCAAGACTCAAAGGTTGCAGGCTTGGCGCTCGAACAAGGCAAAGCGTGTATTATTGCGGTTAATAAATGGGATATTGTGGATAAGGATGGGCACACAATGGATGCCTACCGCAAAAAACTTATGAACGATTTTTCCTTTATGCCCTATGCGCCGATAATATTTATCTCGGCAAAAACGGGGCAGAGAATTGACCGCCTTTATGAGCTTATAAAGTATGTAAACGAGCAAAACACAATGCGCATTTCAACAGGCAAGCTAAACGATGTTTTAGCCGATTCCACAGCGCGTGTTCAGCCCCCATCGGACAAGGGCAAACGCCTAAAAATTTATTATATGACTCAGGCATCAACCCGTCCGCCAACATTTGTTTGCTTCTGCAACAAAGCAGAGCTGTTCCATTTTTCATATCAGAGATATTTAGAAAACCAAATAAGAGCCACCTTCGGACTCGAGGGTACACCTGTAAGATTTGTTATTCGTGAACGAGGAGATAAATAGAGATGAAGTTTATAATAGCAGTTTTAACAGTGATATCGGCATATTTAATAGGCAGTATTAATTTTGCCGTGATATTCACAAATGCATTTAACCACACCGATATAAGAGATTACGGTAGCGGCAATGCGGGCACCACCAACGTTTTGCGCGTATCGGGCGTAAAAGCGGGTGCGCTAACATTTGTTGCCGATGCCTTAAAAGGCGCAGTTGCTTGTATTTTAGGTATGCTTGTTTTTAAATACCTTTTATACACACCCGATATGCCGATTTTCAGTTCCGTGTACGGCAAATTTGCCTGCGCTTTTGCTTGTATGGTTGGACATTGCTGGCCGGTATTTTTCCAGTTCCGCGGCGGTAAGGCGGCGGCTACGAGTGTCGGTATATTTGCCGTGTGCTGTCCACCTGCCATTATTTTGGGACTTGTGGGCTTTGCAATATGTATGTTAACTGCTAAAATGGTGTCCTTGGGCTCACTCGTCGCAACGGTTATAGTTGTTATTGTTACTATTATTTATGCTCATCTAAGCCTTTTGGGCGATGTTAACCCGTGGGTTATAAGCGCAATAATGCTTGTGTGCGGCTTTATTGTATTCTACCGCCATAAAGATAATTTAGTGCGTATCATTAATGGTACCGAAAAGCGTTTTAGCGTAAAAAAGGACAAATAATTATGGCAAGAATAACAGTGCTTGGAGCAGGCGGCTGGGGTATGGCGTTGGCGCTTTTGTGCCACAATAACGGCCATACTGTAAATATATGGTCGCCCTTTGAAACGGAAGTTGATTTATTAAACGAAAAACGCACCAATGAGCGCCTTTTAAAAGATATTTATTTGCCCGAAGCTATCGGCGTTACTACCGACCTATCGGTTGCCGAAAACAGCGATATTACCGTTATCGCGGTGCCATCAGTTGCTGTAAGACAAACGGCAAGGAAGCTTAAGGCAATAAAAAACATAGGCATTATAGTTAACGTTGCCAAGGGCTTTGAAGAGGGCACTTTACTTTGTTTATCGGATGTAATAAAAGAAGAATTACCCGATAAAAAATTGGTTGTACTAACAGGTCCGTCCCACGCCGAAGAGGTAGCAAGAAAATTGCCGACTTCCATTGTTGCGGCATCCGCCGATTTATCTGCCGCAGAAAAGGTGCAGGAATTAATGTCGGGCAGTAATATGCGTATATACACAAACACCGATGTTATCGGTGCCGAGGTAGGCGGTGCGCTAAAAAACGTTATCGCCATTTGTGTCGGCTTTTGCAATGGTCTAAAATTTGGCGATAATACAAGAGCGGCGCTCATCACCCGCGGTCTTGCCGAAATGACGCGGCTTGGCGTATCAATGGGTGCAAATGCCGAGACTTTTGCAGGGCTTACGGGTATCGGCGATTTGGTGGTTACCTGTATGTCAGAACATAGCCGAAATAACCGCTTCGGCACACTCGTCGGCGGCGGTATGGATGTAAAAAAAGCGCTCGAAACAGTAGGCACGGTTGAGGGCTACTACGCCGCAAAAAATGCGCATTTGCTTTGCGAAAAACACTCGGTTGAAATGCCGATTTTGCAAGAGTGCTATAAAGTGCTTTATAAAAACAAGGATGTAAGAGATACCGTAACGTATCTTATGAACCGCCCACAAAGAGCAGAATAAAACAACCCCTTGATAAACGTATGGTTTATCAAGGGGTTGTTTTTATTTGCTTAAAATGCTTAATATTTTATTAAGTATTTTAATTATAATACTGATTTTTGAATCATCAGTTGCAACGATTTGTTCCGTTGCTTTTAGTTTTAAGCCGCCTTTTTTAATAATTACTTCAGTAAACGCTGTCGATATTTTTTCGGCAAAATCTTCTGTTAAAATAATCGGAGTATCGTTGGTGCTGTCCATAAAGCCGCACTCCATCAAAATTGCGGGCATTGTGGTCATACGGCATTCGCCGAAATCTGCTTTTGAAAGCGGTGTTACGCGGTTGCCTTTAAGACCTGTATAAGTTACCGCCGCATCATAAAATGCCTTTTGCCAATCGACAGTTACTTTATCCACAAAAAGATATGTATAAGCCATTATACCGCCGCCACTGCCACCTTTAATACCTGCATTGTGGTGAATAGATAAATATAAATCTGCACCGAAAGAGTTAGCAGTTTTAGCCCTTGTAGCAATAGTTTTATCGACCTTGCCTGTGGTATCGTCTGTGCGTATTATTTCGATGCCGTCATATTTTTTAAGTTTTTGCTCTATTTTACTGCAAATTCGGCTATTTAATACCCACTCGCGAGTTTCGTTTTTATCGATACTTTTAAGACATCGCTTTCCGGCCGTATTTATACCATGACCTGCATTTAATGCCAATTTAAACATCGTTTTTTTCCTTTCTTAATTCCTGTAAAAAATTTTGTGCCTTTAATGCGTTTTTGCTAAAACTATTGTTATACCACCAGCCAGCGATGATTACCGCTATTTCGAGTGCGAGTTCAATAAACTGAGCAATCTCATTTTCACTGATATTTAATGGGTTAAGTCCGAGCTTTTTAAGTATAAGATTTATAATCACTAATAACACCAATGCCGTGCGTAGTATGGTTGATTTTGAAATCTTCATCTATATATCCTCCTTTTCTAACCTTTCGTCAATGCTTTTTATGTGTTCCTCCAATACGGGTATGCGTACTGCAAAATTATTGTGGGCATCCACCTTTTTCTCAAGCTGTTCAAGACGGTAATTAGTGAGTTTGCCTGATGTTACGATTCCGCCAAAAGTACCAAGCACCGTACCCAAAAAAGAAATGATAGCGATGATTACTGTGTCGCTCATTGTTTACTCAACTCGTTTCCAGCAGTAAACGGCTATATACGGCGGCATATTGTTGTGCGGTTGGTCACCACCTGTTTTGAAGACTAAGCCCGCTGCAGTTAGTGTTCCCGCGGAACCAAAACGCCATCCTACTGTGCCAGATCCCAAAACAGCACCATATCCTTTTATGTTATGATTATGCGACGGCATTTCGCTCGTAGTTAGCGTATGCGTTGCCTCGCCGCCGGTAGTACCCGCGGCATAAGTGGTACCTGCGCACAAAAGGAATGTATCGCTGATGCTTTCCCACCTTCCGCCGAAAAGTGTTTCGGGGGATGTGGCATTTACGCTCATATAAATGGCACCTAAAGGATAAATTAAATCCAAAATATTTGTGCCGTTTATCTGCAAAGTACCGTTATCGGCTATAGGCACGCAGTTTATACCCACCATATTATTTCTAATAGATAATTCGGGTCTTGAAGTTCTTAAAAACGCCGTATATGTATAACTGCCAAAGCTATCTTCTATTATTATTTCAAAATTGAAGTTTTTGTCTATTGAAAACTCACCTAAAAGCGAATCATACGCGTAATTTTTAAGGGAAGTGTCATTATGAACTATATACGCATCGTCCCCAAAGATTGTTGTATCGCTTGGTTTTGAGCGCCAATAGATTGAGTAGGCGGAATTTACAGCGATTATTTCCGCAACCTCTGCACTAAATGATAAATATGTATTTGCATATACATCGTTTTCGCGGTTGAGTTTTATGTTATTAATAATCGGCTGAGAATATTGATAACATGTACCCAACGTTGTTTCCTTTTTATCATCAACAGAAGTAAACTGTCTGCTATCCTCAACCCAACCGTAAATTTTTTCGGCAGAAGGTATATCGGTAACGGTAAATTCATTACTTTCACTCGAAAAAATAGTATTGTCTATCTGAATATGGTATTTTTTAATACTCGCATAGTTCTTGGCAGTGGCACCCGTGAAAGTTACTTTAATTTCAGATTTTGTCAGTATAATATCGGTATCATTTCCTGTAAGTTGTGCAACAGTCGGATTAATTTGCGTGTATGAAATACTCTCGCAAGTGGGATTACTCGCGGTTACATTCGCTTTAAAATCTACCGGTTTTTCACCTATTTTTGTACCCGAATTGTATGTTCTTACAAGTATTTTTGATGAAAATGATGGACTGTTGGGGCATTGCCTATAAAGCAAATCATCGGTTTGCCACGGATATTCATCGGTAACGCCCGTGGCGATAGTGCTGTAACTGCCATCTGCTAACAATAACAATATATCGTGGGTGAAATTGTTGCTTACGCGGTTGGTGGTGATAGTTATCTCTTCACCAATATCAAAAGTCGTTTTGCTAAGCGTTGGGTTGCTGGCTCTTGGAATTGTGGGCAACGCCACGTTATAATACTGCTCGTTAGTAGAGAAGGCATAGTGGTCTATATATGAGGACAGTTTAAGCGTACAGCTACCATCGGCATTATGCGGTATAGTTATATCCTTAGTAAACAGTACAGTATAGCTGTTTTGCGTTATTTTTTGAGAATCTGTTACTTTATTCGAATATAATGTGCCTTGTATACGGCAATAACAGGTACCCGAGCCCGAAGTTGTATAACCCGCATTATTACGCCACGCTTGTACCTTAACGTTCATCGTTGTGGTATTATTTTGTATGCTTTGCGACGTTGTAGTTACTACTATTCGGTAGTTAACCTTATCATTACTTGTTGTCATTGTTTGGCTTGTGTAGGTTGCCATTAGTTTTCACCCCCTATAAATACAAAATCCACACCGTTTTCGAGCTTTATCATCTTAACGGCTCCAACCGTTAAATCATCTTCAATTATGGTTTTTTGTAGCTTTGTACCTTCATTTGATACATTTATTCTTTCATTATTATTTTCATCAAGAACCTTAAACGCATCGGGCGTCATTTGTGTTTTCATTTTAACATCGGTTTTACCGACAGTAATGCCCGATTCATCAATCACAACCGAAGTGGTTACAACCTTTGAAACACCGTTATTTATGGTGTTTTCTATTCCATCGGTTTTGTTTTTTAATTCAGTTTGAGAGCTTTCAAGCTCAACCGTTTTTGTTATGCAGGCACTGATGGAAGTACTGTTTTGCTCGATAATGCTTTGCAGTGTGTTGTTGCTCTCGCTAATCTCGGTAACCTTTAATAAGGTGCTGTCTATCGTGCGTTTCAGTTCATTGGTTTTGTTGTTTTTTTGCTTGATGCTTAAATTTAAACTGGTAAGATTATTTGTGTCGATGCTTCCTGTTGCGGAAAGTGAAACCCTCATTCCGTTTTGAGTTTTATGCATAACAACCGAGTTTATATACTCTCCATCGGGTGTCCTAATACACAAAACATCACTTAACTTAGGTACTTTGTCGCAATCAAACATTTCGCACTCAAAGGGCGTATAACTAAATCCCTTAATTTTGTTTAAAATATTCTCTGCTGCCTCGGTGATTATTTCACGATTATCTTCGCCGCTGCTTTCTTCGCCCGTACCGATATAAAACAAAGGGTTACCCTCTATGATATACGCATTGTTTTCGGTATTGCCCTCAGATGAGTCATCAAAAACAATTATGCCTATATCATCCTCGGTTGAGCGTATTTGCAGCTTGTTAATTAAGGGCGTGGCAGATTCTAAGGTTGAGTAACCAATGTAATCAGCATTGGTAATTATCTTATCTTCTTCTACTGTACTTTCGGTATCATAGAACTTTAACTCTGCCTTGCCGTCAGTATTTATATATGCAAAGCATCCTGCGGCTTCGGCTATCCAGTAAAGCAGGTCTCTGCCCTTTATGTCGGTGCCCTCAAAATTCTTGTGAAAAGTAAGCTCCGCGTTTGTGAAA
Source organism: Oscillospiraceae bacterium (assembly GCA_015066405.1). Lineage (GTDB taxonomy): Bacteria > Bacillota > Clostridia > Oscillospirales > Acutalibacteraceae > SIG565. Next base: position 63,584 of record SVOM01000001.1, read on the forward strand.
TCGGTATTGGCTACAGGTACACCCACATACCCACAAAGCGCTGTAAACAATTCTCTTAGAGTAAAACTGTCGGCGAGTGTCTCCAAAAATTCATCAACACATTTTTCGAATTTTAACATTCGGTCGTATGCGGTTATTTTCCAACCCACGTTTTTGATGTGTTCGGCGGTATCAACCGTAAAGTAACCCTTTGGGTTCCCCTCATATTTATAAAGAAACTCACGCCCCGTAAGGTCGGCTATCTCATTTTCAAGGTCAAGTATGCTGAATTCAACCTTTGCCATACAGCAACTACCAAGGGTTAGCGTATCGCCGCTGTTTACCGACTGCGATAAAGTTACTCCGCCCTGAATATTTCCATCATTTAGCGAAAAATTATTGCAAACAAAGGAATTTTGGTGTATAATAATATCAGACATTAAGCCACCCCCTACAATTCGGATATTTCAAACTGTACGGCGGTGTATACTCCGCCGTTTTCATCTATACGGGATAATACTCCGCCGTAGGATGTGCAATAGCCGTTTATTTCCTTTTGCGTATCAAGGTACGGGAATTTAAAGGTAAAGGTTTTGCCGAGCAGTAAATTTTTCATATAATCATATTCGGCGGCGGTCATAATATTATACTGTAATGAGTATTTATGTACGGCGGCTCTTACCCACCTTACGTGCATTACGCCGTCATCGGTGGCGCCTGAGTTCGAATCGAGCATACTTTCCACCGTTTCGTTCATTTGAAGATGCGGCTCATATATTGGTGTTTCGCCTATTAAATAGTTACTGTTTAATTTATTCATATTGTTTCACCTCACACTAATATCGGGCTTAAACCCGTTTCCTTTGTTTTGCCGTTAATATATCCGATGGTAAATTCACCGAGTACGCGTTTATCAAGCGTGATAACGGCTTTTTGTCCGTTTGCTTGTCCGCCATTCATCGCTTCGCGCACCGCTTTATACACACCTGCCGATACCGATTCAACAATCTGGTCGTTATTAACAACAGCGTTTCGGCTGCCGATTGTACCTACAAGCTCAGGTCCTGCCTCACGGGCGATAAACATTTGTCCCATTGAGGGGAAACCGCCGGTGGCGAGACCGGGCACGCTAAAACTTAAATCAAAGTCAGATGCTTTAACACCGTTGGTAGAAAGACCGCTTAATTTTAAGAAGTTAAATACGGTTTTTGCCAATAAGGCAAGCGCCATACCAGCTAATAAAACACCTGTACCCATAGCCATTACGCCACCACCAAAAGCAAGTACGCTTAATGATGCTGATGAAGCGGTAGCTCCCGCTGATGCTGTGGCTATTGTGTTGGTTGTTTGAACTCCTGTGTTGATATTTAGTATTTGGGTGAGACTTGAGCCAGCTTTTCTTGTTTTACCGAAAATATCTTTTAAGTTAGTATATATATCCAATCCATCAGAAATAGTACCGATTGTTTTGGAAGCACTGCTAAAACAATCTATCCATCCATCACTTGAATTTTGTGTACTGGTTACAGATGCTTCTTCAATTATTTTCATATCATCTTTAATAGAGTTTGCGGCATTTTCAAAATAGGTTTCAGCGTTTTCAGCAGTAGTTTTAAAAGCAGCATCAATAATTTTAAGAGTTCCACCAATTAATATACAAGCTGAAAGCAATCCAATGTTTATAAGAGCAAACGCATTTATAAAACTTGAACTAATGAGTGTGGTTGATAAAATCGTATCTGCATTAATAAGAAGCAACGCATCACTGGTTAAAAGATAAAGGGTTGTTATTCCCGAAATGATTGACGCAACGGCAATACTGCTGTAAATTATTGCGTTATTAAAGATCCCCGAAAAAGCGGCATCTGATAATATTTGTGTCGCAGAAATTTGAGAGTTTATTGCTGTACACATAATCATAAATGAATTTGTAATGTTTACAGTACTATTTATTGCGGCTTGTTCGATAGCAAAGAAAGAATTAATCGCTATACTGTTATTAGTTAATATTGATTGGTTAATCATCGTAAAACTATTTCCGAACTGGGTATTAATTGAATTTGCGGTTTGTGTTGCTACTGCACTTAATGCATTAAATCCGGAGATAGTTGTTTCGAAATTGTAATTTAAATTTTGCAAAGAGTATTCTCCTTTCAAAGAAAAATTTTTAGGGGTGTCTACATGAAAAAAATTTTTAATTGGTTTGGGTTGCTTGTAATTTTTTTATATATTGCTTTTATTATAGTTGCGAAATTATTAGGGGATAAAATGGAAATTAGTGGAAATATTCAAATTCGAAATATATTTTATGCCGTAGCACTCATGCTGTCTATATCAGCATTTGCACTGCTTCCCGTTATTTGGGATAGGACTCTTGGTGTGCTATTGCCGTTAAAATTTGATCACGTAATATTAGTTGATAAATCTGTTGAAGAAAGGTATGTAAGACATGGTGCTGCACATCACGTAGCAACGAAGTTTTTTTTAACTTTTCAATTTGAAAACGGTGAAAGAAAATATTTTTGTGTGAATAGTTCAGCTTACGAATCAAAAGTTTTTTTTCTTGTGCTGCCTTATGAATCAGGAAAATTATGTTATAAAGAACAGGGAAAACATTTATATTTTGTTAGTTTTACTCCCGATAGTACGGATAAGGAAATAGGGTAAGGGTAACAAGACTAACACAGGGGACGGTTCTATGTGTTTACTTTATTCCCCTTGTTTTTGCTTCTTTGCTTTTGCAAAAGCTTCAATGCGTTCTTTCATAACCACCCAGTTTTGCTGCTCTTCTTTTTCAAACAGATTAGGAAATGCCTGTTCAATGCTTGGGAATTGTTTTGGATTGTTAAAGCCAACGGCTGTGAGAGATGCGCCTGTGTAAACTATATAAGCTAACATTTTATAAAAATCTTTTTGGCGGTCGGATTCTATTTCGACCGCCGTTTGTATTTCGTGCGGTGTTAAAAGGTTTATATCTTTAAAATTCAAGCCCGCCCATATAGCAGAGCGGGCTAAGTTTTCAACTAAATCATTTTTTCGGTCAGGTTTTACTGTACCTGACCTTTCCTGAAAAAACCGGAAACCTCGAATAAGCCGTTAATTTCCTGCATTAGTTCTTCAATAGAGTGTCCCTCATCTATGTAATCGTCAAACAGCTTTGTTGCCATTTCAAAGGTAAAACCTGAATTTAGCGGCTGCATAGCGCCCCAAATAATTGCGGTTACTGTTTCAATCATATTTTCCTGAATTTCTTCAAGCGCTTTAAAAAGCGGTTTGCCGAGTTTCTTTTCAATAGACATAATAGCGGATGCGGTGAGACGCATATTGTATGATTTTTCACCGACAGTCAGTGTATAAAACTTATTCATTAGTATTTTCCTTTCTTTTTTCAGTGTATCCCGCGGCAGTTTGTGCCGCGGGATATGTTTTTATTGTTTGAAATTAAGCGGGATTACCTACGGTAATATCGCTCTGCAACATCATTGTTGCGCTAAAGGTGAGAGCGCCGTTAATAGCACCTGCATCCATTTTAACTGCGGGAACGGCATCGAACTGATGTGAAGTACCATCGGGATATTCGAGCTTGAAGGTTGCGGCTGTACCTGCGTCAGCAAGGCCTTTAAGTACGCGGTAGTTAGCAGTAGCAGAAGAATTGTCATAAAGGAATTTGAAGACAAGGTCGCCAAGGTCGGTGATGCCCGGAACATAGCGTTTTGTCTTATCGGATAAAACTGTTACGTCAATTTTTTCGGGTGTGCCGCCAAATTCGGGAACTTCCATAAGGTATTCAATTTCGGTAAAATCTGCGGCTGTGCCGTTTTTGTAATAAAATTTTGTGTTATTTGCAGAAAGTCTGTTCATTTTTTTATCTCCTTAAACTTTTGTTATAAATTCCACGGGAACGCTGACAAGTGAGTTATCTTCAAGAATAACAATTCCAACAGGAATTGCTCGGCTTGAATCTTCATCGGCGCTTTGCATGGAAATGTCAATTAAAGTACCATTCTTTTCGGTACCAAGGTATTTTTTATCTGCCGGCGACCAATATCGTTCCAACAGACATTTAACCTGAATATTCTCAGTCATTCGGTTTCCTCCGTTCTTTTTAATTTGCCGTTTGTTTTGAAATATTTTTCCGCTTATTCTTCGGTCTCATTTTGCGACAAATCGGTGTCGGTCCGTTCGGGATATATTTCTTTTTCTAACGAACAAAGCTCACTATAAATGGTAAGGTGTACCGATGCCATACAGCGTTTCAACTTTTTTTCAAAATCCCGAGATAAGCGTTCGCGCTCTCTCTTTATACGGGATGCAACTATTTTATTTAGTTCAGTTTGTGTGAAAAGTTTTTCAGCCATAAGTAACTCCTTTTTACGTCGGTAGACGGTTTCCATGCGGCTTTTAACGCCTTCAGCACGTTTCGGGCGGTTTCAATAATAAATAGCAAAAACGCATCGGTTTTGTAAACCTTAGCGCGATAAAAAATTTTTTAAGGTTTCAAGTCCTTTATTTCTTGCCTTGTTTACGGCTTGTCTACTTATATGTAGTTTTTCGGCTATTTGCGAATCAGAAAAATCGCATAGGTATCTTAAAATTAAGATTTTTCGTTGTGTATCATTTACCTGTTGTAAGCATTGCCGAATAAACAGCTCACTTTCTATGTCGTCTTCCGCTTCGGGTATATCGCAGTTTAACTCACAGTATAAATTTAATCTGCTATGTTTCCTTTTAAGTATCGCGTAATACTCATTACGCAAACATACTGCTATATACTTTTTGATATCTTCCGAATCATCTTTTTTAAATTTTGATATATCAATTTTAAATAGCAGTTCTACAAGAAATACACTTAGTTCCTGCGTAGCATCACTATCGCCTATACGGCTACCATAGAGAAGTAAAAGTTTATAAAACTCATTGTAAATTAAATTAAAATTTTCGGTTTTGTGATTTTGATATTCTTCTATCAGTTTTATAAATTCCCGATTGCACATTTCTTCCACCTCTACAAACAAAAAGTGGATTCATGGGAATTTTGTAAACCAAAAAAGCAACCCTGATTTATCAGGGTTGCTAATGATTAAATAATGTTAATTATATTTCTATTTTCAACGCCCAAATTCCTTTTCAACCCCCGTTGTTTTACAAATTTTAACATTTAGGGCTTGTCGAAATTACGCACATTTAGGCATCTAAAATAATTTAATGTGATTTTCGGGATGAATAACTCCCTATAAGTTCTTTCTACCGTATTAATACAAAAAGCAAAATAGAAAAACCTTGATAAACTTTTCGTTTATCAAGGTTTATGTTTTTTAGAGCTTTAGTTCAACTGTATTTTTGGTTTGCTCGTATTCGCGGTATGTAACGTGGGCGGTATCAAACATCTTCTTTGCCGCTATTGTGGACTCGGTGTGTGCGTATTTATCGCACATATAAATTATTTCCTTAACACCCGCTTGTATCAGCGCTTTAGCGCACTCATTACAGGGGAAAAGCGTTGTATACACTTTACTGTTTTTCAGTGAGCCACCGCCGTAGTTTAAAATAGCATTCAGCTCTGCGTGGCAAACAAACATATATTTTGTGTTAAGCGCATCGCCCTCGCGGTCCCACGGGAAAAGGTCATCACTGCAAAAACGCGGCATACCGTTATAGCCAACCGACATAATCTTATTATCTTCGCTTACAATGCAGGCACCGACCTGAGTCGATGGGTCCTTACTGCGCTGTGATGATAAGAGCGCGATACCCATAAAGTATTCATCCCAAGATAAATATGTTTCCCTTTTCAGAAGAATCACCTCGAAACCATTTTTTTCTATTTTAATACATTTTGTCTATTTATGCAACTATATTTTAAAATGAAGCATAGGGTAACAACAATTATAACGGTGGGGAACACCGATGCTACCAAAAATCCGTCCTTTAAGGTGGCGCCGCTTGATATAAGTCCCACAAGCCAAGGACCGAGCGAGCACCCAAGGTCGCCGGCTGCTGCAAGTATGCCAAACATTGGCGCACCGCCGTTTTCAAAACGGGCTGACGCCATACTAAAAGCGCCCGGCCACATAATACTTACCGACAAGCCGCATACCGCGCAAAAAATAACACAACCCAAAGCGCTCGGAATAAGTGCGATACCAAGATAACAAACAAGGCAAAGCGCGGCACACAGAAGCATTAAAATATTTATATTTATTTTTTTGCCGAAAATACCGTAAAGTAAGCGCCCCGCACCCATAAGCACCGCAAACGCGCAAGGGCCTGCCAAATCGCCAACTGCTTTTTGCAGTCCCAAGCCCTGCTCGGCAAAGGTGGATGCCCACTGAGAAACCGAGATTTCACTAGCCCCCGCTGAGAGCATAAGAATAAATAACATATAGAAAAAAGGCTCTACAAACACCTTATCTCTGACGCCGCCCTTTTGCTCACTTTCGGGTACGACAATAGGGGCTTTTAAGAAAATAAAAAAATTAACAGTCGGAATTATCGCCCAAAGGGCCGCTACTGTGCTCCAGTTTTCTCTACCCAAAACCGCAAATAAAACTGTTGTTAAAAGTACCGTCAAAACCTGTCCCCAACAGTAAAAAGAGTGCAAAAAACTCATACGCGCGGCACTTTTTTTGCCGGGTAAGTATTCTATCAACGGGCTTATGATAACCTCTATCAGTCCGCTTCCCGTAGCGTAAAGAATAATTGATATAACAATTGCTAGATATGTGTTTGCCATTATTTTCGGCAAAACCGAGAGCGCTATCAGTCCCACAGCGGCGAGTACGTGCGCCGCAAGTGTAGCACCGCGGTAGGTAAGCCACGGGATGATTTTTATTGAGCATAAATCAACCGCTATTTGCACACAAAAATTTATAACTATAAGTGTTCCGATTTTATCGTAGGACAAGTTATAATCGGTGTTAAAGGTTACAAATAAAAGCGGCAAAAAATTATTTATTATCGCTTGTACAAAATATCCTATGTAGCAAGCAATACGGGTGCGTAAATATTTATCCATTATATTCCTCTATAATTTTAATAAGCTCATTTGGTTCGTTTATTAAATATTTTGCGCCGTTTTGTAACAGTTCATCAGCCGTGCGGAAGCCCCATAAAACACCAACGGGCAAAGCACCGCAGTTAACACCTGTTTTAACGTCCATCCCTGAGTCGCCCATAAATATGCACTCCTCAGGTTTAACACCCATTTCTTTCATGGCCATAAGTGTAAGCGTTGGATCGGGCTTTGTGGGTATTTCGGGGCGCTGACCAAATACGAATTCAAAGGTATTTGGCAGGGTGTTATTAATAACTTCTTGTGCAGGACCATCAGCTTTATTCGAAACAACCGCAATTCTAATGCCTTTGTTTTTTAAATCAGCAATAAGCTCTTTTATGCCCTCGTAAACGTAGGTTTTATCGTTAGAGTGGATTTTATAGTATGCCAAAAATTCTTTATGTACTTTAGATAAAGTTTCCTCATCGCGATTTGACTCGGGTGTCATACGATAAATGAGTTTTGGTATACCGTTGCCAACAAAATATTTATATTTTTCGGTTTCGTGTGTTGGAAAGCCAAAGCAAGATAGCGCGTGGTTGCTGGCATCCGCTAAATCCTCAAGAGAATTAACAAGAGTACCATCCAAATCAAAAATTACTGCCTTTATCATAAAAACGCCCCAAAAACATAACTTAAAATTTTATATAATTATACCACTAAAAAGCAGTTTTGCAATTGTTTTAGAAAAAATCAACCAAAATAAAAAAAATACTTGCATTATTAAATTATTTGTGGTATTATATCATTTGCTAATGCTAATTAAGGAGGTGCAGACCATGGCAAAATGTGATTTCTGCAACAAACAAGTTACTTTTGGAATTAAAGTTTCCCACTCACACAGACGTTCAAACAGAACATGGCAACCCAACGTTAAAAAGGTTAAGGCAATCGTAAACGGTACACCGTGTCGTGTAAATGCCTGCACCCGTTGTTTACGTTCAGGCAAGGTTACCCGTGCTATCTAATCGGGGTTAATCTTAAACTAAGATAATTGAAGCGGTGTGTACATTTGGGCACACCGCTTTTTATCTGTAAAGGGGATAGAGTTATGTATGATATTATCATTATCGGCGGTGGTATAGGCGGTCTTATGGCGGCTTACCGCGCAAAGCAAAATTCACCTGATGCAAAAATAATAATAATCGAAAAGGGCTTTACTTTAGATAAACGCCATTGCCCTGCGGGACACAACAAAAAATGTATTCACTGTAACGTTTGTAGTATTACAAGCGGATACGCGGGCGCAGGCGCTTTTTCGGATGGTAAGTTTAATCTCGGTACTGCATACGGCGGTACTATGGGCGATGAGCTCGGCGAAATTACGGCGATGAAATATATCAATGCCGTTGATGACATTCTCCGTGGCTTTTCGGATGATTACCCCGAGCTTTACAAATCTAACGAGGAACTCAAGCTCAAGTGCTTACAAAATAATTTAAGATTACTTGATATGAATGTAAGGCATCTCGGCACCGATAAAAACTATTCAACAATGATGAAATTGATTGAGTGGTTGCGGGACAACGGTGTTGAGCTTACCGATTTAACCGAGTGTCTTGATATTGAAAAAAGTGATGACGGCTATACTGTGTTCACAAAGCGAAAAGGTATTGACAAGGAAATCGGCGGCAAAAACGTTATTATCGCAACGGGCCGTAGCGGTGCAAATTTTGTTTCCGGTATATGTAATAAATTCGGTATAAAAATTGAGGCAAACTCGGTTGATATAGGTGTCCGTGTTGAAATGAAGGACGCTATATGGCGTGAATTTTCCGAGAAAATTTATGAGCCGAAGATACTCTACCGCACCAAAACCTTTGAAGACAGAACCCGTATGTTTTGCTTTAATCAGGGCGGTCTTGTATCGGCGGAAAATAATGAGGGTGTTATAACGGCAAACGGCCACTCATTTGCGCAAAAAGATAAAAAAACCGACAACTGTAACTTTGCGATTTTGTCATCAATTCATTTCGCAGGCGACTTTACAAAGCCCACAGAATATGCAATAAATATTGCACGCAATATGAACTTTGCGGGCGAGGGCAATATTATAGTTCAGCGTTTTGGCGATTTAGTAAGGGGCCGCAGAACAAATGACCACCGTTTATCAGCCAACAGCGTTGTGCCGACACTTAAAGCATTTGCGGGCGATTTATCAATAGTTATGCCGTACCGCGCGCTTACCAATATTATCGAGACAATTTATGCTCTCGATAAGGTAGCCCCGGGATGTGCTAACGATGATACGTTGCTTTATGGCTGTGAGAATAAGTACTATTCAATCAAGCCTGTTCACAACGGCGATTTTGCTGTTATGGACGGAATGTATCTAATAGGAGATGGCTCGGGTATAACCCGCGGTCTCTCACAAAGCGGCGCTATGGGACTTTACGTAGCTGATAGAATTTTTGGTATAGAAGCATAAAAAGAACGGACTCGAAAGAGTCCGTTCTTTTTATAAGAAGCTATATCTAAAGCTTTTTGTATTATTTTCTGCATATTCATAAAGGGCTTTATAAGCTTTATATTTTGGTATGCTAAAGTATTTAATACCCTTGAAATTCATATTTGAATCAAGCGTTTCTTTGTTGAAGTCGTGTTTAAGCTCTTCCATATTTAGGTTAAAGTAGGTACGGGTATAGTACTGCTTTAAACGTTCTTTTGCAAGGTCATTAACCGTATAATCATCGCTTTCGGCTAATTTTACAAGATAGGGAACTCCTTCATCCCCTAAATCCGCAATTGCCGAAATGTCGATGTGGGGAAGAGATTTATCTACATAGCGGTCATAGTTATATTTTGCGGTAACGGCGTTTACGTTAACTGTGCCTAAAATAAGCAATACTGCCGCGGCGGTAAACAAAGCTGTTTTTATTACCTTGATTTTAGGTATATAAATGCGAAGCAATAAACTTGTGAATACAATACTTAAAAACACCATAAACGAACTGGTCGTAAGCCGTAACACCGTCATACCGAACGAGTCTATATACAGCACCATTTTTGATATGGCGGTTGCACTTATAAGAAGTGTAAAAACGGAAATAAAGGTACAAAGAGCCTTTACGGCGGCATGGGGAGATCCGTTTTTTGATGATAACAGTATGCTTGACAGCACTATTATAAAGTTTATAACAGCGATGGCACAAAGCTCGAAAAATCCACGCCTTGCATATCCTGACAAGGTAAATTCGTACCCTTCCGGTAGAATTGCGGCAAAAGCACTGAAAAAATAAGCAAGCTGGGAAAACAAATACAGTAAGTATGCAAGTGAAACTGCTGAAAGGAAAGAAATTATATATATACTTTCTATTTCGCGTTTTTCAGGTGCTTCTATATCTCTCAGTTTATCTTTCTTAAGTGAAAGTCCATAAGAAATAACAAATGTTGCGAATATCAAACCAAGTATGGTTTTGGCAGCGGTAGGAATTGAATTACGCACAAGTGTGTCCATCATTCCGCTGAATGCAGTATCGGACGAAGCAAGTAGAGGAATTATTACAAAAAGTGCGGGTAGGGCACAAAGCACACCCACAAGTATTTTACCCAGTGTGTTTTGATTTCCGTCTTTTTTTGAAAAAAAGGATTTTACCGATATAGGCAAATTAAGTATAGCGGATTTTGCAGCACCCAAAATTCTCAATACAGTGCCACCGCCTTTTTTATGGTTAACAAGTGAATCAAACAATACAAGACATAGTAAAAGTATTTCCACTGCCATAAAAAAACAAACACTGCCGTTGGATGTGGTTATAAAGGTTACAGTGCCGGCCGCGGCCAATGCGCCGCAAACTACAGCAGTTACGCGCGTGCTTTTAGCATCACGAAAATATATACCCAATACTGATATAAGTAATAGGGAAGATAACGTAAAGCCCAAAGCAAAATTTCCGAACAAACCGAATATTACCATAAGAATACAGGAAACGGCGGCCGAGACACAGAATATAATATCGCGTTTTGTTAATTCAAAGGGTTCTTCTTCAGGGAAGTCATAACACGGGGGTTCTACGGCTTTGTTTTCTAAGGTGGATTCCTGTTTAATCGTGTTTTCTTCCATAATTATTCCTCCTTAACGTATTTAATAATATCTCCAGGTTGGCAATCAAGCGCTTTGCAAATGGCTTCTAATGTAGAAAAGCGTATTGCTTTTGCTTTTCCTGTTTTTAATATAGAAAGATTCGCAGGGGTAATGCCTATTTTTTCGGCGAGCTCTAAGGACGTCATTTTTTTGATGGCCAGCATTACTTCAATATCAATTTCTATCATAGTTCCACCTCTATATTGTAAGGTCGTTTTCTTCGCGCAGTGCAACGGCACTCTGAAAAGCATTTTTGACGATACGTAGCATAAGCCCTACAAATCCTGCGGCAACTGCAATAAAGAAATAGGGAATATAGAAAAATCCGCTGATAAGGGTGATGATGAATACCGCGATGCAAGACCACGAAATGCGGCGAAGATATTTAACGTTAGTATTAATGAATATTTGTTCATTTTTAATATTGAATAAAAGTCGTATAAGACTGTAAAGTGTGATGTATGCAAAAACTGAGCCTGGATAAAAGGCAAGTGCAAACAATATAATCATATCATATAGATATACTGAGTCATCCATCCAACCGCGATATTCAGTAAGCCACATTTTAACAAACCAAGGTCCTAAAAATACAAAGGCTGTTAATACGGCTAAAAAGACAAAGCAAATGATAATTGATAAAATAACCGATCTTTTTTTATTCCACATAAAATTACCTCCAATGGTTTATTCTGACATTATAATAGCACGTAAATTATCGTTTGTCAATAATAAATTATCGAAAAACGATAATTTATTGCCGCAAAACGATAAAAATAAGGATAGGCGCCATAAACGCCTATCCTTTTAAAATTTACAGTTCTATCAAAGTTGCAAGTTCTTCTTCGGGGATTATACGAACACCTAGCGATTCGGCTTTTGCTTTTTTACTGCCTGCATCTTCTCCCATTAGCAGAAAATCGGTCTTTTTAGATACCGAGCCCGCAACCTTTGCGCCAAGGTCTTGCATTTTTTCGGTAAGTCCATCGCGGTTAAGTGTCGAAAATTTACCCGTTATAACCACCGTTTTGCCAAAAAACATATTATCGGTATCAATTTCCTTTTTCTCCCACTTTTGCACGGTTATAATACCGAGCAATTCTTCAAATTCTTTTCGGTTTTCGGTATTTCTAAACCAACTATGAATAGCATCGTTTATTGTGTCGCCAAAGCCGTCAATTACTGTAAAACAGAAGCCCTCATCTATTTTATTTAAAAACTCATTAACGTTTCCTGCAAACAAATCTTCAATTTCCTTTGCGGCACTTTTGCCGAGAAGAGAAATATTCATCGCAACAAGCAGTGCGGAAAGCGAAGTATTTTTCGCATTTTCTAAAGATTCACACAAATTATTGTATGATTTTTCCCCGAATCCGTCCATACTTATAATATCAGAGCGGTGTTCGGGCAAGCGGAAAATATCTGATAGAGTTTTTATCCAACCAAGCTCCATAAATTTAATGAGCGTGGCTTCACTCAGCCCCTCAATATTAAGCGCGGGCTTGCTTACAAAGTGTGTAAATTTCTTTATTTGTCTGCCGGGGCAGTTATCGTTGCCGCAGTAAAGCACCTTTACTTCACTACCGCCGTTGAGTGTCGTTTTAATAGCGGTATCCGAGTGGCAAACGGGGCAAAAATCGGGTGTTTTAGCTTGGTAGCTATCACGGTTTTCATTTTCTCCCGTAATGTTGCTTTCAACGTGCGGAATTATCATATTACGCTTTGAAACTAAAATTGTATCTCCGATTTCAAGTTTTAAATTTTCAATAAAGGTAATATTATGGAGGGAAGCGCGCTCAACATTTGTGTTATCAATTTCCACTGTATCAAACTCAGCAATAGGTGTTAACTGGCCTGTACGGGATATGTTCCATACAATTTTTCTAAGGGTTGTTTCAAAATGTGGGTCGCCAAACTTAAAGGCAATGCCATCTTTAAAATGGTGGCTTGTTCTACCAAGCGTTGCGCCAAACTCTATATCATCGTAGGTAAAAACAACGCCGTCTATTGGGTAGCCGAGTTTGTTTGCGGTGTCTTTAAGCGAAAAGATTTTGTCCTTTGCGGTAGCTTCAGTATCATTTGCGGTAAGAGTGAAATGTGGAATTAGCGCAAAGCCGAAACTTTCAAGCCGTTTTAGTTTATCAAGCTTTCGTGGTAGGTCATCAAAGCCTTCCAGCACATTAAACGGCATAAAGGAAACGTGCCTTGCCGCGCAAACTGCGGAATCAAGCTGGCGCACACTACCCGCCGCCAAGTTTCTCGGCGTTGAGTATTTTTCTTCGTCCAGTTCAATTGCATCGTTGATTTTTTCAAAATCGCCAACCGTTATAAAAGCCTCGCCGCTTATAACGAGCTTTTCGGTGTAGGGGATTTTTCTTGGAACATTACTGAAAACACGCGCATTGTGGGTTATATCTTCTCCCACCTGTCCGTCTCCACGGGTTGATGCCGACACAATTTCGCCGTTTTGATAGGTTATTTTAACGGTAAGACCATCCATTTTAAGACCTAAATATCCATCGGCCGTTTGTGCCATATCATAAACATCGGAAACAAGCTTGGTCTTTGCAAGGCTAAGTAGTGGTATATCGTGCTCAACCTTTTTAAGAGAGCCCAGCACCTCATAACCCGGGCGCTGAGTGGGGGAATTTGCCAAAATAAGCCCTGTTTCATTTTCAAGGGCGGTCAACTCATCAAACAAAGCATCGTACTGAGCATCCGATAAAGATGGGTTGTTCTGATTATAGTATTCATCACAACAAATATTAAGATATTCAACTAATTCTTTAACGCGGTTTATCTTATCCATTTTTTCACCCCAAAGTATGATACATTTAGTATAACACAATCTACAAAATAATTAAATATATTTTTTGTATGTTCTTTTTTTATTCATAAATGTATGGTATAATTAACCAAATCAAATAAGTGAGGAGCAAACAGGTGTTAAGACTTATAAACATCAAAAAAGATTACATTGTGGGACCAAGCAAGGTAGAAGCGCTTAAGGGCGTTAGTCTTGACTTTCGCAAAAATGAGTTTGTATCAATACTCGGCCAGTCGGGCTGCGGTAAAACAACACTGCTTAATATTATAGGCGGTCTTGATAAGTATACCGATGGCGACTTGGTGATTAACGGCACACCCACAAAATACTATAAGGACAGAGATTGGGATATCTACCGCAACCACTCGGTAGGTTTTGTATTCCAAAGCTACAATTTAATACCGCATCAAACGGTGCTTTCTAACGTAGAGTTGGCGTTGACGCTCTCGGGCGTTTCAAAAAAGGAACGCCGCGGGCGAGCTATCGAAGCACTCGAAAAGGTGGGCCTTGGCGACCAGTTAAACAAAAAGCCAAATCAAATGTCGGGTGGACAAATGCAGCGCGTGGCTATAGCGAGAGCACTTGTAAACAACCCCGATATACTTTTGGCCGATGAGCCAACAGGCGCGCTTGACTCGGCAACGAGTGTTCAGGTTATGGACATTTTAAAGGAAATTGCCAAAGAAAAACTCGTTATTATGGTAACGCATAACCCTGAAATTGCCGAAAATTATTCAACACGTATAATTAAACTGCTTGATGGCGAGGTTATCAGCGACTCTAACCCTTATGAGAGCGAGACCCCTACTCAAACGGTAAAGCCCAAGCGTAAAAAACGCGTAAAGGCAAAATCAATGTCTTTTCTCACAGCACTGTCGCTGAGCTTTAATAACCTTATGACCAAAAAGGCGCGCACCTTTATGACCTCCTTTGCGGGCAGTATAGGTATTATCGGTATTGCACTTATTTTGTCCCTCTCAAACGGCATACAGCTATACATTGATAAGGTTGAGGAGGACACCCTTTCAAACTACCCGATTACCATTGAAGAAGCGGCAGTTGATATGTCAAGTATGATGCTTAGCATGATGGATTCTAACGGTAGTAGTAGCGAACACGACCTCGATAAAATCTATTCCAATAACATTATGACCGATATGATGAATGCCATGAATTCAGGGCTTACAACAAATAACCTTGAAAAATTAAAGGTGTTTCTTGACGATAACGGCGGCGGTGTTAAGGACTATATTACCGATATAAAATACGGCTATTCAACCGTGATGAATATTTATAAAGCCGATACATCAAACGGCGTTTATCAGGTAAATCCGGGTAAAGTGTTTGAAAATTTGGGTATGGGCGGTGCCGGTATGGGCGGCGGTGCGATGCAGCAAATGTCCAATATGGATGTTTGGAAAGAACTTGTCGGCGATAACGAGTTGCTCGAATCCCAGTATGATATAGTAAAGGGTAAAATGCCCGAAAAACACAACGAGGTTGTTTTAATCGTTACCGAAAATAACGAGATAACCGATTATACTCTTTACACTCTCGGAATGAAAAGTGATGAGGAATTAAAAGAAATTCTCGCACAAATGCAGTCGGGAGAAGAAAGTGATAAGGAGTTTGAAAAATCAGAGGTAGAGGAATTTACCTTTGATGAAATTTTGGCGCTTCGCTTTAAATTACTTGTAAATACCGATTATTTCCAAAAGGAAAACGGCATTTGGGTAGATAAAAGCCAAGATGAAATTTATATGATAGATAAGGTAGATAATGCCGAGGAAATAAAGGTTGTTGGAATCTTGCGCCCCAAGGAAGATACCAGTGTATCAACCGTTGGCGGTACTGTGGGTTATACATCAGCACTTCGCGAGCACCTTATTAACCGCGTAAATGATAGCGAAATAGTAAAGGAGCAAAAGCAGGACACAAAAACCGATGTGTTCTCAGGTCTACCCTTTAAAACCGATGAAGATAAAACCTATACTATGGATGATATACGCGCGGTTATGGCAACCTTGCCCGCCGAACAACAGGCGCAGCTTGGCGGCTATATAGCGCAGATGTCAGCAATGGGCACATCGGAAGAAAAAATGGTGGAAATTTTATCGGGTGTGCTTTTTAAATCATCCGATGCAACCTATGATGGCAACCTGTCCCTTATGGGTGTTTCCGATTTATCAAGACCATCCATTATCAACATTTATCCCAAGGATTTTGAGGCAAAGGATACCATTGCCGATATAATCAGTAAATATAACGATGATGCCGCCGAAGCCGATAAAATAACGTATACCGATTATATAGGCATTATGATGTCATCGGTTACCACCATTATCAATGCCATCAGCTATATTTTGATAGCGTTTGTGGCGATATCTCTTGTGGTGTCATCCATAATGATAGGCATTATCACATATATTTCGGTGCTTGAGCGTACTAAGGAAATCGGAATACTAAGAGCGGTTGGCGCATCCAAAAAGGATATATCTCGCGTATTCAATGCCGAAACACTTATAGTAGGCTTTGTTGCGGGTATTATCGGTATTGGCGGAACGCTACTGCTTATCATACCGATAAACGCCATAATTCAGAGCGTGGCTGATATTAACGCATCGGCACAGCTACCTGCCGCGGCGGCAATAATACTTGTGGGTATTAGTATGCTGCTTACCTTTGTTGCAGGACTTTTCCCATCGCGCGTGGCATCCAAAAAAGACCCTGTTGTAGCACTCAGAACCGAGTAAATAAAAATTTTAGAGCCGTTTTATTAAAAAACGGCTCCTTTTTTGCTTTTTGAGGGGAATTTTACCACTCTTTTTATTGAGTTTTTTGCGTATTTATAATATAATTAAATAGTATATATAATTATTCGGAGGCAGTTATGGAAAAATACGGTTTTTTCAGTGGCTTTAATAAGAATTTAGAAACAGTGGAGCAAATGGATGCTGACCGCTTTATTGCCAAAAGCATAAAGAGGGAAGAGTCCTTGGTTATAAATTATGCCAAGGCATCCAAAATGCATAAAGCACAAAACCTTTATTCCGCAAAGGTTTTGCGTTTTAAGGTTGCCACCGATTTATCCCGCCTGCCCGAAAATTTACTGGGTTGCTATATGGTTGATGACGGAAATCTTATTAAACTCAAAAAAGCGGTAAAGGGTTGTTATTTAGTTTATTTTGATATACTTGAGGACTACATAAACTTTACTGGCAAAAATGCCGTGCAAACATTTTTGGATGAGCTTATAGCCGAGCAAAAGGCATTCCGCCACGTAATTGTAAGCAACAATATATTCCCATCTCAAATTTTATGGTCAAACACCATAAAGCGCGAGTATGAGGAAAAGTACCGCGAGCCTATACTTGATAAAATTGCATTGTTATTTGTTGATGCAAAGGGCAGTACTCGTTTTAAATCACGCTATTTTTCTTTGTTGCAAAATCTTGTAACCGAGAACTTCTTTATGCCGCTTAAAAATTTAACTTATGCTAATAAAGCCGAGTTTTGCGGCGAGATGAACTGCGTGTTAAACCCTGTATCGCAGGTGTTACCCAACGTTTCCTTAATGCCTATCACACACGAGTTTGACCGCATTATTTTGCGTTGTCCAAAAGAGCTTGCCGATAGTGATTTTATTAAGAAAAATGCAGGTATTTTAACCAATATAAACAAGCAAAAAACTGTTGCGACTGTGTCATTTCAGGACTTTTTGTCAATGTCGCTTGATGAAATAAAGCGCCTTATCGACCGCTTTTTTGCCAACAATATCAATCGCGTTTGTATTGAGCACCCCGAAGATATGGATGCTATCGAACGCCAAAAATACAATTGCATAACAGCATATATCAAAAAGCTTGTAGCGGCACTTTATATGGGTAGGCGCGTGTGTGATGTTATGCTTTTGTACCCATCCCAAGCCGCAGCTGCGGCGTACACGCCGATAGACACATCTCGTATTATAGGGTACAGCGGCAAAATTGAAAAGGAAATTGCCTTACTTTGCAAATATAATATACCGTTTGATGTTGGCTTTGAGCAGGCACTTTCGGAAAAGATAATATGCGATGGCGCAATTTTAAGTGTAGAGGACAGCACATACAGTCATTTAGTACTGCCTTCTTGCGCTACCATATCTTACAATACCGCAAACTTCATAATTGAGTTTACCGAAAAGGGCGGTCGAGTTTATACCCTTGGCGAAAAGCCGCATTTGATAGATGGCGTTAAAAGTGAGCGCATTGAAAAACTGCAAAGCGTTATAAGAAGCTTTAGGGATGATGATTTGTCCGCACTTCGCCCATCCTTTATGCCGGTTATAAATGAGCCAATGGTTGATGTTAGGGCGATAAAACTGTCCGATGCCAGCTTGATGTTCTTTATTGCAAATATAAGGGGCGCATCAAGATGTCCTACAGCAACCTTTTTCACACACGATGATATAGTTAATTTTGACCTCGTTAATTTATCCGAGCGTGCGGCAATATTGCAAAACAAAATCGGTAAAATCACAGGCCGATGTGTTACGGCACTTGATTATTACGAGCAGGGCAACTCTACATTTTTCCGTATTGTAAAGGATGCGGCATACGAAAATTTAAGGCGCAACTATAAGTCGCTACCGCTTGATGATACCTTTACAGTGCATTCGGTTACCGATAACCGCTTAATACTTGATAATTGCGAGTGGCGAATTTCACGCGGCAGGTGGCATTCGGCCAAAAGATTTTCGGATGTTTTAGCCGAGCTTAAAGCTCGCAACAAAGATTTTGCGGCAGAGTTTAAATTTACCCTTAATATCTCGGGTGGCTTTTTAACCGACTGTGTTAAATTAGTGTATCGGGATGCCGAGCAGTTTGCCTTTTATGTGAACGGACAAACGGTGGATATGCAAAACGGCAATGCCGATATAACAAATTTTGTTAAAAGCGGCGCCAATGAGATTGTGCTGCACGCCGATAATCTCTATAAAACGCTCAAAACGGGCATAAAGCTTCAAGATAATATTAGTGTTGTTGGCGATTTTGCGGTTAAAAATAATGAGGATTATACTTTTTCAAAGGGCGAGATTATAACTAAAAACAGTTTTGCCCTTGCAAGTCGCCCCGATACAGTTAACTCATATAAGATAAGAGAAAACGGTTATTGGTTCTTTGGCGGCACTATAGAGCTTACTCAAAAGCTAATTGTTGAACAAAAGGAAAGTGCCATATACAAGGTAGCATTCCGTGATATTTCGGCCGTTTATGCCGAGGTATCGGTTAACGGCAGTGCGGCGGGAATACTCGCCTTTGCTCCGTATGAAATTGATGTAAGCGATTTTGTAATTGAAGGCGAAAACGATATATCGGTCAAATTCCACGCCTTGTCGGCCTTACTACCCGAGGTCCAAGACGCACAGTTGCACTTTAAACCCTTTGGCGGTCGCCTTAGAGATAAAGAGCACGCGTTTATTAACTTTGATAATGTTGTAAAAACCTACCGCGATGTTACACGTGATGTATTTGTGCTTGATAGCATAAGCTTTGGTGTAGAGCGTGGCGAGTTTGTGGTTATTGCCGCCCCCGATGGTTCGGGTAAAACCACAATACTTAATATTTTGGCGGGAAACAGCCGCTATGATTCGGGTAGAGTAAAGGTTGATGGCGAAGATTTGGGCGAAATGAATGCGGTGTTATTAAATAATTACCGCAGTGATGCCGCCGCCTTTATTTTGGCTGACGGAAATCTCATAAACAGTATGACGGTGCTTGAAAATATTAATGCGGTGTTGCCACCCGATAATTCAGCAAATATAATGCAGATACTCGAATCGGTGGGTATTTTATCGCTTAAAAACAAGTTCCCGTGTCAGTTGTCCCTTAAAGAACGCCAGTGCGTAGCACTTGCACGCGCATTAGCACTTGATGTTAAGTTTATTTTGTGCGATGAGCCGTTTGGAAAAATGGATTATAATGCGGCAAATGAATTTTTGTGCATTCTTAAAAATGTTTGCAAATCGGCGGGTAAAACGGTTATAATTGCAACAAACAATTTTGCTGTAGCCGATGCGGCCGACCGAGTTATAAAGCTTAAAAGCGGCAAAATATCGGCAAACACGGTTAACGAGCACCCTGTATCACCCGAAAGGATTGAATGGTAATGAAAGCGGCTTTTGCTTTGTATTTAAAAGAAGTAAAACGCAATATTATCAGTGTTTTGATAATTGCTTTAACAGTTTTTCTGACAGTTGTTTTAACTGCCGGTATGCTTAGCCATGCATTCCTTTATAAAAAAAGTGCCGAAGATTATTTCGATGCAAATAAAATGTGGGATATAAAAATCACATCCAATTTAGGCTTCACAAGGGAAGATGTGATAGCCGTATCGGGTGCCAGTGGCGTTAAAAAAGCAACCGCTATAATCGCTGCCGATACAAATGCCGCCGTAAACTCGGTGGGAAACTACGGCACCAAAATTTACGGCATCAATTTTGATGGTGTTGCCGCCAACCCCGATAGTGAGGTTTCGGCACCGCGACTTATAAAGGGCAGTTATCCTACCGATGCAAACAGTTGTGTGGTAGTTGTATCAAACGCGCTTGAAGGCAACGTAAAAATCGGCGACACCGTATCTCTTAACAATAATACGGGTTATGCCGCTCAAACCAGCTTTACGGTTACGGGACTTGTTTCCACACCCGAATATGCATCGTTTATAAAAACTGAAAACTCGGTTAATGATAACGGCACCCAAATGGTAATTTTTGTGCGTGATAGCGCATTTTCTCCCGATGCGCCGTTTACCGAAATAAACCTTATTTTAGATGGTAGCGAGTCGCTTGACAGTTTTTCGCGAGAGTATACTATTTTTGTTAACACCGCTTCGGGCCCTGTAGGTGTTGTTGCGCATGAGCGCGAGCAAAAACGCGGCACGGGACTTAATGATGAATATGTCGCTAATATCGAAAAACTGCAAAAACAGTATGATTATATTAAAAATGAGGGCGAAAAAGAGCTCAAGGAATTAACCGATATTATAAAGGGAATAACCCAAAAAACCGATGCGGAGGATAAACGCTTGGCATCGGTAAAGGTAACGCTTGATATACAAAAAGCGGAGCTTGATAGCCTTGCAAATGATGCTTCATATCAGCAAAAAAAGCAGGAATATGATGAGGCACTGCTTAAATATGAGCGTGCTAAAGAAAATAACGAATTAAATAAGGGTACTGCAAAAAAGCTTGAAAATGATAAAAAGAGTATTGAGAAAAGTACCGCAAAAAAACTAGAAGAAGCCAAGAAAAATCTTGATAATGCGCTAAATAACAGCCCTGAAAACTACACACAAAAATGGGTTATGAGTTTTCGAGACGATAACGCATCATTTAAGAGTGTTGCTCACAACGCAACCCATATTGCAAGCGTATTTACTCTACTTCCCGTAATTGTTTTACTTATGGGTCTTGGTGTTGTGATTTGCATAGTGTATTTCGCCGTAAAACGCCGAAATACCGAGGCGCAAATTCTAAAAACAGTTTATGTTTTCAATAAGAAAACTCAAATTTGCTTAACCGCAACTTTAACCTTTGGTGCCGTTTTGGGTGGGGTGCTTGGTATAATATTTGCACCGCGCATAATACCTCGGGCAATTATAGCGGTGTTAGAAGATATATATAATATACCTTTTGACAGCATACAAAACGCAAATGGTTTCTCGCCCATCGTCGCTATTATACTAATAGCCGCGGTATTGCTTGGCACATTTATATTTATAAGGCGTGGCGACCAAATAGATGGTAAAAAAGAATTTAACTATCCCGTTTTACCAAATAAAATTCCCGTATATTTGCGGGTGCTTATAAGAAATATCTTAAAGGAAAAGTATATTTTCGCCGCTTTATCCCTTCTCCTTGCCGCACTCAATATTTGTTTGCTGTTTGCGTTGTCCGTAGGGCACAGCACCGCACAAATAAACACAAAGCAGTATGCTAATATCGAAAAATACGATTTATCGATAGAACTAAAACCGCTTAGTGATTATAAAGCGAATGAGCCAATGATGGCTTATCTCGGGGACAAAGAATTTCTTGCCATCACTCGTGATACTGCAAAAATCACTGTTGATACGGCTAATAAGTTTATTACAGTTATAGTGCCCGAAAATGCCGAAAAACTCGGAGAATTTATATCGGCCGGCAAACTCAAACCCGATTCGGTTATTATAACAAAAGATTTTGCAAGCAAATACGGCATTAAAAAGGGAAGTGAGCTGTCGGTAGTGTTGGGTACAGTATCGGCGAAACTCACTGTAACTGATATTACCAAAAACTATGTGGGCGACTATATGTATATTCACCCGCAAAAATATGAGCAGTTAAAGGGCGACAAACTGCTTGCCGATACATTGCTCATTAAAAATCCCAAAATTGATAATATAGCGGATGAAATTGCCGCAATTGAGAACACCGGTATTATGTATTCGGTAACAGAAAAGCATAAGCTTAATACCGAAAAAACCGATAAACTTTCGGCCGCAATATATTTTCCGTGTGTGATAATAGGCGCTGTGCTCGTGTTCTTATTATCAGTTTTGCTTTATTCAAAACGCGATGATGATATAAAAGCACTACGCAATTCCGGTTGTAAGGCTCAGTATATCGCTTCTTACTTTGCTCTCGAAACGGCGGTGGTGTGCATAGCGGGTGCTCTACTCGGTATATTGTTATCATTACTGACACATTTACCGCTTTGCTTGATGCAGTTTGAGGGTATCGGAAAATTATCTTTCATCGCTCTTGTCCCTCTTGTTAAAACAATAGCGGTGTCGGTAACAATAACTGTGATAGCTGCCTTAGTTAACATCGGTTATAGATTTATAAAAAAATAAACCGCCGAAATTTCGGCGGTTTTGGAAAGATAAAATTTACTTGTTGTTCTCAATATACTTAACAAGGTCTCCGATGGTTTTGATGTTTTCGATTTCTTCATCAGGAATTTCAACCTCAAACTCATCTTCAATTGCCATAAGTAATTCAACAACATCCAAGCTATCGGCACCAAGGTCGTTAGCTATATCAGATTCCATTGACATAGCATCAATATCGGAATCAAGCTGATCTGCAAGTATTTCTTTAATTCTTTCAAAAATCATAAATAAATCCTCCTGGGATATGGGCAACCCCATACTATAACTTTAGGAACACAAAGTTCCTAATAAAATAATATGTGGAAATATGTGTTTTGTCAACATTTTTTATTAATTTTTTTGGTGGGTGATAGTTTTGACTTCAAAAATCGGCAACAAATTAAAGATAGAAATTACCGGTGGAAGCCATTCCGAACAGTTAGAAGCGGTTATGGTGGGCTTCCCAAAAGGCGTTAAAATAGATGAAGAAAATATAGCACTTCAAATGGCACGCCGTGCCCCCGGTCAAGACCCAACCGCAACTGCGAGAAAGGAGCCCGATAAGGTAGAAATTGTGTCGGGTGTAGAAAACGGCGTTACAACGGGGGAAGAAATCCGTATTGTTATTAAAAACACTAACACAAAATCGAGCGACTATGATAATTTAAAGTATACACCGCGCCCAAATCACGCCGATTATCCCGCTTTTGTTAAATATAACGGACAAGCCGATATGCGTGGCAGTGGACATTTTTCGGGTAGAATGACGGCTCCGCTTACAGCTCTTGGCGCTATATGCCGCGAATATCTTAAAACAAAGGGCATTTTTGTTGGTGGCCACGTATTTAATATCGGCGACTGCTTTGATATTGCATTTGACCCCGTTACGGTAGACAGCGTAGTGCTCCATAAATTATCGGGCGAATATTTTGCAACAAACAGTTTTGAAGCAAAGGATGATATGCGCCGAGTAATAGAAAACGCAAAAAAGGATGGCGACAGTATAGGCGGCGCGGTTGAAATTGCCGTTACGGGTATGCCCGTTGGTATCGGCAACCATATGTTTGGCGGTGTGGAAAATATAATTTCTTCGGTTGTTTACGGTGTGCCTGCCGTTAAGGGTATATCTTTTGGCGCGGGATTTGATTTCTCGTTCCTTCGCGGCAGTGAGGCAAACGACTCTTATTATTATGATGGCGATAAGGTTGTTACCGCAACCAATAACTGCGGTGGAATTGTGGGCGGTATGACAACGGGTATGCCGATAATTATCCGTGTGGCGCTAAAGCCCACACCCTCGGTATTTATGCCGCAAAACACAGTTAATCTCGAAACCCACGAAAATGTGATGCTTCAAATAAAGGGCAGACATGACCCGTGCATTGTGCCGCGAGCTTTACCCGCAGTTGAAGCGGCGGTAGTGGTGGCCGTTACTATGCTTTTAGCGGAAGATAACGCTCTATAAATTAGTATTGCAAATTTACTTAATAACTATTATAATAATCGTTGGTGATAAAAATGGCTAAGGAAAAATTAGTAAAAGAAATTACATCTATGGATGAAGACTTTGCAAAATGGTACACTGATGTTGTAGTTAAAGCCGAGCTTATTGACTATTCATCGGTTAAGGGTTGTATGATTATTCGCCCGTATGGTTGGGCAATTTGGGAGAACATCCAAAAAATTATGGACGGTATGTTTAAGGAAACGGGACACGAAAATGTTTCTATGCCTATGTTCATACCCGAAAGCCTGCTCCAAAAGGAAAAGGACCATGTTGAAGGATTTGCACCCGAGGTTGCTTGGGTAACCCACGGCGGTAACGATAAGTTGGAGGAAAGAATGTGCGTAAGGCCGACCTCCGAAACACTTTTCTGCGACCATTATAAAAATATAATTCACTCTTGGCGCGATTTGCCAAAGCTCTATAACCAGTGGTGCAGTGTTGTTCGTTGGGAAAAGACCACCCGTCCGTTCCTTCGTTCTCGTGAGTTCCATTGGCAAGAGGGACATACTATTCACGCCTCGGCCGAGGAAGCACAGGCTGAGACAATTAGGATGTTAAATGTTTATGCCGAGTTTGCCGAAAAGTATCTTGCTATTCCCGTTATAAAGGGCGTTAAAACCGAAAAAGAGCGTTTTGCAGGTGCAGTTAACACCTACACTATTGAAGCTATGATGCACGATGGTAAGGCGTTACAGTCGGGCACATCGCATTTCTTTGGGGATGGCTTTGCAAAGGCGTTTGGTATTCAGTTTACCGATAAAGAGAATAAACTGTCCACTCCTTTCCAAACATCTTGGGGTGTTTCAACACGTCTTATAGGCGCAATTATTATGACACACGGCGATGATAACGGCCTTGTATTGCCGCCGGCCATCGCACCGATACAGGTTGTTGTTGTTCCGATAGCATCGCACAAAGCGGGCGTTACCGAAAAGGCAACCGAGGTTTATGAAGGCTTAAAGAAAATTTGCCGTGCTAAAATAGATTTAAGCGAGCAGTCGCCCGGCTGGAAATTTGCTGAGTACGAAATGAAGGGTGTACCGCTTCGACTTGAACTTGGTCCCAGAGACATCGAAAACAACTGCTGTGTAATCGCGCGCCGCGATAACGGGGAAAAGATAACAGTATCTCTTGATGAGCTTGAAACCAAAATCCCCGAGCTTTTAGCGGCAGTAAATGAGGGGCTTTATGAAAAGGCACTTAATAGGCGCAACACAATGATGTATGACGCACACAATATGGATGAAATGTGCGATATTGCCGAGAATAAGCCGGGATTCATCCGCGCTATGTGGTGCGGCGAGCGTGAATGTGAGGATGCGCTTAAAGAAAAGGCGGGCGTTACCTCTCGTTGCATACCCTTTGAGCAGGTAAATATTTCCGATACATGTGTATGCTGCGGCAAAAAAGCCGATAAAATGCTCTACTGGGGCAAGGCGTATTAATAACGATAAAGAAAAAAGGAAGCAAAATTGCTTCCTTTTTTTGTTATAGATTTATTATCTCGGCACCTGCATTTTTTGCTGTTTGCTTACAGTCATTATGGCAGGTAAAGAAAATAACCTGTGCGGTATTGGAATATTGCTTTAAAAACTCCAACGCTTTTAAAAGGCGTGTGTCATCATACTGTGAAAATGCATCATCCAAAATTACGGGCAGTCCGCCTGCATCATTGCCCATTAGCTCACTAAGGGCTAACCGTAAGGAGAAATACGCTTGATGCATAGCGCCCTTGCTTAAATATTCAAGTCCGTGCGAGCCGAAATTATCGCGGTCGGCTACTGTTATATCAAAGTTTTTTGATACGTTTATAGCATTGTATTTTCCGTTTGTAATACCTGATAAAAGCTCGAGTGCCCTCGTTTCAAGCACACCGCTAAAGCTGCGGCGCACCTCCGAGAATGCCGCCGTTAAGCCATCAAGTGCCAACGATAAATCATCAAAATACTCGTTTTGTTCATTTATTTGCTCGAGCAGTTCTCGTTTTTCTCTTTCAAGCTCGGCGGGTACCTTCAGCCCACTAAATGAAGAACGCGCTTCGGCCTTTAGCACCGCCAATTCTTTTGAAGCGGCGGCGTGCTCATCGGTAATTTCCTTTAATTCTTGGCGAATTTCCTCAAGGGTTGCCGTTGGTGCATTATCGGAGCTTACAATAAGCGCTAATTTTTCCGTGGCTTCTGCAAGATTTTTACAATTCGTGCCCTTTGCCGCATATTCAGCCGCTACACGAAGTCTGCCTAACTCCTCAAGCAGCTCGCAGGTTCCGCTGAGCAGTGCTTTGGCTTCGGCTATGTTTGATACGGGTTTTAGCGTGCAGCAAAGCGAAATCATTTTGGAAGCAGTGGCGGCCGATTCGTTTTGCGCTTCAAGTAGTTCAGTGCGGCGAGATATTATTTGCGCGCGCTTTTCGGTAATAATAGATTCTCCCGTTGCCGCTTTAACCGCCATATCGTTGATTTTAAGTTTAAGATTTTCGCCTTTTTGCCTTAAAACAGATAACTCATTGTTTATATTTTCAAGCTGTTTGTTAAGCAAAATGGCTTGATTTTTAAATTCCTCGGTGTTGGGCTTGATTTTTAAAATAAATGCGAGAACAACTAAAATTACCCCGAGTGCCGCACCTGCGAAAACGATGGGGGAGAGTAATGCTCCGCCAAAAACCGATACAATGCATAAAACTGCACCGATTACGATAAGCGGTATATTAATTTTCGGCTTTGATGCAGTTATTTTTTCGTTAATTAATAAAATATCAAGCTCAAGCTTGTCCTTTTGCCGTTCATGATTTTCGCATTGCTCGTTTATCTCATTTAGTTCGAGGTTTAGCTCTTGCGCCGTTTTGGTGTTAGCCGCCGACTCTTCCAACACTGCAACCTCATCAGTAAGCCGTGCTATTTCGCCCGATAAGGTGTCGCACCTTTCGGCTATTTTTTCGGCCTTTGCAATTATTAACGCTAAATCATCGCAAAACTGCTTATCGGCTATATTTCCGTTTGTAAGGGTTACGGACTTTTCCTTTTTTTCATAGTCGGTAGCAACCTTTATAAACTCTTCAAGCTTTGTTTTAATTTCGAATTTTTCCGCCGCTTTAAGCCGTTCAAAGCACTCGCGCTTTTTGGCCGATATTTCATCGCATAACAGCGTTTTCTTTTCGATTTCGGCTTCTAACTCATCTTTCTTTTTAATGAGCTCTTTTTGTGCGGCAAAATCTTCGTTCAATTCATCAAGTGCGGCATTAAGTCGCACCAAAGCACCGCCGCGGCCGGTTTTTGTTTTAATTTCCTCCATAGCCGCCGTAATGCGCTTAACCACTGCCTCGTAGGATATGTCCTCATCTCCGCTATTGGTCATATTAGAAAGGCGCGAGTTAATATCGCCATCGGCTTCGGCATCGGCCCCAAAATAAACCGAGTTACCGATAAATACACTTTTTTCAAATGCGCCGAAATTGAGCCCGAAAAACATTGCGCCAATGTCGTCTTTGCCCGATAGAGTAGTGCTATCGCCCAAATCAAGATTATAAAGTGTTATCTTGTCGGTGGCGTTGCTGTTTTTAAATTCACGCTCAATTCGGTAGCGTGTGCCTTGGTGGAAAAAGGTGATGCTTCCCGCCATCGCACCGCCGTCAAGTGGTCGGTATTTTGTGCGCGGATTTTTAAAAACATCGGTAATGCGGGGGCGCGAGCCGTAAAACATCATTTTGATAAACTCGGCAATGGTGGTTTTACCGTTCTCGTTTTCGCCGTATATAAGATTAAAACCATCGGCAAAATTCAGTTTATAGTCCTTGAATTTACCAAATCCGTAGATATGTATCTTATCTATTCTCACTGAATTTCACCTCCGTATTAAATGCTTTAAGTCCAAGTGCTGTAGCGCGGTGTATGCGTTCGGTGTTTTGCGGCTCCTCTACGGCTTTTTGTAGCATATATTTTACAAACTTGCCGCGAAGCGTGTTTTCTTTTGCCAAAAGTTCCAAATCTACCGCGATTTCGGTTTTATCTTTAACCTTGGCAAAAAATATGTCTTCAAGCAGTCGGCTTGTAATTTCGGCACAATTAATTTTAAGTGCTTCTTCGGTCCGTCCCACCAGGTCTATTTTATAGAGATTATCGGTGTATTTATCTCCGTATTTATTCTTTAAATTGCTTGTGATAATTTCGGCAACGTCTGAATTGTTTTTAGCCGCGCCAATATCAATTTGCTCGTGTCTATAGGTGCGTTTTGCGGTTTCCACAAAGGTAAGATTACAGTAATTTTTGCCGATTTCTCCGCAAATAACGCCCTTGGGACCTGTTTCATCAAATCCGTGCGGCTCAGGTGTGCCGGGGTAGGCATAATATGTGCCGCCTGCCTTTTTTATGCCCGAAAACTCGTGCACGTGGCCGAGGGCTACATAGTCCATTTTGCTGCTTTCCAAAAAGTCTATCGAAATAGGGTTGTATACGCCCGATTTATCGGAAGATATATCCCCGTGAAGCACCATAATATTAATAAAATCATCATCTTCGGGCACTATACTGAAGCGGTCAGCACCCGCCATATAAACACTGCTAAAGGATTTGCCGTATATGCGAACTTTCCTTTCTTCGAGAGTTATGCATTCATCCTTATCGCCAAGTATAGTTACATTTTGCGGCAAATTGTATTTTAAATACGGGGAGTCAAGTGTCAACGGGTCGTGGTTACCCGCCGCAATGAAAATACGAGTATCGGGTGTTTTTTCGCATGCCGAAAAGAAGGCGGCAACGGTTGCTTCCTCCACCGAGTTATTTTCAAAAATATCGCCCGCAATCAGCAGTAAATCAATTTTGTTGCCTCGGCATATTTTGAATATATTATCACTTGTCATATTAAGCTCGGCTTTTCTGGTTGATCCAATGCCTCCAAGACCCGAAAATTCCGCCCCTAAATGCAGGTCGGCGGTATGCAAAATACGTAATTTTTCCGACAAAATTAACACCCCACAAAATATTTGTACTTTTATTTTAACATTAAAGTAAGTCTTTATCAAGAAAATATTGCCTTTAATATTAAATTAGAGTATAATAATATAGAATATATAAGTTGGAGGGTTTGCTATGGATATAAAGGTAGGAGATGTTTTGGTTATGAAAAAAACACATCCTTGCGGGGCAAATCGTTTCAAAGTTACGAGAATAGGCGCGGATTTCAAAATCAAGTGTTTGGGTTGCGCCCACGAGATTATGCTAACGCGCGTTAAATGCGAAAAGGGCATAAAGCAGGTTGAGAGAAAGGAAGAAATTTAATGTTTGATAAATTAAAATCGGTTGAGGAGCGTTTTGAAGAAATAAGCTTAGACCTTACAAAGCCCGAAACCGTGTCTGATAACGAGCTATTTAAAAAACTTATGAAGGAGCATAAGCAGTTATCTCCGATAGTTGAAAAATACCGCGAGTATGTAGCGGCAAAAAACAGTGAAAAAGAAGCACGTGAGTTGCTTGAAGCGGGCGGACTTGATAAAGATTTTAAAGAGCTTGTTGAAGAAGAGCTTAGCGAAGCCAAGGAAAAAATAGAAGCGATATCGGAAGAGCTTAAAATATTACTGCTTCCGCGCGACCCTAATGATGATAAAAACGTTATTGTTGAAATCCGCGGCGGTGCAGGCGGTGAAGAGGCGGCGCTTTTTGCGGGTGTGCTGATGCGTATGTATTCTATGTATGCCGAATCACGCCGTTGGAAAACCGAGATTATCAGTGCTAACGAGACCGAGCTTGGCGGCTATAAGGAAGTTAGCTTTATGATAGAGGGCGAGGGTGCATATTCCCGTCTTAAATACGAAAGCGGTGTGCACCGCGTACAGCGTGTGCCTGAAACCGAAACTCAGGGTAGAATTCATACTTCGACGGTAACCGTAGCCGTGCTACCCGAAGCCGAAGAGGTGGAGGTTGAAATAAACCCTGCCGATTTGCAAATTGATACCTACCGCGCGGGCGGTGCCGGCGGTCAGCACGTAAATAAGACCGAGTCGGCAATACGTATTACTCATTTACCTACGGGACTGGTTGTTGAATGTCAGGATGAGCGCAGCCAGTATAAAAACAAGGATAAAGCGATGAAGGTTTTGCGCTCACGCCTTTATGAAATGATGATGCAAGAGCAAAATGATGCTATCGCATCCGACCGTAAGCAACAGGTTGGCACGGGCGACAGAAGTGAGAGAATAAGAACCTACAACTATCCGCAGGGCCGCGTTACCGACCATAGAATAGGTTTAACACTTTATAAAATCGAGCAAATTTTAAACGGCGATATAGATGAAGTTGTTGAGTCGCTCATAACTCATTACCGTGCCGAAATGCTCAAAGCGGATGAAGAATAATGGAAACAAAGATAATCAAAATCGGCGGCATTGAAGATACGGCTGAAATTAAAGCCGCCGCCGATATATTAAAAAATGGTGGTATTGTTGCAATTCCTACCGAAACGGTTTATGGGCTCGCATCAAGCGCATTAAGTGATACGGCGATAGCCAAGGTTTTTACCGCTAAGGGCAGACCTCAAGATAACCCGCTTATAGTTCACATTTGCGATATGGAAATGCTTGATACCGTAGCGGTAGATATACCGAAAAGTGCCTATCTTTTAGCCGAAAAATTTTGGCCGGGTCCCTTGACTATGGTGCTAAAAAAATCTAATAATATAAGTGAAAGCGTTAGCCGCGGACTCGATACTGTGGCGGTGCGTATGCCGTCAGACAAAATCGCGCGTGAGATTATTGCGGTATCGGGGCTGCCACTTGCCGCACCATCGGCTAACACCTCGGGCAAGCCCAGTCCTACAACCGCTCAGCACGTTATTGATGATTTAAATGGCAAAATTGATGCTATTATTGATTCGCACGACTGCACAGTGGGTGTTGAATCTACCGTAATATCCTTGGTGGGTGAGGTGCCGCGACTTTTGAGACCGGGTGCCGTTACTGCCGAGCAGTTGCGCGAGACAATAGGCGATATAGAGATAGACAATGCCGTTTTAAATGAGCTCAAGACGGGCGAAAAGGCGGCAAGTCCGGGTATGAAATACAAACACTATGCACCTGCGGCTACTGTATATTTGGTAGAAGCGGAAAGCGGTCAATTTGCGGAGTTTGTAAATACAAAAACCGATGCGGTTGCCGTTTGCTTCGATGAGGATGCGGGTATTACTGTACCCTGCATTTCCTATGGTAGCTGTAAAAATGAAATCACATTGGCGCAAAACTTATTTAAAGTGCTACGCGATATAGATAAACGAGGGATTAAAAATGCTTACATACACGCACCGTCAAAAAGCGGTGTGGGACTGGCAGTTTATAACCGACTTATTCGCGCGGCGGCTTTTAGGGTGATAAAATTATGAAATATATTTTAGGACTTACGGGTCAAACGGGTGCCGGCAAGAGTCTTGTATCAAAGGTTGCCGAAGAATATGGCTTTTTTGTAATTGACTGCGATAAGGTGGCTCACGCCGTTACCGAAACCGAGAAAGTTAAAAAAGCGCTGACAGCCGTTTTTGGTGCCGACATATTGGAAAACGGCGTGCTTAACCGCAAAAAGCTTGCCGCCGCGGCATTTAAGGACACACAAAGCACCGAGCTTTTAAACAAAACAGTTTTGCCGTTTATAGTAGAAGAAATTAATATACTTATTGGTAAAAGCGGCAAAGAGCGCATATTACTTGATGCGCCAACACTGTTTGAAAGCGGCGCGGATAAATTGTGTGATAAAACTGTGGGCGTTATAGCGGACAAGGATATTCGTTTTAAGCGTATAATTATAAGGGATGCTTTAACCGAACTACAAGCACTGCAAAGGATAAATGCAGGCAAGCCCGATGAGTTTTATGAAAATAAATGCGACTACATATTAAAAAATAATGGCGAACAAAATGAAATAATAAATAATTTTGAAAATATGTTGAAAGATATTTTAGGGAGGTAGCAGTTATGTCTGACAAAACAAAAAGTGAAGAATTAAAAGAACGGTTATTTATAAAAAAGAAAAACGGTAGACTTTTATCGGATGAAGCTGTGCTTTGCAAGGCCGAAGAGTTTTGTGTTGGCTATAAAAAGTTTTTGGATGCTGCAAAAACCGAGCGTATGGCGGTTGATGCTGCCATAGAGATTGCAAAAAAAGCAGGATTTTTAGAGTATGAACGCGGCAAAAAATACAAAGCGGGCGACCGCTATTTTGTGAACAATCGCGGCAAGGCTTTAGCTCTTGTATGCGTTGGACAAGAGGCCGCCGATAAGGGTGTGCGCATTACTGCGGCTCATATCGATTCGCCGCGCCTTGATTTAAAACCTAACCCGCTTTATGAGGAGATAGAGTTAGCACTCTTTAAAACTCATTATTACGGTGGTATACGCAAATATCAGTGGACAGCAGTGCCGCTTGCTCTCCATGGTGTATTTGTAAAGCGCGACGGAACAAAGGTTAATGTTAACATAGGCGAGGATGATAACGACCCCAAATTTGTAGTTAACGATTTGTTGCCGCATTTAGCCGCCGAGCAAAGCAAACGCACTCTGGCCGATGGAATTCGTGGCGAAGAGCTTAATGTGCTTATAGGTAGCCACCCGTTCCGTGATGATAAGGGCAGTGAGCTTGTAAAACTTAACATTTTAAAACTCTTAAACGAAAAATACGGCATAACCGAGAGCGATTTCTTGTCTGCCGAGCTTGAGTGTGTGCCGGCGGTAAAGGCTTGCGATATTGGTCTTGACCGCTCAATGATAGGTGCCTACGGTCAGGATGACCGCGTTTGCGCATATCCTGCCATTATGGCGGCTATTGATACAAAAGCACCAAAGCAAACGCTTATAACCGTGCTTGCCGATAAGGAAGAAACAGGCTCCTCGGGAAATACGGGCCTTGAATCATCATTCCTAAAATACCTTGTTTTTGATATTGCCGAAATGCAGGGTGTAGACTGTACCGTAGCACTTCGCAATTCAAAGTGCTTGTCCGCCGATGTTAATGCAGGTACCGACCCAACCTTCCAGGATGTTATGGAGCGTAGAAATGCCGCATTCTTAAACTACGGCGTTGTAATCACAAAGTATACAGGTGCCAGAGGTAAAAGCGGCACATCGGATGCGAGCGCTGAATATGTTGCCGAAATCAGAGAAATGCTTGATAACGCGGGTGTTGTTTGGCAAACGGGCGAGCTTGGTAAGGTTGATGCAGGTGGCGGCGGAACAGTTGCTATGTATATAGCAAATCTCGGCGTTGATGTTGTTGACCTTGGCGTGCCTGTGCTTTCTATGCACGCGCCCTTTGAAACAACGGCAAAATTTGATATTTATATGGCATATCTTGCCATGAAGGCATTTGCCGAATAATAAAAAACTACTGTCATATTCTTGTGGCAGTAGTTTTTATTGCTTTATGGTGTAAAATCCACCTTTTGTGTTGCTTTGTCGGTTGCATAATGCAGTTGTTAAAGTTATTTTAAAATGGAGAAAAATATTTTTTAAGGAAGGTAATTATGAAAATCAAACAGCAGTATATAGATATAAAAAATAAAAACATACCTGATAATCTAAATGTTGATGCTTTGTATGCATTGATTGAAAGAACAGCAGGCAAAAAATATGCCGAAAAGTTCGTTTTCGAGAAAATAGACAGCGACGGCTTTGATACATACGAGGTTTTTGATAAGGGCGATAAAATATGCATCCGCGCCAATACGGGTGTTTCTGCCGCTGTAGGCTTTAATAAATATTTAAAAGAAATTTGCCACTATAGTATAGGCGCTTTGGCAACGAGTGGCACATTGCCCGAAAATCCGCCCAAGGTTCAAAAGGTGCTTAAAAACAAAAGCAGTTTTTTATATCGCTATTTCTTTAATTACTGTACCTTTAGTTATACTTATGCATTTGATTCGTGGCAAGATTGGGAAAGAACACTCGATTATCTTATTTTGTCGGGATATAACCTCATTCTGAACCCCATAGGTCTTGAAACGGTATGGTATAGAGTGCTTAAAAAACTGGGATATAGCACCGAGGACATTAAAAACTTTATTTGTGGTCCCGCGTTTTATACTTGGCAATGGGTGTTTAATTTATCCGGTTGGGCAGGCGGTGCACCTGATAGCTGGTATGAAGAAAGGGCAGAACTTGCTGCGAAATTCAACAATCGTTTATTAGAACTGGGCGCTTCTCCTATTCTTGGTGGATATGTAGGTATGGTGCCAGATGATTTCTGCAATTACTATGCCGATTCGAAGCCCTTAAAACAGGGTATTTGGGGTGGTTTTGTTCGTCCCGCCTATATTTTACCCGAGGATCCAAACTTTAATAAGGTTGCCGACCTTTTTTATGCTGAGCTTATGAAAATAGGTGGCGCCGATAAGGTATCGTTCTTTTCTGCCGATGCTTTCCATGAGGGCGGTAATAAAGAAGGGGTTAATCTCCCCAAATATGCGCTCAGTTGTTATGAAAAGATGCGAGAGTTCGTTGATACACCCGTTTGGGTAATACAAGAGTGGGGTTCGCCAAAATTGGAGATTCCCGATAGTGTAAATAACAAATACGATGGCGGTGCTTTGCTGGTGGCGCTTTCGGCTGACCGCCGTGATACCGCACCTAAAACTCCCGATGTTTCGCCTTGGTGCTACTGTGCCGTAAATGCTTTTGGTGGGCAGGAGGTTATGCAGGGTGCGGCTACAGAACAGTTGCTCAACCCGTTTATACATCTTAAAAACGAGAATAGTAAAATATTGGGTATCGGCTATATGCCCGAATCGGTTAATGCAAACGAAATATTTTATTCGATTTTTGCCGATAATGCGTTTGGTGAGGGCTATAAATCGGTGGAAGATTTTATAAAGGCATATACTCGGGATCGCTATGGTAGGGCTTGTGATGATATAACCGATACGTTAAAAAAGGTTTTTGTTACTTCGTTCCATATAGATCGTCTTTTGGGTGCCGAATCGGGTTTGTGCGCAAGGCCATCTCTTACTGTTCGCAATGTATCGGCTTATTCAAATTTTGCCTGTCCGTACATTGACCAATCGGTGCTTGTAAATCACGTAAAGGCATTGTTCTCACATTATGATGAGTTTTCAAATATGGGCGGTTATAAACGCGATTTGTTGGAAGCTACCCGCCAAATACTTAACAACCTTTCGTGGTATTTCATTGAAGAGATGAAAACCGCATATAAAAATAAAGATATCGATGGTGTATCTAAAAACGGTGCGGAATTGTTAGGCCTTTATAAACTGCAAAATGCACTTGTATCCACTGATAAGAAATTTTTACTCGGTACTTGGCTTGAAAAGGCAAAGGCGTGCGGCAAAACACCCGCCGAAAAAGCATATTTCGAGTGGAACGCAAGGCATCAGATAACCTTGTGGGCGGCCGAAAAGGGGTCGGGCTACTCTCCGAATTCTACCGAAGGCGGACTTAGAGATTATGCCGCAAAAGAGTGGAACGGTATGCTTGAGGACTTTTATAAACCTCGTTGGGAACGCTTTATATCACGACTGCAAATATCTCTTTTGACTGGTAAGGAATTAGAGCCGATTAATAATTATCACGAAGAGCTTGGCTTTGTTTATGAAAAGAAGAGTTATCCAACAGAGCCGTTTGGTTGTCTCAAAACGGCAGTAAAAAATATTATCGAAAAGGTTGACTCGGTTAAATTTGAATATAAGGAATATAAACCCGGTGGCATTCCATTTGAGGAATTTATAGCAAAGAGTTTTGAGGATGCAACAAATGGTTAAAAAAGGTAAATACCGCCACTTTAAAGGAAACGAATATGAAGTTTTAGCCGTTGCCAAAAACAGCGAAACACTTGAAGAAATGGTTGTGTATAAAGCACTTTACGGGGAACAAGATATATGGGTAAGGCCATTGTCTATGTGGGAGGAAACCGTAATACACGGCGGAAAAGCGACAAAAAGATTTGAGTACATCGATGAAAAATAATCGACTTCATTTGCTCGATACCGTTCGCGGAATAACGGTTTTAAGCATGGTGCTTTATCACACGCTGTGGGATGTTGTTTATATTTACGGCGTATCTCGGCTTCCCACCAAGGTGGTTTTTATCTGCCGATTATTTCTCGCTTTTTCCGTGGATGTTTTTGTTCTTAACGGGCTATTTTCTTTATAATATTTTAGAAAATCACGGATTAAATAAAAAACTGTTTACAGCAGGAAGGGTAGAGCCGTTTGCGTTTATCGGTAAAAACTCTTTGATAATTTATTTGTTGCACCAACCCGTTATCTATTTGATACTTAATATTATAATGTAAAAAACTGCCGAGAGTTTAGCATTGTGTTCTTTAGGACACAATGCATCGATATAAATCCCTATCGGGATTTTCGATATGTGTTTCACACTCGATATGTTGCCTTATAGCAACAAGAAATTGGGATTTATATCATATCGAGTTTGAGCAAAACGAAAACATATCAATTTTACTTTGGTAAAAATATCGAATTGCGAAGCAATATATCGACAAAAAATAACTACCCTAAAGAGAGTTCTATCTTCTCTTCTTAGGGTAGTTTGCTTTATGTGATAATAATAAACAGGGAATTTGTACGGAACTTCCTTCTTCATTTTTTAAAACTATACTCAAGGGGTCTATTTTTTAAACCTCGCTTTTATATTTCGCAAATTTTATTTAAATTGGCATATTCGGTAGGTGTCATATCAGTTTTTTCTTTAAAAGCCCTACAAAAATAGTAAAGACTGCTAAAACCGCATTCTTCGGAAATATGGGTTACGCTATGCGAAGTTTCAGTTAGCATTTGCTTTGCTTTAAGTATTCTTAAATTAAGAATATATTGTTTTGGCGTGCAGTTTTGGTGGGTAATAAAAAGCTTGCGTAAATACACTTCGCTAATACCCATTTTTTGAGCTAATTTTGTATTTGAAAGCTCTGCATTGGAGAGATTTTCTTCAATATACTGTATAACAGACCTAAGCGGATTATAGCTGTCCGAATTTTCGCAGGTAATTTTATTAAGCAATTCGTAAAAAGTGCTATAAATTTTCAATTGGTTTTCACTGTGAAGAAATAAATCTTTAAGGGTTTCAAAATCCTTTAAACAAGATTTTGGGTTTTTAAGCGGAAGTATAACAATTTCGTTAGAATTATAATTTTCGCATTTGAAGTTGACAACCGGAAAAAGTCCTTCCTTGTCGCCGTAGAGTGAGTAATTGCCGCCCTGCGGTAATAAAATGGCATTATTTCGGTTGGAAACATAGGTTTTTCCATTCATTATATATGTAATTTGACCGCTTATACAAACAGATAAACCAAAGGCTCTTCTATTATTCATTTCAAAATATCGTCCTTTTTCCGAGTGTACAACAATGGGCTTTTCAATATTGGTTACAATCATTTTATTTAAAGCGCTAATTATAATCACCTACCTAACAGCATTATATCAAAAATAATAAATATTTCAATAATTTTTGATTAATTAGTATCAAAAAGTTTAAATATTTGCGATTTTTTATATTGAAATATTATTTATTAGGTATTACAATTAGAAAAAAGGAGGTTTTATTATGAACTTTAAAAATAAAATAGCTATTGTATCCGGTGCGGCCTCGGGCATGGGTTTGCTCTTTGCCGAGAATTGGACTGCTCTTGGCGGAAATATTGTTATGTGCGATATCGATGCCGAAACGTTAAATGAAAAGGTAACGGCTATAAATAATAAAAAATGCGGCGTAGCGGTGGGCGTTGTGTGCGACGTAAGAAATTATGAGGATATATGTCGCGCCCGTGATATTACAGTAGAAAAATTTGGGCAAATAGACGTGCTGATATCCTTTGCCGGCGGTACAGCCGTTCGTATGCAAAAGGTTGACATGAAAAAATATCCCGAATTTCCCGACGTGCCGATAGATGTTTACGATTGGGGCTTAGACGTTAATTTAAAAGGCCCGTTTTATTTCGCACATGCAGTGTTAAAGCAAATGCGTGAGCAAAAAAGCGGAGTTATCGTAAATATTGGTTCGATAGCAGGTGCTGAGTGCGATGGCTATGGTGTAGAATATCCAACCGCCAAGGCAGGCCTTATGTACGGCTTTACAAAGTGTATGGCCCAATACGGTGCCCCCTATGGCATAAGATGTGTTTGTGTATCCCCGGGCCCCGTGCTTACACGTCCCGCTATGGCAAACATGAAAACACTTTTAGGACGTGCTGCCCAGCCACAAGAAATAATAGATTTGATTCTTTATTTGGTATCTGACAAAGCAAACTTTATAACAGGCGAAAATATTATGATAGATGGCGGAAGAGCCGCTATGAATAGAGGGTAATTATGAAAAGCAGTTTTGTAAACATCAATAAACCACTACTTACAGTTATGCTCCAATGTGAAACACCCGAGGCGGCAATAGGTCGTATAAAAAACGCCAACTGCCTTGGTGCTGATGCATACGGGCTACAAGCGGAGCACCTAAGGCCAGAATTTAGAGATGAAAAAACAATAAAAGAAATCCTTGTTCATATGAAGGGGCGCCCTTGCTACGTAACAAATTATAGGTATGCTTATAACGAGAATAAAACCGATGAGGAATTAGCAAAAGAATTAATAGACCTTGCGAAATACGGGGCTACGCTTTGCGATGTTAGAGGCGATATGTTTTGTTGTCATCCGGAAGAGCTTACCGATAACGAACAGGCGATAAAAAAGCAAATGGAGCTGATTGATGAAATACATTCTCTCGGCGGCGAGGTACTTATGTCTTCGCACGTTAACAAGTTTACTTCAGCCCAAAGGGTGCTCGAAATAGCAAAAGAGCAAAAACGCCGTGGTGCCGACGTTATAAAAATAGTAACCCACGCTGACAATATGGAGCAGCAAATAGAGAATCTTCGCATAACCGATTTGCTCAAAAGGGAACTTGGTGCGCCGTTTTTGTTCCTTTCGGGCGGAGAGTGTGGCTTGCATAGAAGACTTGGAATAAAACTCGGTTGCCAAATGGCGCTTTGCGTTTATGAGCATGATGCAATATCTACTGTTAATCAACCGCTTCTAAGTGTAATGAAAGCAGCAATTGCCGCTATGGATTTTTAAAGTGGCAATGCAAATGGTTAAAAAAGATTTAGAGGTTTATTGCCTAAAATATGCTGAGACCGAAATTACCGAGGCAATGGTAATTGATAAAGGCGATAAGCAAAGGAAAATACCTATATGCTTTGCAATATATCTTATAAAAACTGAGGATAAAAAAATATTGGTTGATGCCGGATGCGACACAATGCCGAGCTTTAATATGAAAAAGTTTTTCTCTCCGGCATTTGTTTTGCGGCAGGTGGGGTTAACCGCCGCCGATATAACCGACGTTATTGTAACCCACGCGCATCACGACCATATTGCGGCGTTGACTCATTTTGAAAAAGCCACGTTACATATAACGATAGATGAATACGAGCAAGGCAAAAAATACATACCAAGCGGCATGAAAACTAATTGCTTTAAAACGGAATATTCCGTTTCCCCTAATATAAAAATTATTCGTTGGGGTGGCCATAACGAAGGCTCGGCGATAGTGCAAATTAAAAATGGGGGCATAACACATATTCTCGCAGGGGATGAGTGCTATACCGACTATAATATAAAAGCAAAAAAACATACGGGTGCATATTTTGATAAAAAAGCCGCCCAAAAATTTATAGATACCTTTGTAAACAGTGGGTATAAAGTATATACCTGTCACGATAGTTCGTTAAAAACCGAAAGGATAATTTAAAAATGAAAGCAATACTTGTAAATGATGATAAATCTTTAAGATGGGATAATGTACCCGACCCGATTTTAGGGGATGATGATTGTCTTATAAAAATTGAAGCGGCGGCACTAAACAGAGCCGACCTTATGCAACGCGAAGGTGACTATCCACCACCTGCAGGATGTCCCGAGTGGATGGGACTTGAAATTGCAGGTACTATTGTTGAAATAGCTGATGGCGCAAAGGAAAAGTCTAACTGGAAAATAGGCGATAAGGTTTGTGCTTTGCTCGGCGGCGGCGGTTATGCCGAATACGCGAATGTAAAGTATGATATGCTTATGCCTGTGCCGAAAAACTGTTCTATGGTTGAAGCGGCAGCTATTCCCGAAGCATTTGCAACTGCTTATCTTAATTTATTTATTGAAGGTAATATTAAAGAAGGCGACACCCTCTTAATGAACGCAGGTGCAAGCGGTTTGGCATCGGTAATTATTCCAATGGCAAAAGCGTTTGGGATTCGTGTTATTACTACTGTTTTAACAGAAGAAATTGCAAACAGCATTAAACACCTGAATGCCGACAGGGTTGTAGTAACAACTAAAGAAGATATTGCCAAGTTTTGAAAGAAGAG